>CAIZJW010000022.1 GCA_903933385.1 uncultured Silvanigrella sp. | reverse complement strand
TCCCCAGTGGCGAAGCTTGGGTGCATTGCGCGACACTCGCAATTCTAGCCTCAACGGCCTGCAAGCCATAGCCCGATTGCAAGGCCAACGCTGGAGAGCGCAGGCTGGGTTAGGAAGAATGACGGTCGCCATCGACCAGGTTGCGACAACATTCATTCATCCGACTGTCGAATTGAGCCTGGCTCTCGGAGAAGCAAGATGAAACACACCCTCTACTTTTTCGCTGCCAGCACCCTGCTCCAAACAGCCTGCCAGATCAAAACGCGCATTGAGGAGATTGCGCCACCGGTGAGTGTCGAAGAAAAAAATATTGCACTGGGCTCATCGATTTCAGGAGTCATTGAAGCAGTCGGTGCCGCTTCGAATGAGTTTGTGCCCGAAACGCCAACGGCACTTGCAGGCTTTGGCGGATTGGCGAGGAGATTTCTGCCTCCGGTTTTTGCACCCGGTGGTAACGTTTCATTTTGTCGTCCCTATGAAAATGTTGCCAATCCTCCAAAAATAAAAGTGGCTGTTTTTGATGTGCGCAAAGATTTATCTCACCAGAAAAGACTTTTCTTAATTTCCCTTGACGTGGTTGCTGTCACGGCCGATCTGACCGCAAAGATTCATCGCACAATAGACGAAGTTGTAGGCAAAGGAACGGCCGATTTAAATAGTACTATCGTTGTTGCAAGCCATACGCACTCAGGTCCTGCAGGCTTGACTGAAAATCCACTCTGGGGAGTTTTTGTTTGCGACCAGTATAGTGCGAGACTCACAAACTCATATCTCAACACTCTGAAATTAACTCTCCAACGTGCACTGGCCAGCGTGGCTCCCATAACAAAAATAGAAACAACCACTGCGAAAATCCCAACCTTAGTCAAAAGTCGATTTGAAGGCATGGAGCCTACCAATGACATTTCACTGTTAGCGTTCAGAAAGGCCAACGGAGACTCGCCACTCGCACTTTTGCAAATGGCGGTTCATCCAACAAAATACGGACCTCGCGATTTGGTCCTCACTGCAGATCTTGTTGCACCACTTGAAAAAAACATCAAAGAAAAAAACAATTCTGACTTCGTATTCCTTCTCCAAACTGAAATCGGAAATATGGATTCAAATACAGAAGGTGGCGACATTGAATCTTGGGCGCGAAATGTTGCAGAGCAATTGAAAAGCACAGGCTCCCTATCCACTTCAACCGAAAGATCCGTTTCAACTTCGGCAAATTACGTCTCCCTGCCGTCAAAGCGAATGAACTGGGAAAGTTGCGATGCCAAATTTGCAGAAGGCATCGTGTCACTTCCCATTCTCGAGAACCTTCCAAACAGAGCTCCCTATTCTGCTTGGATGATCAACGAAGAATTGAGTTTATTTCTACCTGGTGAATGGACAACATCAGGTGCACAGCAACTCAAAAACCGTATTACTAATCGCTTTAGTATTGAAAAAAAGATCAAAATATTTTCATTAGCGAATGAATATACTGCATATCACTTAAGCAAAGATTTTTACGCAAAGAAAAATCTGGAATCATGCTCGTCACTTTATGGAGAAGAAAATGTTGACACTTTTGCTGAGGGAATCATAAATTCCGACCTCCTCCGCTAAGACGCCACCGCCCAACAAGCGCCACCAGAGCTGGCACGGAAACTGCCGCTATTGTCCACCAAACCATCCAGACAATATCACCTTGTGTGTGACGAATACCCTGGTGAGACTGGTGCATTCCTTCATGCTGAAATGCACTTGGAAGGAAGGCCATCAACAGACAAGAAACTAGCGCTGTTGCGGCAGGAAGCCACCAGAGCTCGCGCAATAGTCTGCGCACCTGGAATCGATCGAGGAAAATGAACAAAGAACCAACTGGCAATAAGGAAAAGAACCACCCGCAGACCATAGGACACCAAGGATCCGGCAATTGATGCAGAATAGCGGCCGTATCCAATGAAAATTTGGTGAGAGCAACAGAATTCTGCGAGCACAACGACAACGAAAAAATGTATCCAACAATCGATAAAACAATATACAAGGCGAAGAATCTCTTGCGAGAGCGGCTGAGTTCCCCTTTAATGATCTGTCCAACACCCATCATCGACTTTTGAGCAACATCGGGAAGTTCGTCTGACAACTGACTAAAGGTGGTGATCGAATTAGAAATATCTTGTTCAACCTCACTCAACTTTTTTTCTTTTTCGATATTCACTTTTCACCTCCTTCCACTTTATCACCAAGAATCATCGAACGAATTTTCCCCACGGCTCGACTGTATATTTTCCGCACGGCAACTTCACTTTTACCGGTTTCAAGTGAAAGTGCAGCGAAGCTTTTATCGTCTATAACTCTTCCCTCGAGAACTGAACGTTGCTCCTGTGGCAGTCGTTCAATCGCCTTTGTAAGATTTTCTTTCTCAACTGAAGAGTCATCTTTTTGAACGGTCACACGCACCAGCTCATGTGAGCTCGCAGAAGATACAAGTTCGAAAACTTCGTCCGCATTCACTTCAGATTGCAGGCTAGACTCAGGCACACGCTTTCTAATGTGGTCAATGCAAGTGTTGTGAACAATGGAGAAGAACCAAGGCAACGCACGCGAGTTTGTTCGGTAATGATGAATTTTTGAATGAAGCTTCAAAAAAACATCCTGAGAAATTTCCGCCGCGAGTTCGGCACGAAGCACTTTCTGTAAAGCATACTGATAGACACGGCCGCGATGCCGCCGGAAAAACTCTTCGAAAGCATAGGGATCGCCTTGAGCATACCGCTCAAGCAACTCCTCATCAGACTCATTCGCAGCATTATTCATAAAACTCAATCAATCTGATTACTTAGCAATAATTTAGAACGATTGTCACAAAACTCCAGCGACGTTCGTAAACGTATACGAAGGATATCAGAGGATGTGACAGATGACTTCTTTTCGAAACAATAGCACTGGCCTGAACGGCAGAGTTCTAACTTACATTCTGGCTCGGCTGACAGCCTGTGCACTTGGATTTGCAATTGGACAAGCTGCAAATGCCCATCCGGTTGTCTTTGATGGCGGAACGGCCGTGATGGGCCACCAGCAGGGAGGAATGACAGAGGTTGAAGTCATCCATTCGCCACGCTGGTGGTATGGACTCGGAATCACCTCTGAAAGGATGGCATCATCGACAAATCTTTTAGGGAAAGCCACTGTGCTTGTCTGGCGTGGAAATTTTCCGGATTTTCAGAGCAATTTTTACCTCGGCTTGGCAGCCGGAAAAAAGTGGAACTCAAGCTCGGAATCACATCAAACTGCGCCCACGCATCGAGCGAGTCAGCAAAAATCTTCCGAATGGCTGTATCAATGGAATGCAGAATGGGACGGCGAAGATCGGGAGTTTTATGGTCGGGTTCACCACTCGCAGACCTTCAAACAAGACAACTCTCGCTCAGATCATTCGAAGGTCAGAGTTGGTTATGCTCCCTACAAAGCGACAGCGAATGAACCAGCGCTGTGGGGGATGCTTGAATGGACAATGCACTCAACTGAAAATTTTTCAAAAACCGAACACAATGTCACCCCGCTGATGCGCTTTTTTTATAGGAATGCACTGTTCGAGGTAGGGAGCAGTTTATCTGGCCAATTCATGTTCAACTTTATGTTCCACTTTTTTTAACAGTCGAGGAGAACGACACTATGAAATCATTGAGGCGTATTGCAATTTTCCTTGCATTATCTTTTGGAGGCATCGCTTTGAGTAGTGCTGCATTTGCTGATCTTGTTAAGGTCAGCGTGAATGGAATGGTGTGTGGTTTTTGCGCGCAAGGTATCACTAAAAAACTAGAAAACACTGGACTCCTGGAAAAGATAAACGTCGACCTTGAGAAAAAGATAGTTTCTTTTTCGACACTCCCTGGAAAACAGTTCGACGACTCAAGCGTCACCAAGCTCATCACGGAAGCAGGCTACACAGTTGTAAAAATTGAAAGGGAAAAACCATGAGTAAAGCCTGGGCAGGAATCGCACTTTTGGGCAGCTCTGCAACACTTGTCTGCTGTGTGATCCCCGCCCTACTGGTTGCACTCGGATTCGGAGCAACGCTTGCAGGTGCGATTTCGGCCTTTCCTCAGCTCACGCTTCTCAGCGAATACAAATCAGTTATTTTCGTTGTGGCTGGGCTGCTTATTGCTACTGCGATTTGGTCGCGTTCTCGTCCGGAGGCACAAAGCTGCCCAAGTGATCCTGCACTTGCATTGGCATGCATGCGCTCGAAGCGAATCATGCGTATCGTACTCTTTACCGCACTCACGATTTACACGATTTCGATAGTATTCGTTTACGTTATTCCAACGATTCTTTGAGCAAGAAAATAAAAGAGCCGCAAACGAGAGGCTAATCTCGTTCGCGGCTCTTTTATTTTTTAAAAATTCAATGTCCGTGCTCTGAATGACCTGTGTGAATTCCAGGTAATGAGCTTTCCACGGTGTCATGCTTGGTGTTTTCGTCTTTCTTCGAGACTTGCTTTTCACCAACTTTACGTTTTACCGCGTCGCGCTCAAGCAAATAGTCTTTGGTATAAACCCATTTTTGCTCTGCCAGCCCTGCCATAGAATATTCAGGACCCATTCGAATAGCATCAACCGGACAAGCTTCCTCACAAAAGCCACAAAACACGCAGCGAAGAATATCGATTTCGAAGCGAACTGGATATTTCTCGACACCTTTGTCAGGACTTTCGCCTGCAACAATTGTGATGCACTGCGCAGGACAATTCGTTGCGCAAAGAAAACAAGCGGTACAACGAACGCGACCGTCGGGCCGCTTCGTTAAAAAGTGTGCTCCCTTAAACCGCTCTGAGTACTGAAATTCAACCTCGGGCCATTGCACAGTGTTGGACTCTTCAAGCCCAAACACCTGCTTTGCAAACGTTACAAGCGTGGTTCCCATTCCTACCAACGAGGTTGCAAGATATCCATTCTTGAGATTGCGCTCTGGATCCCGAGAGACGTTCACATAAGCCATGCGTCATTCACCTCGTTCGCTCAAATCGCAGTCTGGGCAATTTTACCCAGCTCTGCAAAGTATTCGTCAACACTCTTCACTGCAGGGAACACAGGCGCATTCGCCTTGAGCTTCTGCGCCACGCCATTGAAGTTCACAAATGTACCATTCTTTTCAGCAAACACCTTCACGGGTATGCGAATCCACATTCTTTTGGCTGCTTCGCTGAGGCTGTTTCCGAAGTAAACAGTCTTCTTCATTTCAATGAAGCGACCCAATGCTTTTTGAAGGTTTGGATAACCAACCTCGATCTCGGGCCCGAAAATGAGCGTTAGCTCCGCACCTGACGACGCAAGGGCGCTAAAATCACCTTTGAGCATCACCGGATTTATACCCTCTTCCTTCAGCACATCCATCATGCCTCGAGTATTTGGGTTGCGATCGCCACGGAAGAGAATTCCGTCGAAATCTTCGATCTTTTCTGATTCATCGCGCCAGACAAAAACTTTGGGTGCTGACTTAAGCGTCGCTTTGAGGGTTTTGAGTGTTGCTGAATATTCTTCACTCGTGAATTGCGCGGTGAATACGACAGCGAGCTTGTCAGCCGAAATACTCTTCACAGCATCTGTGACAGCTTGCAAGGCAGCCTGATGCGACACAGATTCACCATTGAGAAGCGGCGATGAAAGGCGCGCCGATGCGTTGAGATGCTCATACATCGTACGCCCAGTGTCACACATCCAGTGGCCATTGACGTCCGCATTGTGACGCGGCTTCAAGCGGTAATACTCGCGTTGATTGCTGTTTTGGAAGAGATTAACATTACAGCCTGTGGAGCAGCCCGGACAAACAGTTTTGCTCTCTTTGAGAAACCAAACGCGGCATTTAAAACGAAAGTCTTTGGCGGTAAAAGCGCCCACCGGACAAATATCTGCCAAATTATAGCTGTAATTGTGCTTAATTTTACGATCTTTGTAAGTACCAATGGTCGCCTGATCGCCGCGATTGAAAATTCCAAGAGTGCTTGTTTTGGTCACTTCATCTTCAAAGCGGACACAGCGCGAGCAAAGGATACAGCGCTCAGTGTCGAGAACGAGAGTATCTCCAACGTCGAGAGCCTTAGGCTTCAAGACTTTCTCGTCTTCCATCTGAGATTGATACTTTCCGACCTTCATATAATAATTTTGAAGTTCGCATTCGCCGGCTTGATCGCAAATAGGACAATCGAGTGGGTGATTGATGAGATGGAATTCAAGAGCCCATTTGTGAGCATCCTTCACTTCATCAGAAACCGTGTCAACTTTCATCCCCTCTGATGCAGGCGTATTGCAGGCAATCTGCAACTTTGGCATGCCTTCAACTCTCACCATGCAAAAGCGACAAACACCGGCAATAGATAAGCCTGGGTGCCAACAAAAGTGCGGAACCGTGACTCCCAATTTCTGCGCAGCTTCCATAATTGTGCTGCCCGCGGGAACTGTTATGGACTGGTTGTTGATGCTCAACGTGACCTGATTCGACATGTTTCACCCGTGTGCCTGAACAGCGTTCTTCTTAGTTTTGTAGAACTCAACGAATTCGTGCGCGAATTTTTGCGGAATGCTTCGGGCCGGACCTGCAGCTGCATCCGAAAAAGTACAAATTGTACGACCCATCATTTTTCCGGCCACATCAGCAATTTTCTCCGCATCCCCAGGAACGCCGTCGCCATTCACAATGTCTCGCGACATTTTCAAAAGCCAACCTGTCCCCTCGCGGCATGGCGTACACTGCCCACACGACTCGTCTTTAAAGAAATGCATCAAGTTCTCAAGCACATGCACCATGCTGACGTCTTCGGGAATCACGATAACCGCACCCGATCCCAACATTGTACCGGCAGAGGCAAATGCTTCATAATCCATTGTGATATTTTCAATTTCGTCTGCTGTGAGAACGGGAGCTGAAGCACCTCCAGGAATCACTGCCTTAAGTTTCTTGCCACCAATCAAGCCACCGCAATCTTCATAAATGAAGCGCTTGAGCGGATATCCAAGAGGCAATTCGTAGCACCCGGGGCGCACCACAGGACCGCTGATGTTGAACAACTTGGTTCCGGCAGATTTTTCAGTTCCGAACTTCTTATAAGCTTCAGGCCCATTACGAATAATCCAGGGTACTGCAGCGAGGGTTTCAACATTGTTCACAATTGTTGGCTTGTTCAGGTATCCCTTCACAGCAGGGAACGGTGGCTTCAATTTCGGCTGACCTTTTTTGCCTTCCAAAGAACTGATAAGACCAGTCTCTTCTCCGCAAATATATGCTCCTGCGCCAATGTAAACATCCATGTGATGTTTGAAGCCAGTGCCCATGACGTTGTCGCCAAGGTATCCAGCGTCATAGGCCTCTTTGATAGCCTTCTCGCACCAAGCAATTTCGTCGTAGAATTCGCCACGGAGATAGATGTAGCTCTTTGAGGCTCCAATGGCATACGCCCCAATGAGTTTGCCCTCAATCAGCATATGCGCGTTCAGCTCCGCGATATAACGATCTTTGTAAGTTCCAGGCTCACCTTCATCAAAGTTCGTGATGAGGTATTTTTCGCCTGGAGCTTTTGGAACGAAGCCCCATTTCATTCCGGTTGGAAAGCCAGCACCGCCTCGGCCACGCAAACCCGATGCTTTAACGAGATTGATGACGTCATCAGGACTCATGCCACCCTTGAGAACTTTCTCGAGTGCCGCATAGCCTCCATACTTTTTATAAACTTCAAGCGATCGGCTATTCGGGACCCCTTCAAGCTCGGTCAGAATCTTGAATTCGTTTGGCTGACGGCCGTTGTAAGGACTATTCATTACTGGCATGGACGTGTCCCTTCTTCACTGATGAGCAGAACGTGCTGCCAAATCGGAAGCACACTTCTTGGCGGCGGCGGGGAGTTCTTTTTTGCTGTATTCGCTGATCAGTTTGATAGCGAGTTCAGGTGTTACGTTGAGATGACGATCTTTGTTCACAAGCGCCACCGGAGCGTATCCACAGACACCAAGACATTCGACCTTATGGCACTCAAAGGGAACTGGATTGCCGTTCTTTTCACCCTCGGCAATGTGAGCCTTAGCTGCTGCGATGGTTTTGTCGGCTCCATGCAACCAACACGAGATGCTTCCACACACTTCCAAACGATACGGTTTGGGGGGATTTTTGCGATACATCGTGTAAAAGCTCAAAACTTCATTCACATCAACAACGCTGAGTCCGTGCTCGCTTTCCAGTGCCTGCACTGCCTCCTGCGAGATCCAATCATTTTCGTCTTGGACTGCGTGAAGAACAGGAAGAATACTCGATCTCTTCGTTTCATACCGACCGATGAAGCTTTTAATTTTTTCATTCAATGCGGATGAGAAAAATGATGCCATAACTTTCGTCTCCATTGTCGACCTCAACGGTCGAGCTCTCCTGCAATGATGTTGATTGAACCGAGAGCGGCCACTGCGTCAGCCAAGCGACCACCCAAACACATCTGAGCGAAACCACTCATCAGCGCAAAGCAGGGCGGACGACACTTGACACGATATGGCGTGCCCGACCCATCGGAGATAACGTAAAAGCCCAACTCTCCATTGGCTGCCTCTACTGCATGATAAACTTCGCCCTTGGGAGGCTGCACGCCATTTATGATGAGCATGAAATGGTTCATGAGGCCTTCAATGTTGCCATAGACTTCTTTTTTGCTCGGCAAAGAAATTGCCTTGTTGTCTATTGCGATTGGACCTTCTGGCATGTTGTTGAGACACCAACGAAGAATGCGGATACTCTGACGAACTTCTTCCATTCGCACGAGATAGCGATCGTAGGTATCGCCCTTCACTCCCACTGGAACGTCGAACTCAACTTTATCATAAAAGTAATAAGGTTCTTGCTTGCGCAAATCGAACTCGTAGCCAGTTGCACGCAGACATGGGCCTGTAAATCCGTACTGGATCGCGGTTTTTTGATCGATCGCACCGGCACCGCGTGTGCGTTGCACAAAAATGCGGTTGGTGGTGAGGAGCTTATCCATTTCCTCATGTGTTTTAGCGATGTGATCAATGACTTCTTTGGCTTCTTCAATCCAACCTGCTGGAAGATCAAAGCCAAGCCCGCCAATGCGCGTCAATGATACTGTGAGACGCGCTCCGCAGAGTTTCTCAAAAAGGGTGTAAACTTTTTCACGTTCGTTGAACATGTAGAAAAAGCCTGTCAGCGCACCAAGGTCAACG
>CAIZJW010000021.1 GCA_903933385.1 uncultured Silvanigrella sp. | reverse complement strand
TCAGCAAGGTGATATTTGGAATAAGGTTTCATGAAGCCAATTCAGTTGTCTTTCAAACCAGGTGATTTTATTTTCCGTGAAGGCGACACTTGCAACGGCGTTTTCATAATCCGCGAAGGCACTGTGGACATTGTTCGTGAGAAAGATGGGATTTTGGTTTGTCTTGCCACAATGGGGGCAGGTGATGTTCTTGGGACTATGACGTTATTTTCTCGAGATCGCAGAACTGCTTCAGCTCGGACGCATTCTGCCGTGAATGTTGTGCACGTTGATATTGAAACAGTCGAAGGTTCGTTCAAGAATTTGCCGATTTGGGTTCAGGCTGTCTTAAAGGATTCTGTGGCGCGTCTTAAAGCTGCAAACGATCAGTTGGTTGAAGCGAAGCTCAATGAGCGCAGATTGCAAATGAAAATAGGCACAACCTTTCAATCGGCGAGTCAGTTTTCATGCTTCCTCGCATACGCGATTCGTGTTGGACTCGTGAGAGATGAGGGACTCGAGTTATTTCCTTTGAAAGGTTTTGTTGAAAGATGCGAGGGCATTTTTCTCAAACAATCAGATTTTTTCGAAGCCGTGCTCGAAAGTTTTGTCAAAGGTTCGCTTATAAAAATTCAAGAAGACAAAAAATGGGGACGATCTATTTTATCACCCCAAGCAGTCATTCTCGAGGATTTTGCGAATTTCATCATGATTTGTGGAAAGAATGATTTCTCCGGATTCGTTCCTACTAAGTACTCCAACCTTCTTTCCGCTTTGGTGCGCTTGTCTCGGAGACCGGGTGCGAAACAGTTTTATTCACGAGCTGAGCTCTGCGAGCAAATTCAAAAAGAGTTAGCTAAGCTTATCAATGATTCGATTATTGATGATTTGATTAAGCTTCGAGTGCTTTCGGCGACTCCTGGGGTCGATAAATTTTCATGGAATGATAGGCAGATTCAGAAGAGAATGATTTTCGAAAGTACAGCACGCCTCATGAAAGACCTCTCCGATGAGAGACCAAGTTCGAAAGCAGCCTAGATTTAATTACTGTTCGGATGGATTAAAGTAGCGCATCCAGAGATCATTGACATTGCCAGCTGTGAATTGCTCCTGCAACACCTCCGGCAAGGGGCGTCGTTGCACACATACTGAAGAAAGGATGCGCTGCCAGGTTGCTGTCACTCCACCACCCTCGCGTGACATAGCATTGACCAACAAATGAGAGCGCGCATACAAACGTCCAACGAGATCCGAGCGTGCTTCTGTAAACGGGCGCTCAATTTCTGGTTCAATGTTTTGCATCGCTTTTCGACCAATGGTTCGCATGAGATCAGATTGGCTCTGGCTTATGTTTCGGCCCTCGTAAATTTGCGCAAGGCCTTCGCCGATCCACGAGGGAAGAACGTCTCCGCAAAACGCATACATGTATGCGTGTGTCGTTTCGTGCTGTGCGAGGCGTTGAAGGATTTCCGATCCCACCGGGCGGCCGCTGACTGTGCGTCCCACTGGAATGCGAATGTAGCCGTCGAACACTGCAGCAGCCCAGGGTGGGGCACCGGTAATTCTATTGAAGTCGTTGGTTGGCACCAGCCATGCACGGAGCCGCGCATGTGATGGCAAAGGGCCAAGCATTTGGGAAAGACGATTTTGAACATCCTCAATGGAACGTGCGACCGCATCTGCCATGGGACGTAATTCTGCCGATGAATAGCTCACCTCGATCCCTTGTCGAGTTACGACATCCTGCACCTTCAAAAAATTTCGTTTCTGCTCAAGACGTTTTTTTCTTGCATCGGCAAAAATCATCAGTTCACTGATCGAACTCTTCTGTGCAACGTCTGGTTTGGCTAACATTTCGGTCATGCGATTGAGCAGGTCATCGGCACGCTCGAGCTCATCTTGGCTCAAAGCGAGGTCAATGAGGACACGCAGACTATCTGGATCACTTCCCGTTTTTGAGAGTTCTTCGAGAAGCTCACGTGCGGGTTCGAGTTGACCTTGGCGAAGTTTGAGTCCTGCGAGCGCCTTTCTGGCATCTTGGTTGCCTAGTCGTGCTGACTCATCGAAGGCAGTTTCGGCCTCAGCAACTTCTTTTTTTTGTAATTTGAAAAAACCTAACGCAAGGAGAGCGGTTCCTAAGTTGCGGCGGACAAGTTCATTTTGAGGGCTTACTTTCATTGCAGCTCGCAATTGATTGATCGCTCCCTCGTAGTTGCCCATTTGAAAATGTGCATAGGCATCGAAGCTTTTTTCCGCTGAGTCGTTCTCTTTGGCCACGACTTTTTCTGACAACGCAGGTGTTGTTGGAAGAGGCGTACTTTCTTTTTTGGGAGTGTCTTCAGTGAACTCTTGTGGCGACGAGCCAGCAGTGGTTGCTGTGTTTTGTTCGGGTGATGTCAGGCGTGAGACAGCAAGTTGGAGGAGGGGAGAGAGCTGCCATGCAAACACTCCAAGCGCTGTTCCTGCAACAGCGAGGAACAACGTTTGTTTACGCATGTTGATGTCCTCAAACCGGGGTCAGAAGTGTCACTACCTCGTAGTGGCGACTGCCAGGGAACATATCATAAAGTTCGAAGGCCCGCGCCTGGTAGCCGAGCTGCTCCAATTGACGCAAATCACGGATGAGAGTGTCTGGGTTGCAGCTCATGTAAGCGAGTGCGCGAGGTTTGAGGGCAGCAAGAGCCTTGAGAACTTCTGGCTGGCAACCTCGTCGTGAAGGATTCACTGTCATCACGTCAACTTTATTAAGTGTGCCGTTGCTTTCGAGTTGCGGCAGAACTGTTTCTGCTCGGCCAGCATGAAATTTAATATGTTGAAGCGAATTTATGAGCGCATTTTCATGCGCGTCTGCGATACTCGATGGCGTTTCCTCAATGGCTGTGACTTTGCATCCGGCCTTTGCCATGAGAAGGGCCAGAGAACCCACACCACAGTAGAGGTCGAGCGCATTTTCCCCTGGTTGAGGCGAGAGCCATTCCATCATCCTAAAATACGCTCTCTCTGCCACTGCTGGGTTGATTTGAAAAAAACTTGTGGCTGAAATTCGCATTTGTAGATTGGCCACAGAATCACGCAGACAATCTTCGCCGGCTAGTAGAGTTGTTTGACCGCTCACTGCGACATCGTTGCTTTCCACATCATTGCTGTTTTGAAAGATTGCATTTCCAGAGGAGTCGTTCACATGCATAAGAACGCCCGCAATGAAGCCAAAGCGTTCTTTCAACTGACGTGCAAAGGGCCGAAGTTTGAGTTTATCGTCGGCTGTTACAACGAGCGTCACAAGTGTTTCTTTTGTTTTGTAAGCTGTTCTGAGAGTGATGTAGCGCAAAAGGCCTTGCTTACTGCGCTCGTCGAAGACACTAATATTTTGTTCGCGAATTGCGGTGCGCAGCCAGCTCAGAATTTTATTGAGTCGGTCTTGTTGAATGGGACATTCACCTACGTCAATGACAAAGTGGGTCCCGGGCTTGTATAGGCCGATGTTGATGTAACGCTTGTCGGGATGTGCGAACTTGTCGGTCACCACGAGCTTGGCACTGTGTCGATATCCGAGCCTGTCTGGTGAAGGTGAACATTCGGCAATGACATGATTACCAGTGAGACCAGAATCACTCAGTTTTTTGCGAAAATCGTTGGTTTTGATGACCAGCTGATCGCGATAGTCGAGGTCGAGCATCGGGCACGATTGGCATTGATCGAGAACCCGGCAAACAGTCTCATGAAAAACCTTTTGCGGCTGGCCATCAACATTAAACATCATGCGTCGCGTGTTTCCGGAGCGAGGACCTTTTGGGATAGGTGCTCCGAGATTGTCGGCGGCTGGGCGTATACTGCGCGTCGTTGGACGATCCGCACTACGACTGCTTGAGGATGGACGACGGGGACCATTTTTAAACGTGCTCATACGGGTTCCTTGTTTGGGCAAGGCATGCTCTAGCGATTCCACCTGATCTTTTCAATGGCAAGTGCTGGACTTTGTTCGTTCAGCCGGGATGCCGGACGTCTTCTGAAGAAACGGACGTCAAATTGCTTTAAAAGCGGGGTCCATGTTTGAACGAGTTCCTTCCAACGAACGAACTCAATGGGTGAACTGGCTGATTTGCTTGGCTTGTGTAGATAAATGTCGCCAGCGATGTGGACAACAGCATGCTTGAATGAGGTATATGCTCCTGCGTCTTTGGCATCAATGATTGCGACGACATCCCCAAATTCCAGGCCCAGAGTCGATTGTTGTAGCGACAATTCGTCGTATCCGAGCCAAAGAGCGTGACTGAATTCGTCATGGTTGATGAGCGCAAGGCTATGACCAGCCTCCCGAACCATGTTGATGTTCTTTGTTTGGATGATGTTGGAGTCGGCGAATTGAAGCGCAGTGGCAAAACAATTTCGTCCGCGAAACGGTGAATAACGTCCAAGCAAGGTGCGCATGTGGTCCGGCAAAAGCGCGCTAAATGGCATTTGAAGTGCTGCCGGATTGTTCTCAATCCAGCTTTCGGCGCGGCCACGGATTTCATTAAATCTCGCGCCAAAGTGCGATTTCCAGCGCTGGTTTACGATAGCATCGCTGGATTTGAGCGAGCGAATTTCATCGACTGGAATAAATGGATCGAGACTCGGATAAGCAAGTGCCTGTGAGAGTTTTTCAAGATCGATCCAGCTCAAGTCTTGATGACTGAGAGTCAAGAGTGCCACTGTTGGGCGCTGATCTTTAATTTCAACCGCATCTGAGGCTTTTTTCTCAATTCTCGTTTCAAGATTTCGCATGAGTTGAAAGTTGGCTCTCACCGACCGGCTGATTTTTTTAAACGCAGAGTCGGTAGCGAGTTGTGCAAGAAGTGGTCTGAGTTCCGTAGTTTTGAGCCGAAGTACAATAGGCTCCGAAATTTCTGGCTTTTTCTTCTCTGCTTCAATTCGTGCCTTCAGTGTTTTCTGGCTCGGGCGAATTGTCTTGGGTTCTAGAAAAAGATCACGTTCCCAGCGTGAGGGAGGTGGTGTTGTTGAAGCCACAGTGTCTTCAACAACCAGATTGGTGTTGCCTGAGTTATTGGCTGAAATTTGTTGGGGTATGACAATTAAACTCGTCATGACCCAAAGCATGTTTCGCACAAAATCCCTCTCGTTGCTCGCCTTCTCCGCAGTGCCTGCAGGCGAGATTTCTTCGACACCGTGGGTATCGGTCGTTGAGGGATGAAGTTGTGGGAAAAAATTACCTCAGGCGTTGGTAGAGGTGTCGGTGGGACTGGTTTGAGCAGTGTCGGTGGTGTCGGGGTGAATCAGTGCCCAAGCCTCAGCAAGCAGGCGGTCTGCCTTATTTTCATTAGGAGCCAACTCCGGGGCTGAGACTCCCTTGAGTGCCAGAAAAGTTGCAGAAACTTCGATGACGGCTTCTTGGTAAGTAGAGAGTTTCAGATCAGAAAGTTCTCGCATTTGTCGCATCATTTTGTACATGTGGCGAGCAGTGAATGCCCGATCTTTCCAACGTTCAAGTTGTTTGGGATCGATAGCCGGAAGGGCAGGGGTTTTCGTCGAATCACTCTCCGGAAGGCGAGCTTTAAGATGTCGTATTTCACTTTGAAGTGATTCAAGTTGTTGCTTTTGACGCTCCGCTGCCTGTCGCTCGCTTTTGAGTTTCGCAGTTGAAGCATTGGACTCTTGGTTGGCTTCTTTAAATCGAATGCGGAGTTCAGAGAGTTCTTGCTCGAGGAAAGCAGCTCGCTTTTTATCCTGAGAGTTTTGTTCAATGTCTTTCATTCTCTCGAGAAGAGCTGCGTTTTCGGCGCGCAGTTTGAAGAGATTCCCTTCGCTGCGTCCATCGTAGTCTTTAATGTGTTGCTCTGCGTTGCGTAAAGATTGCTTCAATTGTTTGATTTCGTCTTTGAGGTGGGCGCTGCTCTTCCTCAATTCAAGAAGTTCCGCGGAATGTTTATTGTTTTCAGAGTTGGTTTTTGATTCTGGTTTGGGCTTGGGTGCCGATGGTTTTGAGTTGAATTCAGCAACGCGTGATTGCTCAAGCGTCAGTTTGTTTTGCAATGAAGTGAGAGTTTCCTGGAGACGACTGCGGCTCACGAAGAGAAAGAGTGAGACGAGCGAGGCAAGTGCGCCAAATCCGAGTGCGGTGTAAATGAGGGCAGTTTCCATGAGAGAAGTCTCCTAAATCACCAGGCCAGCAGGGCTTGGGTGATGTTCGGAGACATTCATACATCAATTTTGGCGGACAATGAAATCGCGCAGGCGCGCGGAGACAATGGAACGAGGCAGCCAGAACAGAGCCGAGAGTTGGTCGACCAAATCGCAGGAGGGATCCGCGTGGCGGAGTGCAGCCTGCACGAGAGCTGATGGCATGAGAAGGGCACTTGCAAAAATATTGAGGCGCACATCAATGACGGGCGCCAGTTCAGGAAGTGTCTGGCTTCCCACGAAAATATGCCGACCCACTTCACGAGCTATGAGGAAACGCAGGAATGGCTTCATGGTTCCCGCACGATGCGTGATGGTTGTTTGTCCACTCGAATACTCGACTTTGACCGACGGGGCTTGTTCAGAGTTGGCTGTTTTAACGACAACAGCTCCGTCAAGAATCTCAAGAACCTCGGGAATCATGACGGGGAGTGCATGAACCCGCGCGCGGAGAAGAAGTTCTTCTGCGTGAGCTTCGGTGAGTTCGCGTTTGACGTCGACGAGTTCTTCAAACGACTGAACACCCAAAGCTATCTGGAATCGAGATGTATTTCGGAAATACTCTCTCTTGAGATCATCGAGTTGTTTTAGATTCAGGACCGATTGACCAAAGCCTTTATATTCGTTGAGGGCCTCTTCGATGTCAGTTCTGCCGGCAATGATGTCGAGTATCTCGCGCTCATCAGCATCAAGATTCTGAGCTATTGCTTTCACTGTTTCCAGTGATTTGATGTTCTTCTTGCCTTTTTTCCAGTGGCTACAATCGGCGGGGTCAAAGCCAAGAATGGCACCAACGTGTTGGTCTATCACCTTGACCTCGAAAGCGTGCTTAATATTCAACGCTTCCTTGCAAAACTTGAAGAGTTCCGCGCTCTGAGGATAGCGATTCTCGTCGGTACGTTTCATGACGAAAATTCCTTTTTTCGTGATGTCGCCCCCTAGCTTCCAGGGGGCGGCTCTGTCCGTTGGCCTCGTTTAATTAAGGAACAACTCCCCTCAGATTTTGTCAAGCATGTCGGCGAGTGCGCATGAAATAAGGTTTTCAAGCATTAGGTTCAAGTTTGCCGCCAAAAACTTTGACAGTTTGATTTGGGAAGCTCAAAAAAGTTTTGTTAGCCTTAAAACAGCACTGGCTCGTACCGCGCTTGCACGGGCTTAGAACTGGAGAAGGCTATGGGCTTTCGGATAATGACAAATACCTCCTCAGTGACCGGTCAACGGCATCTGAGGAACACTCGTAGGCTCCTCGACCAGAGCTTGGAGCGTTTGGCTTCCGGTTATCGTATCAATAAGGCCGGTGATGATGCCGCTGGTCTTGCGATAAGTGAAAAGCTACGCGCCAAGATTCGCGGTTTGCAGGTTGCACAACGAAATGCCAACGACGGCATCTCGCTTGTTCAGGTGGCCGAGGGTGGTTTGAACGAAGTTCAGAACATTCTCGTGCGTATGCGCGAACTTGGTGTTCAATCTGCTTCCGACACCATCGGTCCGAAGGAACGTGTTTACCTCGACAACGAGTATCAAGCTCTGAAGTCGGAAGTAGATCGTATTGCCAATGGAACAGATTTTAACGGAACCAACCTACTCGATGGTACCGGTGGTACGTTAGATATTCAGGTCAACACCGGTGGTGAGAATATCTTAGGCGTCGATCGAATCAGTTATGATGCTTCGAAGGCGGATGCCAACACCGACAAAATCGGAATTGCCGACCTTAGTATTGCTGATAAAAATGGTGCTCAGGCCAGCCTGGCACAGGTAGATGGAGCACTCGACTACATCTCGTCTCTGCGCGGTGACTTGGGTGCGATGCAGAACCGATTGATTTCAACAATCAACAATATCGGCATCAGTGTCGAAAACCTCAGTGCGGCCAACAGTCGCATCAAGGACGTGGACATCGCCGATGAATCGGCTGAGCTCACACGTAACAACATTTTGATGCAAGCTGGCACGAGCGTTCTTGCTCAGTCGAATCAAGTGCCTAAAATGGCTCTCGATTTGTTGCGTCAGTAATTCGCTTGTTTTTCCAGAGTCTGAATGCATTTTCGAATGCGCTCTTCAGCCTCCGGCGATCCGAGTGACCACCTGACGTAGAGTTCACCCTGAGCAGTCAGCACTTTCCCTTTCACTCGCGCCTCAAGTTGAGCGGCCACAATGGCTGGCTCGTCTGTTTTTGGATCACACCTGAACAACACAAATGGTGCAGCCGTCTGGATAAAGCGTCCGGAGGGCGTGGCATAGTTTTGCAGATTGGAAGCGGTTTGCTGCATGTGTTCCCAGTGACGCTGGTAGTGTTCCAGGTCTTGCATCGCAGCAGAGCACAACCTAAGCGACCACGGCGCTGGTCCGAGAGCCATACTTTGGACCGCAGGAACTCTCCCAACAGCAAAGCCGCAGCGCAAACCGGGCAATCCGAAGAATTTGCTGAAACTACCGAGAGTAATAACGTTGTTGTGGTGGCTCAATGGGGCAAAGGTTGAGGTTGTGAATGGTGTGTAGACCTGATCGACCAAAAACATATGCTGCGGAAAAAGTTCCGCGAGTCTGATAATTTCTGAGTCATCCACAGTGTGACCGGTGGGGTTGTTGGGAGAGGCAAGAAGAACAAGAGCAGGCGAGTTGCTTTGCGCAAGTGCAGCCGTGAAGTCAATTGTGGGGTGTGCAAAGGCGTCGTCGCGCCGAACGAGTGGGGTTTGAATGACTTCCAGTTCGAGGCCTTGCATCATGCGCATGTATTCGGCCCAGCCCCAGCTGGTTGTGTGGACTCTCATCTGTTTGCTCGCAGCCCAGCTCAACATTTTAAACAAAGCATCCTCTGCTCCGTGATACAAGGTCACGAGATGAGCTGGGATCTTGAGTGAATCTGCAAGCGAGCTGATGAATTCCTCGAGGGTTTGTCGGGAGGCGTAGCTCGAGACCAATGTTGGGGACACAGGGCCTTCCAAAAGATGGCGAACCTGAGGGGAGTGTTCATAATAATATTCGTTTCGGTGCAATGAAAGCAAATCTGGCTGCATTTCCTGTGTGTCCCCGGTGGCATCCCAGATGCCCGAGTATCACCGTTCTCCCCTTGTCACAACCCAATGCCACCGTCGAAGGCGACACGCACTTGCCATTCATTTCCGTGACATGTTTTTAATAGGAGAACAGTGGAGTACCAGAAAATGCTTACAACCGACCTAGCCGGACGACTTGCAAATGGAGTTTTGAGAGAACTTTGGCAAAAGTATCGTGAGCGGGTGGCCGATGTTCCACGCATTGAAGATGCTCTGCGCTCTTTGGGTGAGGTGTGGCATGAAGATCATGTCGCATTCCGTACCTTGCCAGGAGCACACTGTGGTGCACACGTGCTTGAGGGGTTATTTACACTTTTGGGGTATCGACGGCGAGACTCCTATGAGTTTCCAGACAAATGCCTTTCTGCATTTTGGATGGAACCGCCCGCCGATTCCAAGACACCCGCACACTTGGTTCTTCCCAAGGTCTTTATTAGCGAGCTTCAATTAGAAAAGTTCACTCCGAAATTTCAGGCCTGTGTAGAGAAGTACGCTCGTCAGCCCGCAGCCTCTCCTCTCACTGAATGGCAAACGCTGTTCGAAAAGTTGAAGTGCTCACCTCTCTCGGATGATTGCGACAATTTGGAACTCGAGGCGTTTGAAAATTTGAAGGCCTCGATGATTTCATATCTTGCCAATGGACCCTCTTGGCAGCGTCCTTCGTTCGACGACTACAAACTCTTGTTGCAAGACAGCGAGTATGCTGCTTGGACACTCATCTTCGGATCTAATCCGAATCATTTTACTGTGAGCGTTCATTTGATGAAGCGCTTCTCAACTTTGGCAGATTTCAATAAATTTTTGATGGATAAATTAGCTGTTGCAATGAACCAAGCCGGTGGGAGTATCATTAAAGGCTCTAAATTTGTTCAATTGGAGCAAAGCGCGACGCTGGCTTGTCATGTTCCCGTGCTGTTTCAAGAAGGAACTCGTCGGCTCCCATATGCATTTGTTGAATTTGCATTCAGGCATCCACACACAGACACTGCCGCCGATGGCTTGTGGAGTTCTTACTATCAGGGTTTTGTCACTGACAATGCCGACAAGATTTTCGAATCAACAAATGTTTTGGCTACGCCGCTCTGAGGTCTTCTCCGGTCGCGAGGTTGCCCAGCAAGCGTTGAGCTGCCTTGTCGTTAGGATCAGTTTCCACAATCTGCTTCATGATTGACCTTGCACCATCGAAATGACCTGCCAGGTAAAGCTTAACGCCTTGGCTGAAAAGTTCGACGGTTTTTTGTTTGCTAGCCCTGCGGATGTCCGGCTCACCACCGAAGAACTCGTAAACATCGATGGTGTTCGTTTTGCTTTTATTCCACACACGATCCAGGGGCCGCACGCTTTCCGGAAGATATCCGGCTCCGCGTCCTGAACCAAGGGCAGCAATATATTCTTGACTCAGCAATACCATTGCGCTGTATTCCTGAGCGACCTCAGCGAGAGTTGCTGAGACACCGAGGAGATCACACTGCACCCATGGTCGGAGCATGTTTGCGTTTTCTGTGAAACGTAAATTGATGGTTGAAATTTGTGCACCGAAGCTGCACTCGTGCATCCCCATTCCCAAGGTCTGTCGGTGTTGATTCCAGCTACGCATTGCCACTTGGGTATTCTCAATCCAGCGCAGGGCAGAGTTGGTTGTGTCACGGAAAACAAGTGTCCATTTCAGACCTTCTTGTGTCGCAAGATATCCGCCGACGTCGAGTGCACCCTTGTTGAAAAGTGCTGTGAGTTCGTTGATGATTCCACGTTCGGGGAGTGCGTCGTTGTCACGATTTCGTTGGTTTTGAGCACGCAATACAACACTGACTACGGTGCCGTTGAAGCTGAATTCTTGGCCTGCATCGAGTTGACTCAGATTTGTAATTCCAAAAAATCTGACGAGGTCGCGGGGAACGAATTTTTGTGCAGAATTAGCTTCGCTTTCAAGCAGCGAACTGCGAATAAGTGTGTCGAGGTGTTGGGCCAGTGCTGCACTTAAGGCGTCGATAATCCGCTCGCCCATTGCTGTGTTTTCTGTTCTCTTTCTCGCCTTCGCAACAATCCAACCAAAGGTTTGATGTGGACCTCGCACGGGGATAGCAACAGACACGTCGAAACTTTTAGCTTCCGATGCCGAGCTTTCCTCCGGTTGGGTTTCGAGAAACTGTGGCGGCTCGAACCCAAGCTTTGGGAGTTCACGGTTGCAGAAATTAACAACAAGGCTGATGGCTTGTGCACGATGCTTGAATGTACCCAGTTGAGAAAGCAGTTTGACAAGGATTTCCTGCTGGCCAACGAGGTCTTTTTGAAGCTGAAGATCTGAAGCTGTTAATTGAGGGCGTGAATGAAGAAGTACGAAAGTCAACATAACTGGCAGAGCAATCGCCCCCCAGTTGAACACATATGAATTTTGCCTTGCTTGGATGAGAATCCAGAATCCCAGTGTGGCTCCAATAGCAAAGCTGAAGAATAATCCCTTGACCTGTTCATTCCATCGAGTGGCTTCCTCGGGCTTCCAAGCGTTGCGAAAGTAGTTGGCTACAGGGTTGTTCCAAGATGGCTTCTTGAAGGAAGCGTAGGCAAAACCCAGAAGAAT
This sequence comes from uncultured Silvanigrella sp., assembly GCA_903933385.1. GTDB lineage: Bacteria > Bdellovibrionota_B > Oligoflexia > Silvanigrellales > Silvanigrellaceae > RFOM01. The sequence goes on along the minus strand of CAIZJW010000021.1, from coordinate 11,245 downwards.
TGCGCTCGTCAACGACGTGGAGAGTTCAAATACGCGCAATGTAACAACCGCAGCTGTGCTTCCGGCTGGTGAGAAGTAAGTTGTGAGCAAGGCAATGATGGCAACACTGGAACCCAAAGTTGTTGTCATTCTTCGAGACAAATTCTGGTTGCACCAAGCGACAGAGAGAAAATTCATCGCTGAAGAAAAAAACCAGCCTGTCATGAATGCTGAAAGCGCGAAGCTCCCTTTCAGCGAAAGTCTGCTAAAAATGATCGGCTGTTGGGAGAGAGTATCGAGTGCCGTGAGTGTCCAAAGAGACTTTGCTGCAAGAAAGTGGCTAAAGGCAACGTACAAACGAGGTTTGCCAGCCCAAATGGTGATTGCGATGGCAAGGATTGGCATCAAAACAGCCAATCCGAATTCAAAGAAAAGACCACGTTGATGATTGCTCTTCGGTGCAAAAATTTGATGAGCCTTACCTGGCGAGACAACGACAGGCGGCATCGATTGTGGACCAAATTGACCATTAGGAGAGATCTGAGAATCAAATTGGATCCAACTTTTCTCTCCGAGGATGAGCTTGTTCATGGGAACAACCAAATCCTCATTTTGACACTTTTCAGATTCACACACAGGCTGTCCTGAGAGAGCAAGCACTGGCTTCTCACGACTCCAGTTTTTTGTGATGTTTTGAGCGTCTTGTTCGCTGATCTTATGGCTTAATTTAACGTGAGTTGGGCGAGTCGTGAACTGTTGATTGGCAACATAGCGGCCACTTCCCAGTGGGAGCTGCTCCGAGGCAACGGCGTAGGTTCCATTGGACATTTTTTGAAGAACTCGTTTGCACTGTCCTTCAAGGCTATCTTTTGGACAGGTGTAGAATTCGGCCGTCCAATCGGTGAGGCTTAAGTGAGCTGGCCCATGGCTTTGGAGATTTTCTAGTTTTGATCTTGGGCTTGTTTGAATCTGTAGCGCGATTCCTGCAATGACACTTGCTAGTACCGCAACCACTGCAATTGATGTGAACCCCGAGGTTTGCATCCGGACTGATTGCCATGCCGAACGGATCTGGCTCCAAAAGTCCATCAGATATGCCTTAGCCTTCATGTCTCCACCCTTCAAAACGAGCCAGAGCTATTTTGCTCACCTCTTTCTTTAGGAAAAAGGTGATACGAATTCTTCCTGGGGTGAATCGGAAATTTCGTACCGGCAAATTCGGAAAAAAATGCACGAGGGTGTGTGGTTGTTGACGACTTTACAGACTGCCGAGTGAAATGAGTTTTGGTTCGGGAAGTTCTTTATTTGCAAACAGTTGTGCGACCTGGGCAAATCTTGCCGGTGCATCAGTGCAAAACAAGGAACACTCGCTGCCTTGGAATTCATCTGAGTTGGCATGGTTGCCAAGGAATGTCTCAACCGAAGCGAGTACCGACGATGAGCTGTCGAGGAGAACTATAGGTGAGAGTGAACTTGAAGATGAAGTGAACAATGTGATTTCGCCCTCTGCTGAGCGAAGCACAACGGAGCGATTTTTTAACATTCCAAGTGTGTTTGCAATTGCTCCAGCGAATCTCGGAAAGTGGGTACACGCGAGCATTACAACATCGACATCATCGGGCATGTCGGAAAGGTACATACGACAGGCGGCTTCAGCAATTTCACCGCGTGAAACGCCTTCTTCGACAAGTGGAACGAAAAGAGGGCAAGCGCGCTGCCAAACATTTTCAACACCGGATTCCTTAAGAACAGCTTCGAATCGACCACTCGCAACCGTGAATCGGGTTCCGAGAACCGCAACGCGCCTGCTGTTGATTGAAAGAGTTGCTGCCTCTGAGCAAAAGCCTTCAACGATTCCCACAACAGGTAAGCGAAAAACTTGCTTGAGTCGCGCAACGGCAACGCTTGATGCAGTTCCGCATGCAACCACGATAAGCTCCGCTTTTTGTGCAGCGAGAAACAAAATGGCTTCACTTGCGTAACGAGTCACTGTGTCGGCGCCCTTGTTGCCATAGGGATAGCGGGCATTGTCGCCAAGATAGATGGTGTTCAGATGCGGGTATCGACCAACCACCGATTCCCAGACAGTGAGACCACCTTGTCCGGAATCGAAGAATGCGATGCGGCGATTTTTGAGAGTTGTTGATCCGCTTTGTGCAGCAATATTCATGTTAGCGTCCTGATGCTTCAATCAGAGGTGCGAAAAGCTTTTCCACTCGCTTGGCAGCTTCTTCGCCGAACACGAGATTTTTTGAGTTGGTTGAGAGCTGGGAAAGCTCGTTTGCGCTCATCGCATGAGCTTCATGGAGATATTCCTCCTTCAAAAGACAAACCAAACTCGATTGCCAACCGACAGATCGCGCTGCGTGAATGTTTGCTGGCGTATCATCGACAAAGGCCAATTGAGCAGGTGTAAGCAACGATTCGCTCCGCGAGGAACGCGTCGAATGAATTTTCTGAGCTGCCTGCAAAGCACATTCGTAAATGCGGTGGTCGGGTTTCTCGGTTCCTACGTCTTGGCTGAAGAGAACAACATCAAAAAGCTCATGCAAAGAGGTTGTCCGCATGATGTCGCTTTCATGCCAAGGAGTTGCGTTGCTGAGAGCACCGACGATGAAATCATGCTTACGAAGGGTTTGAATAAGTCTTACGACCCGTGGGCGCGCTGGACCTACAATCAAACTGCTGAGTTCCTTCACAAGAGCCGGAGCAAAGACTCCATTGCTCAAACGTTCAGTTCCGAGGGCAAGGCTATGTGCTTTTTCGCGAGTGTGTCCGGCAGCTTCCAGCATCCCCTGAACATAGGCAAAAGGTCCGATCTGGCCGGTGCACCATTTTACCATGAGCTGATTCTCGCGCACGCGGCTCATCATCACTTCCACTGAGAAGTTTCTCTCATCAGGGTTCATTTCATGCTGGCGGGCAAAAAAACTATCCCAGTCGAGATCGATGAGCACACTTCCAATGTCGAAAAAGATAGCACGAAGCGGTTGTTTGGAATTTTCTTTCGAGGGCTTGAACGGTTCAAAAAGCTTGAGGTCTTCGGGGGATAGACGTGGCCACATGGAAAATCACCCTAAAGTTGTGCAGTAAGACTCCGAACTGCCCCACATGGACAGTTGCAGGTTCTGCGATGTCTTCACCTGAAAGGGATCTACGTCATGGCTGCAGCCGAATCAATCAAAGGCAACCATCTTGGCCCCGAGAGTTCCCCTGTGACTCTTCTTTTGATTGAAGATGTCAGTGTGACGGCGGATATCGAGCGAAGCTATTTTGCAAGCGTGGGGTTCAACGTCATTGCAGCTTCTTCCGTGGTTGATTCAGAAAATCACATTATTCGTGAGTGGGTTGATGTTGTTATAGTGGATGCTGGTTTTGCGCGTCGGAAGGGGATTGATATGATTCCCATCCTGAAAAAGAGCTCACGAAACCCAGATGTGAAGGTTATTGTCACGAGTGTGTCAGGCGAAATTGGTTTGAAGAAGTCTGCCACCGCGGCCGGAGCAAGTGCCTTCATCGTGAAACCTGCTCCGCGTCCACGTTACTTGAAGGAAATAAAAAAACTTTCCTCACAAAAAGCGCGTGACACGGAACGTGTGCATCAAACGCTTGAGGTTGAACTCAGTGACGGACGCGATTCTCTCAGAGCTCAGACTCTCGACGTGAGTAGTGAGGGAATTCATCTTGCCCTCGACTCAAAGTTTTCAGCACCTGGCATTGGCGTTATTATGCAAATGAGTTTTACGGTCGAAGGAAAACCCCTGCGAGTGCAGGGGCAAGTTGTGCGCCACACCCCGAAGGGTGTTGGAATCAGGTTCGTGAATATGGGAACTCAGGCACAGAGGCTGCTCGACAAGTTCCTACTGCGATACAGTATGGAGCAGCAAACCTCGCATTTTTACCTTTAATTCGCCTTAGCCCTGATTGTGCGGAAGCAGAATGTGGTTACAGCTCGGGCAGAACTCAATATCTTTGCCGCGTGCCATATTGTTCAGGAGTTGCGGCGACAAGCTCAAATGGCAGTTCCCGCACGCACCTGAGACAACGCGTGTCACGGGACCGTTTGGATTGCGCGTCAGTTTGGAAATACGCAGGTAGTGCTGGCTGATACGGTCATCAACGCGCGCTAAATAAGTTTCACGAACACCACCAATTTCGCTGAGTCGGCCTGAAGAGCGAGCCTCGGCATCATGAGCTTTCTGGCGTTCATCTGCAGTCGCGGAAAGTGAATCTTTGAGATCATTTTCTGCTTTGATGAGAATAGCCTTGAGTTGCTCGATGCGAGCCTCTGTTTCTTCAGTGCGGCGCGATGAGTCGCGTAGGTCACGATCGAGATTGTCGACTTCACGCTTCAGCGCGCGATGTTCATCATCGTTACGGGCGCTGAAGAGTTTTGCGGAACGTTCGTTTTTACGTTCGTCAAGTTCATCAGCACGCTTGTATTGACGACGCAATTCGCCTTCTAGGAAGGCCATGTCGGTTTTGGTTTTGTTGATGAGGTCTTCGCTTGCTTTTGTGCGCTTTGCGAGCTCGTTCAGTTCCTTCTGAGCATTGCGCCAGTCCATGGTGGCTGCACCAGCATCAATGTCAAGACGATAGATTTGCTCAAGGATTTCATAATTTGGGTTCAAGGTGATTCCCCCGGGGTGCCGTGGTCAACTTACGAATTTTTCAGGAAAACTCGAATAATCAGCGGAGACTAGCACAGACTCTGTAAAACATTCAAGCCGCCTGCGGGTGGCTTTTGTTGATTGTTTTTGACGAGTTTCTCAGTTCAAGGAGCACATTTATTGTGCAGTGCTGCAAATAGAAATTTGCCCCAACGATTGTTCCACTGGCACGTCTCCTTGGAATCCGGTCACAAGACCGACGTTGAGCTGGCAGGGGCGTCCCAGAGCCTGCATGCGAAACAACTGACTTCCTGAACCTCCAGTTCCCACAAGATCGCCATTTATTCTCAAAAAGTAGCTACCCGAAAGGTTGGCCTGCTCAGTCCATCCAAGCTGGGGGCTCAGTTCGAGGCCTGTGTTGGATACTGTGAAGTCTGCAAAAATAAATTCTCGGCTGTATCCGAATGAATCCCATTGGGTTTGGGTTGTAGGCCTTTGGAATGATGCGCTGAGAGTGGCAACGCTCCCAGTCATCTTCAATTGTCCGATCGATGGACTCCATTCGAATCGAAGGGGTTCAAGGTCATTGAGTCCTGCATAGAGGACTCCCCAGGATTTTTTAAGCACTGTGGCCGCGCTTGTGCGTTCCAGTGCAACACCTTGCACACTTCCACGCATGAGATGCAGAGAAAAGTTTTTCACAGCATTTGGGTCGAGAAGATCGCTACTGCGAATAGTTTTAAAAGGAAAAACGTTTGGCAGCTCGAAACCGTTTCCTGCATCCTGCAATGCGTCGCCACCAGACACAAGCTGTAAACTTCCTGAAGATTGAAGTTGCAAAGCTGAGCCAATCTCAAGAACTTTCATTTTACCGTCGCGGTCTGTGTTTCTGTTAGCGTTTAACCGTTCTTGCAATTTAATAAGATCCACACATTTACCATAGTCAAGCGTCGCTGATGTGCGTTCATTGTTTTTCGCGAGCGCTGCGCTGAATATTTCCTTAAGACATTGTCCTTGGGGGCTGGTAGGTGTTGCAGATGCTGTTTGCTTTGCATCGTTAATGTCGTCACTTACCGTTTTCAATGCATTGGCAATCAATTTAAATGGATTGCTGCGCAAAATTGCCGCGACCTCAGTGGTCGGATCGAGCTTTGAGCGCGGAGTTGATTGATTCCAAAAATTTAAATCAAAATTGAATGGCTCGTCGTTGGCGTTCCCGGAGCTGTCATCGCTCTTGCAATTGAGTTTACACCGTTTCTCTTTGTCTTTGTAGGCATCGAGAACTCCACATGAGGAGAGCAAAAAGACGGCGGGAATAATCCATGCAGAATTTTTTGTTTGCGAGGGGAGCTTCGGCAATGTGCGTGAAGCATTTGCTGAAATTCTGTGGTCACGAACATGTGCTGCCATGGTCTGGGCTCCCTCCTCTGGCCTTTTTTAAGTCTAGGCACAAAGGAAGGAGCAACAGGCGGCATGCTTGAACCATCAACGATAATGGCAGGCAACAAATCTGCCGGGTTTTGATTCCTTGAGAACTGGAGTTTCGATACGGCATTTGTCGGTTGCAATTGGACAGCGGTTTGCAAAGCGACATCCCGGTTTGGGATTCACAGGGCTTGTGATTTCGCCACCAAGCAGTTTGTGCTCACGGTTGCGCTCAAGTTTGGGGTCAGGGAAGGGGTTTGCGGCAATCAATGCCTCGGAATAGGGGTGCAGCGGCGAGCTGTAAAGCTCCTCACTCGGCCCAATTTCAACCATTTTCCCAAGGTACATAACGGCCATGCGTGTTGAAATATAACGAACCATGCTCAAGCTATGTGCGATGAACAAATAGGTCAGGCCTAACTCGCGCTGCAAATCTTGCAGCAAGGTTACAACTTGAGCCTGCACTGAGACGTCGAGAGCTGAAATCGGTTCGTCGCAAACAACAAACCTTGGATTGAGCGCCAATGAGCGCGCAATTCCAATGCGCTGTCGCTGACCACCAGAGAATTCGTGTGGGAATCGCATCGCATGCTCTGGCACCAGACCAACACGGTTGAGCCACCGCATGATCTCCTCTTTGCGATTGTTACCTTGCCACTCGCCGTGAATGGCCGGACCTTCAGATATGATGTCGCCAACAGTCATGCGCGGATTAAGCGATTGATAAGGATCTTGAAAGATCATTTGTGCTTGCCGGGAGAAACTCTTTCGTTGCGCAAAGCTCAAGTGCGCAGGAACCTGTTCTCCATTAAATTGATAACTTCCGGATGTTTGGTCGTACATGCGAACAAGAACGCGACCTAAAGTTGATTTGCCGCAACCAGACTCACCCACAAGCCCCAGAGTTTCGCCCTTGTAAATGGTGAGAGTCACGTCGTCGACAGCATGTAGTTTTGCGCCGCGCCCAAGGTCGAAGTATTTGCAGAGATTTTTAATTTCAATAAGAGGTTGTGTTTGATTCACGACAAATGTCCTTCCTGGGAAGAGCCCGTGATAGCACTGATGCCTGCTGGTGCTCGGTATTGGGCGGCATTCTCATGATGCAGCCAGCACGAGGCGCGGGCGCTGCCAGATTTCATTTCTGGCGGTTGTTTGCGATGACAGATTGCCAACGCAGCCTGGCAACGAGCCGCAAAAGCACAACCCGGTGGTGGTGCAAAGAGGTCGGGAGGCGTTCCTGGAATGGGTTGCAGAGGCTCGCTGACAGAACCCGTGTCTTTGGGCATCGCGCGCTTTAGCCCAACTGTGTAAGGGTGTTTTGATGAATAGAAAACCTCGTCGACGGTTCCTTCCTCGACAATTTTACCCGCATACATGACCGCAACCCGATCGGCCATTTGGGCAACAACCCCTAGGTCATGGGTGATCAACACGGTTGCCATGTTGAACTTGCGAGCCAGCTCTTGAATGAGAGCTAGAATTTGCGCTTGAATCGTGACATCGAGAGCCGTTGTAGGTTCATCGGCGATGAGAACCTTGGGGTTGCAAGACAGAGCCATAGCGATCATGACGCGCTGGCGCATACCACCAGATAATTCGTGTGGATATTGGTCAACTCGTCTGCGTGGCTCTGGAATGCGCACCAGCTCAAGCAGCTCGACAACGCGCAACTTGCGTTGCGATGAGTTGAGCGTTGAGTGCAATTTGAGAGCTTCTTCGATTTGGTTGCCAATGGTCATGGTTGGATTGAGACTTGCGAGTGGATCTTGGAAGATCATTGCAATGTCTTTGCCAAGAAGTTTTCGACGCTCGCCATGAGTCATGGGAATCAGATCTTTCCCATTCAGAAGAGCCTTTCCTGAAGTTATTTTTCCGCTCGAAAGCCCCATCAGCGATTGCACCGTCACCGACTTTCCGGAACCCGATTCACCCACGATACACAAGCATTCTCCAGCCCGAACACTGAAAGAAACATCTCGGACCGCATAAACCTGGCCGCCATAGACCCGAAAATTAACCGACAAATGCTGTACATCGAGAACGGCGCCTGAGGCAGGGTTCAAAGATGTTTCAATTGTTTTTTTCTGATTGCTGATCGGTGATTCAGTTTCTGTAGTTTGCATATTTTGGCTCCTGGTCAAATGCAGCGCGGGAGATGACCTTCATCAGATAAATGAAGGCTTAGTCCCGACCCCGCAACTTGGGATCGAACGCGTCACGCAACGCATCACCCAATGTGTAGAAAGCAAGAAGAGTTGCAGCGAGAATTCCGGCAGGTAGGAAGAACTGCGCGGGATATTGTTGGAAGTGAGCTGCGGCATCCTGAAGAACCGTACCCCATGTCGCCATGGGAGCTTCCACTCCCAAGCCAAAGAGCGAGAGAAATGCCTCTGATGTGATGATTCTGGGAATCTGGGCCGACCACATGACAATGATAACACCAAGAAGGTTCGGTGCGACGTGTCGGAAGACAATGGACATGAGAGGTGCGCCGAGCAAACGACTTGCATGCACAAATTCTATCTCGCGCAGGCGCAATACCTCACCACGAAGCACCCTTGCGTACCCTGTCCATGAAAAAGCACAAAGCGCGATCACAAGACTACCTACACCCTTGCCGAGTGCGACTTGAATGAGAATGAGCAGAAGCAATTCAGGGAGAGTGTCTAAGATTTCAACGATTCGCATGAGAATCATGTCGACCTTGCCGCCCATGAGTCCCGAAATTGCTCCGTAGCAAAGGCCAATGAGCAGCGAGACTGTGGGCACAAGAAGTGCGAGGAAGAAGTCGATGCGAGTTCCAGAAACCATGCGTGAAAGGATGTCGCGTCCGAGAGCATCAGTTCCAAAAAGATGCGCGTGACTGCGGATGGTTTCTCCGGTTTGAACATTTGGCTTGAGCGCTTGAGCATCTGTGAGAGAAATCGTTTGAGTGAGAGACACCTCGATCGCTGCCGCCTCAGTCGCAACAAATTCCTCTTGTGTCGCAGGATCGACCACAAAAGCAGCTATTGAGTAAATGTACTTTTCGGCCGGATTGAGACCCGAGCCATCTGTGAAAGTGTATTGAGCTGGGTTTGTCACTGTTCCGATCTGTAATCCGCGGACGCTGGCGTCTTTGACAACGTCAGAAAGAGCCAGTGGTTGTCCGGCAACAACGGTGCGATAAATTTGATAACCCGAGACGCCAACAATGGGCTCCCATTCAAGACTCACGCCGTTGACTGTGGCGAGGCCGCGCACTTTGAGTTCGCTGGGCGATCTCAGACTTTCTCCTTTCAGGAGAGGTGCAGAGACATCGAAAGGTTCTTTGATGAGATCGTCCATGAAAATCGGAGAGTCTTCAGTGACCAAAACCTTTTCACCCAGTGTTGGGCCCTGGTTAATGAAATTTAGATTTTGGGTGTTTTCGTAGGCCGTTCCATCGTTGGTTGTTGGGAAAAAGAATGGTCCGATAATTCCTATCAGCGCAACTGACACAATGAGTGAGAGTGCCACAACCGCGATACGGTTTTTTGCAAGACGCATGAGGGCGTCTTTCCAGTATCCAACAACCGGACGGCTGAGTTGCTCGGCAGCCGAGTTTTTTGCTGGTTGGGGTTTGAACATATCGAAGCCTGGAACATCGTCGGCAGTGGTTTCGTGGGGCGATTGAGTTTGCGTTGTCATGATGGTGGTTCCTTTTCAGCCGACACGAATGCGTGGATCGATCACGCCGTAGAGGATGTCTGTGATGAGATTCATGACGATCAGGAATCCACCAAAAAATACTGTGAGTCCCATGATGACGTTGTAGTCGGAGTTTTGAATGGAAGTCATGTAGGCTCGGCCGAGACCGGGGATGCCGAAAACTCCCTCGATAATCAGAGAGCCCGACATCGTGAACACCAGAATTGGAAAAATGATCGAGATAATGGGGAGAATTGCGTTTCGGATTTGGTGCATTACCACAAGCCGAGGCAGCGAAACTCCTTTCGCCTTTGCTGTTTTTACATACTCAGAAAAACCAACTTCAATCATCTGGCTTTTAAGCATACGTGTGATTGATGCAATGATTCCGAGTGAGAGCGTGATTGAAGGCATGATGTAGTCGCGCGCTTCTCCCCAACCGGCCGGACGCAACCAGTTGTCGGGGTTGAATTTCAAAACTGTCAGCGGATAAACAGCCAAACCGTATTGAAAAATGAAAGCAAACAAAAATGAAGGCAGAGAAATTCCTGCCACACAGAAAAACATCGCAAAGCGATCAATTAAGCCGTTGCGATAGAGCGCTGCAACAATTCCCAGTGCAATTCCAATTGTGACACCAATTAACACTGAGACAATGCCAATTCCTGCGCTGACAGGGAATTGCTCTCGAATAATGTCGTTCACTTCTCTTCCCACGGTGCGGAAGCTGGTTCCGAAATCGCCATGAATGAAAACGCGCTCGAGTTGCAGCAGGTATTGTTTGTGGAGAGGTTTATCCAGACCGTAGCGCTCTTCAAGGTTTTTGCGTGTCTCTTCAGGAATCTCCTTCGTACGCATCAACGGATCACCAGGGACTGCGCGCATGAGGAAGAAAGTGAGTGTGAAAAGAGTCAGCAGCGTTACCACTGCAAGGAAAAGTCGTTGTAAAATAAAGCGCAGCAGGCGCATCGCAGTTTTCCTCAACTGAACCAAATTGGTCAGACGCGGATGTCCGCGTCTGACCAGAGTTCCAAAGTCCCCAAGAGTTCTTTGGTAAAGAGAAGGACTTTTGCCACGTCTTCAGGGTATGGTCAAGCTGGATTGCAACTAGAAAAGTCAATTAATAATAGGAGGTTATATTGATTTTAAAGAAGCTTGCTCCTGCCCCTACTTTGAAGCTTGGAGGAGGACGAATTGAAAATTTGCCCTGCCGGATGGGTTTGATTCTTCTGCCCATAAAAAAAGCCCCGCATTGCGGGGCTTTCTTCATTTTTTGGCGGATGCGCCAGTCCATGAGGCAAAACGCAAGTCGGGATCTTGCCCAACCTGATTGCGTCGGACCCCTTGGAGTCCTTCAGCGAGGAGGTAAGCGCGACCGCGTTGAATGATTGGCACAATCGCGGATTCGGTCACCACGAGAAGGCGCTCGGCTTCTTGGAACAGCTTAACGCGCTCAGCCATACTTGCCGAACGTTGAGCCTTGATGATGAGGTCATCGAAAGTCTTGTTCGAATAGCCACCATGGTTGTTGCCGTTGGTTGTCATAAAGAGATCCATGAAAG
>CAIZJW010000020.1 GCA_903933385.1 uncultured Silvanigrella sp. | reverse complement strand
TACAAGCCCAAGGCAGAAACTCTTCTCACTCAACAACTCGCAAAGATTGAGGGTGATTGCGACGTCATTTGCGCACTGAGTGGTGGCGTTGATTCAACAGTCGCTGCAACATTGGTCGCAGAACAGATTGGTTCTCGGCTCCATTGTATATTTGTGGATACAGGCCTTCTACGCAAAGATGAATTTGCGACGACCCTCAGAATTTACAAAGAAAAACTGAATCTCAATGTGCATCCTATCAACTCCTCCGAATTGTTTCTCGAGCGCCTCACGGGCGTCACAGATCCCGAACAAAAGAGAAAAATTATCGGAAAAACCTTTATTGACGTGTTTGAATCGGAAAGTAAAAGGTTTGCACGCTGTAGGGCACTGGTGCAGGGAACAATCGCAAGCGACGTTATCGAGTCTTCGCATTCATCCGCTCACGCACAGGTCATAAAGAGCCACCATAACGTCGGTGGATTGCCCGAGAAAATGAACATGTCCTTGGTTGAGCCGCTCCGCCATCTTTTCAAAGACGAGGTCCGCTCTCTAGGCCGTGAGCTCGGTATTCCAGAAGAGTTTATCAGTCGCCACCCATTCCCAGGGCCTGGCCTTGCGCTCCGAGTCTTGGGTGAAATCACAAAAGATCGCCTCGCACTCCTCCGAGAAGTTGATGCAATTCTCATCGACCAACTTCGTCGAGACGGCCTTTACGACTCGGTATGGCAAGCGTTTGCTGTGTTACTTCCTGTTAAATCGGTTGGCGTCAAAGGCGATGGGCGGAGCTATGATTCCGTTGTAGCTCTTCGATGCGTTGGATCAAGAGATGGAATGACAGCCGATTGGTCGAAATTGCCCTTCGAGTTCCTCGCGACTGTATCGAGGCGTATTACCAATGAAGTCGCGGGAATCAGTAGGGTGGTTTACGACATAACCTCTAAACCACCAGCTACAATTGAGTGGGAATAAGCACTCTAAAGTGACTACAAGACAGAACGATGACTTGAGCCCACCTTTAGTTTGGGCTACGGTCTCGTTGGTATTTAGCACGAAAGTAAATGTCTGAAGGAGCAAACCGTGGATTATAAAGTTAAAGACATAGCCCTCGCAACCCAAGGGCGTCGTGAGATTGAAATCGCAGAAAAAGATATGCCCGGTTTGATGATCCTTCGGGAAAGATATGGAAAAACGAAGCCTCTTAAGGGTGCTCGTATTGCCGGATGCCTGCACATGACCGTGCAAACCGCTGTTCTTATTGAAACGCTCCTCGAACTCGGCGCTGAAGTTCGTTGGTCGAGCTGCAACATTTTTTCCACGCAAGATACCGCCGCAGCTGCAATCGCAAAAGCTGGAATTCCCGTTTTTGCATGGAAAGGCGAAACGGAAGATGAATATTGGTGGTGCGTTGAGCAAAGCGTAAAATTCGCTGGCGGCAAAGGCCCCAACATGATTCTCGACGATGGCGGCGATCTCACTGGCTACATTCACAAAAAATATCCCGCGATGTTGGCAGACATCAGAGGAATCTCGGAAGAAACAACCACCGGAGTCCATCACCTCCACCAAATGCTTAAGCGCGGAGAGCTCAAGGTTCCCGCAATTAACGTCAATGATGCTGTAACTAAGAGCAAATTTGATAACCTGTATGGCTGCCGTGAATCGCTTGTTGATGGTATCAAGCGTGCAACAGACGTTATGGTTGCTGGCAAGACAGTTGTTGTTGCTGGATTTGGAGATGTAGGCAAAGGCTCTGCACGTTCGATGCGCGGAATGGGAGCGCGCGTGATCGTCACAGAAATCGACCCAATCAATGCTTTGCAAGCCGTCATGGAAGGCTACGAAGTGCGCACTCTCGAGGAGGCGATCCCCGAAGGTCACGTTTTCGTTACAGCCACAGGATGCTGCGACGTCATCAAAGCAGAGCACATGGCCAAAATGAAAGATCAGGCCATTGTCTGCAACATTGGTCACTTCGATGTCGAAATTGATGTTGCGGGATTGAAATCCTACCCAGGAATTCAACACATCAACGTCAAACCCCAAGTGGACAAATACAAGTTCTCAACGGGCAATGAGATTATTCTTTTGGCCGAAGGTCGTTTGGTAAACTTGGGCTGCGCGAATGGACATCCATCATTCGTTATGAGCACGAGCTTCACAAATCAGGTTCTCGCTCAAATCGAGCTTTGGACAAACTCAAAGAACTACCCTGTCGGTGTTTATACTTTGCCAAAGAAACTCGACGAAGAAGTTGCCCGACTCCACCTCGCGAAGCTTGGTGTCAGCCTCACCACGCTCTCTTCGAAGCAATCTGAATACCTCAATATTCCAGTCGATGGACCTTACAAACCAGAGATGTACCGCTACTGAAAAAAGGGGAGCTTAAAGCTCCCCTTTTTTTATAAACATAAGCGAATAACACTGAATCAAACGGAAACTTAGTTCAGCGTGCTTGACGAAGAATCATCGTCAGATCCACCGAGCTCATCGGCTAACTGTTGCATCCGCTGCACTTCAACATTGAAAAACTTGTTGCAATAATGACAGCGAATCTCTGCGGGATTCCCTTCGCTGACCATGGTCATTAATTCAGCTCGGCCCAGTTTTTTAAGCATTGATTCCACAGACTCGGGTGAACATGAACAGCCCCAGCTCGGGTTGATGCTGTTGATGGCGCGCACCTGGTGAGGAATCAGAGCAGAAGAGAGCTTGTCGGGATCGTGGGAGGCCTCGCCGAAAATCTCTCTCAAATTGGGAAGCGTGCCGACGTGATTCCAAAGCTCGTCCGAAACTGCGGATTTTAAATTCGGAAGCTCGAGATAAATCACACCAGCAGCATAGAGTTGACCGTCCTTTGGACTATGCCAGCAGTCAATCCGTACCTGAGTGTTCATCTGATAGCTGGTCCGGAGATGCTCATTCACGGCAGTCTCAAGGCTGCCGGACTCGGTTCCAGAGATACCTTCAAAAAGATGATTTGTACCCGATTTAGAGCGAAGTGAACGAACCACCCAAGGAAGCTCTGCATTCTTACCGGCAAGCAACTGTTGCATGAGCTCGGAGTCGGGGTTTGCTTCTAAGTATCCACGAGTCACGGCATGCCTGGTCGTTTCAATACCCATTGTGCAGTCGGTGCCAGAGAGGAACCGCAGATTAATTCTCTCCTCATCTTCGAGGATTGAGGCAAGCAAAACTCCAGAGAGAATTCCGTGACCCAGAAGTTCCGCCTGTGCCCCAACGAGTCCATGGAGTGACTGGGCATGCCTCACGAGGGATGTAAGATGAATCATTCGAAACGCGTAACGAGTCTCGACATCGGTGCCGTAGAACAGGTAGTCTTGAAACATTTGTTTATCCTTTGTGGTCTGTTGCCAACGGCCACAAGGTGTCGCGTAACATAGGTCGTCAGAGGAGTGAAGCGTGAAAGTCTTAGTCACCGGCGGAGCGGGCTATATTGGAAGCACAATTTGTTCCGCGTTGCTCGACGCAGGACATACCCCAGTGATTCTCGACTCCCTTGTCACCGGACAAGAGATCTTCACCAAAGGTCGCATTTTCTACAAGGGTGATATCGCCGACAGTGAGCTTGTTGGACGTCTGCTAGACGACCACTCCGATATTAAGCTCGTTGTTCATTGTGCAGCCCTGATTGTCGTTCCTGAATCAATGGAAAAACCTTACGAGTACTACAAAGAGAACGTGTCGAAATCCGTCGAGTTTTTCAAAACTCTCGTCAACCGAAACGTTCGAGGAGTGGTCTTCAGCTCGTCTGCCTCAATTTACGACGTTGTTGAAAATTTCAAAGTGACTGAGCAGGCTCCGCTGAATCCACAGAGTCCCTATGCACGCACCAAATTCATGATGGAAATGGTGCTCAAAGATTTCTCTTCAGCCTATGGCCTTCAAGGAATCGCGCTGCGTTACTTCAACCCGATTGGTGCAGACCCAAAACTACGCAGCGGAATTCATGTGCGAGAACCATCACATGTTGTTGGTAAATTAGTCGATTGTGCACGTGGGAAAATTCCAAAGTTTGAAGTGACCGGAGTCAATTGGACAACCCGCGATGGAAGTGGTTTGCGTGACTACATCCACGTGTGGGACCTAGCCAAAGCTCACGTCGCTGCCCTTGAGAAATTTATAGAAATTTTCCAAGGGCGCGAGCAAAACGATTTTTACGAGGTGATCAACTTAGGAACAGGGCAGGGTGTCACGGTGAAGGAACTCGTCTCTTCCTTTGAGCGAGTGTCCGGATCAATACTCAACAAAGGAGAAGCAGCCCCACGTCCCGGTGACAATGCAGGCTCCTATGCGAGTTGCGAAAGAGCTGGACACATGTTGGGTTGGCACGCTGAGAAGTCGATTGATGATGGAATCAGGGACGCGATCCGCTGGGGCGAACAACGCAAGAGCATGCTTGGTTACGACTGAAAACAATACAACCCGCCTGAAATTTTCAGTCATCCTGATTTGAACTTTTCCATCTTTAAATTTTTGAGCATGACGCCTCCAACTGCGGAGGAAACTAAAATGCTCAAATTTTGCCTTTTTTTCATTCTTTATTTTTTTATCGCATGCGGTTGCGCTGATCTGATTGAACAACCGCAAGACGACACCGATTCAAGCCAAAGAGAACTTGAATCAGACCTAAGAGATAAAAAAAGAGAGCCAGTTTTGAAGGAAGACGAGAGAAAAAATGGGACGAATGCTCCCGACGATGAAACAGTCAGCACAAGCGATCCTTCGGCAAACGCCGATTGGGAAGTTGGTGACTCAATTTTACTGAGTGAAGAAGGAAACAAAAACAACTTCAACGACTGGCTGAACACTTCTTCTGGGTCTGACAAAATTTCGGAGTTTGGAATTTTCAATTCGGGAAGGAACGAACTAATCCTAAAGACCGATATTACTTTGAGTTTCAGCTCATTTGCTTCTGAGAAGCCTTTAATAATTCGAACGCATGGCCATAAGCTATTCTTGGCGGGTCACTCCTTTGCGAACCTCTTTGTGGAAACAAGTTCCAGTGCAGGCCCATCTGGTGACGTAGTTATATTTGCGACCGGGAGTGATTTACCAACTCTGAGGAGTGAAGGACACGACGGACCAGATGGGAAAAGCGCGCCCTGCGAATTCAGTGATCATCCTTGCGTGGCAGTCGAAGATACAACAACACGCAGACCGCCAAAACCGCCAACTTTTGCATGGGACACCGAAGTCGTAGGGCACAACTATTCCTGGAACGACTCATTCTTGAATCAGCAGTGGAAAGATACTATCCGCTCACGAGCACTCTTTATGGACAAGGACACAATTCGCTCAGATCTTTGTGGCACAGATGAGTTTGTACAACTCAATTTTTCAGAACCTCAAATTGAAGGCGTGGTTGCTCTGCAGCAGATGATCAAATATCCAGTCGAAAAAAGTGATGAGCCTCTCACAGCAGATCACGACGCGGTACTTTTAACAGGCACACCAGGTGAAGCAGGACAAAACGCCGGATCCGTGTGGATCTTTCAACTTGGAAGCACAAATAGAACGACTGAGAGCGTTGTGATGGGCGGACGTGGCGGAAGGGGAGGGCGTCATCTCAAGTATCCACCCACCATGCCAAGTACCCAGGAGGTTATCGAAAGCAAGGTGATAGCCGAGCAACTCGAACTCAGTGCTTTAGATGCTCGGATGATTGTGAGCGGATTCTGTGGAGGCGAGATAGGTCGCAGACCGAAAAACGTTTACAAAGAATATGTGGGAACATTTTCCCAAAAGACAATTGCGATCACAACAAATCTAGAATTGAGAAGGCGATCAATTCAATTGATGGCACAGAGCGCAGGACGCGATATCGACACCTCTCTACCTTCAATGAACAGATCTGGAGCCGATGGCAGAAATGGAACTTACCGTCACCTGCTCATTTCCGATTGGGAGAAATGGCGCAAATCAATTCCCTCCAGCCTCCCCATACCTCAGGAAAGTCGGGATCAATCTATCAGGGCAGAGTCATCAGGCAGGCTGTCCGACGAGGTGTTTGGACTCAATACATTTCCATTGTAGTACTGCGAGATCTCAAACTCGATGTTAGGCTCACCATTCGAGTTGACGGGGCCGTATTTACTTGCGCCATCAGCTGAGAATTGGGAACTTTGCAAAACGCTGGCAAGTTTGGCTGGATTGTTTCCACCTGCTTTATACTGAGCAGTGCGGGCAAGAAGTAAGCTATCAAATGCCTGTCTTTCGATATCAAGAACACTCTCGCCAGCCGCCAATTCTCGTCTCAAAAATCCGAAGAATGCACCGGGACTTTGCACGGGCACTCTTGCGCCGTTCAAAAATTGATCAGCGATAGACTGCCGACCTCCAGCTTCCTGCCAAGTTCTATCGCCAAGATATCGAACCGTTCTTGCTTCATAAAATGCAAACGTATTCGCAATTAAACGAACTCTGTCGAGAGAGTCTGGTACGAAGAGCGCTGCAAATGGCACATGAGCAGGAGCTTTCAACGCAGATGGGTCGAATTTTCTCTTTTCTAGTGCTGCTTTTTTGCGGGCATCGGTCATGAGTTTTGCGAATTCTGGACCGCGGTATTTACCCTCCTGAGGACCCAGAAGAGACTTCACTGGATCTTGAAAAAGCTCAGTTGCCTCGTCAAAAAACTCAACTCGCTGAATTTGGATTCCTTCATCCTTGCATGCTGATTCGAAGGCCTTTGCCATTTCCACACCATAGCCATCCGAGGGCGACATGATGGCAACAGTCTTGCGATTTTTCTGCTTCAAATATGCGACTTGCGCACGTGCCTGTGATTGCGCAAGTGTTCCCATCCGAGTGACAAAGGAAGCATCGTATTCTTGAGCGGGGGTCACTGGTCCGAGAGTAAACAATGGCACACCGTAGAACGATGCGACCGATGCCGCACCCACAACTTGACCACCATAAAATGGACCAACAATTGCATGAACCTTATCTCGGAGGATCATTTCTGTTGCGGCCTCTTCAGCAGCACCTGCATCATTTGCAACAGCTTTGACAAACATCCGATAGTCGACATCTTTTGCTGCACGAGAGTTCAGGAATGCAGATAGTCCCTTCATGGCCCTCAACTGCAAACGTGCAAATACGCCACTTCCCAATGGAAGCAACAAGCCAATTCGCATTTGTCTCGGATCGTCTTTGAGAAGCGAATCTGCGCGCTCCTTCATAAGCTCCAGAGGAATTTCGGGGTTGATTTTGAGCAACGCTGGACCACTGACCTCCCGCAAATCAGCAAGCGCACCTTGGAGATGTCCAGATCTAAAATGACGAAATGCTGAGAGTAAATCTTGTTGATTTTCAGGAGTGGATGGCGCCGGCTGAACTGAGGAATTTACTGTCGGAGCCTGCTCGCCGACAGTGGCCTGACTAGGTAAAGGAGTTGGAATGACTTGCGGTTGCGCAGAATTTACTGGCGATGGAGTCTGCTGTACAACGGGAATTTTTTCATTTTTAGGTTTACTAGAATCGCCGAGTCTTTGCTTGACTTCAGTTTTTGTCAGCGCCCAATCGCCAAGAATCTTTAGATCAACTTTATCAATGCCAGCGATCTCCATAATGCGCGAAAGACGTTCTAGCTGATTTATCTCAAAGGGAGCATCTTTCAGCTGTCGACCAATTTCAGTTCCGAGCGCATGCACTCTTGCCTTGTAGAGAGCTGGAAAAGCAGGATCCGGGTATTTTTTGATGAGGTCGCGCGCATCAGAATAGGACTTATCCATGACATAAATTTGAATCAATGCATAAAAACAAAGAGGCGAGACAGAGGGAGGGAGGGAATTCGATGAGAGCGACAACTCCAGCTGACTGCGCGCTTGTTTCTGATCGTCACGAATGCTGTAGATAATGCCCAAACGGCATCGCGCCAAAGAGAGGTCAGACGGCGCCGCGTAGGGGTCCAGTTGAACTTCTTTAAACTTATCAAATGCGGCGTCGAAGTTGCGAAGTTGAAATTGGTGCTCACCTTGATTCACTGCCTCAGCTGCGGCAAGTGCCGCTGAAGAGCAAAATAGTGTCAGCAAAAGCGGGAAGATAATGCGAGCCCTAAGACGCAAATTGGCCCGTAGACTTAAATTAGTCAGGACTCGCGACACGCACCATTGCTGTGCGTAAAATGCGCTCTCCAATGCGATATCCGGATACAAATTCATCGACGACCACTTCCTGCTGAAGAGTCGCGTCCACAGTCTTTGCAATGGCGTTATGGAAGTTCGGATTGAAAGGCTCTCCTTTACCAGGCAGCTTCTCAACACCGTGCTTCTTCAAAGTGTCAGCCATGACTTTTGAGACCAGCTGAACACCTTCGACAATGGATGCAACTTGTTTGCCCTCTTCAGTGTCTACGTTCAGGGTCAACTGCTCAATGACCGTCATTGCCTTGTCGAAAGAATCGATGACGGGCAGGAGGTCGCGGGCAAATTCCGAAATGCAATAGCTTTTCAGGTCGCCCTTTTCCTTTTCCCAACGTTTTCGGGAGTTCTCAAAATCTGCGGCGATACGATACATTTTATCGTTCGCTTCTGAGTATTTCGAAGTAATCTCTGCCACTTGCGATTGAAGGCTCGTGATCATCTCAGCGGAGGCTGCAGATTCGCTCAAAACTTCAGCATTCCCGTGCACCGATTCGCCGGAGCTCCCTTCCTGTGTGGAAGGGGTTGTTGAATTTGTATCGGATTCACCTCCTGAGCTTGACTCAGATGACATCAGAACACGGTTCAATCGAGCGGTGAATTCCATAGCTTTGCCTCCTGCGAATCCCTGAACTACAAAGTCCGCACAGTGTAAGCAGGAAGAGCCTTCGGTCAACCGTTTGTTGATGGAAAAATTGCGCGTCCTGCTTGCCAAGGGATGGTGCAGCGATAAACAATATGCGCCTTGGTATACCAAAGAAACCGCGAAGGAATGACTCGCATGCTCGATCCAAAGTATGTTCGCGACAATCTCTCCGTTATTAATCATGCTGCTCAATTGAAACGAATCCCTTTTGATTCCGACAAATTTGCCGCCATTTTCGACGCCCGCCTTTTGGCTCTCGAAGAAACAGAAAATCTGAGACGCCAGAGAAATGAAGGCTCCGATGCGGTCAAGAAGGCGAAAGCACCAGAGGAGCGCGAGACGCTCTTAAATGCAATGAGAGAGGTTGGGCAAAAACTCACTCAAGCTGAAGGCCGCCTCCGTGAAATTGAGTCTGAATTTGAGACTATACAATCCACAGTGCCAAACCCGCCAAGCGAGGATACACCCGTGGGTGCCACTGACGCTGACAACGTCGAATGGCGCAAAGAGGGCAACCCGCCCAATTTCGATTTTAAACCCCTCGACCACATTGAGCTTGGACAGAAATTGGGACTCATCGATTTCAATCGAGGCTCAAATATCGCCGGTTCACGAAGCTATTTTTTAGTGGGTGCAGGAGCTGAACTGGAGCGCGCCGTTCACAATTTGGCCGTTGATTTGCTCACCCAGCGTGGGTTCACGCTCATGAGCGTTCCAGTGTTGGTCAGATCTTCAGCCATGCAAGGCACAGGATATCTTCCTGGCGGAGCCGACCAAGCTTATTTCGTTGAAAAAGACGACATGTGGCTCGTTGGTACGGCCGAAGTCAGCTTGGCAAGTTACCATGCGGGTGAAATTCTAGACTCGACTCAACTTCCGGTAAAAATCTGCGCACACTCGAGCTGTTTTCGACGTGAAGCAGGAGCGCACGGAAAAGACACCAAAGGGCTTTACCGCGTTCATCAGTTTCAAAAGATAGAACAGGTTGTATTGTGTAAACCAGACAAAGAAGAGTCGGATCGTCTGCATATGGAGCTGCTCACCAATGCCGAAGACCTTCTCAAATTACTTGAATTGCCCTATCGCGTTGTGAAAGTATGCACAGGTGATCTTGGACAAGGGCAGGTTAAAAAACATGACATTGAAACCTGGATGCCAAGCCGCAGTGCATACGGCGAAACTCATAGCTGCTCAAGCTTCAATGATTACCAAGCGCGCAGGCTGAAGATTAGAACCAAGGATACCAGCGGTAAAAATCAATTTGTTTACACCCTAAACAACACCGAAGTTGCAACTCCAAGAGTCCTCATTCCTCTTTTGGAAAATCACCAAACTGCCGACGGACGTATTCGCATCCCGCAGGCACTGCGCAAATACATGAACGGTAGAGAATTTATTGGATAAGCAGGAAATTGAGGAGCGTTGTCACTATGGCCGATTCAGTTTTAGTCCCTTGCACTTCATGCGGCGCGTTGAACAAGGTGCCTGTGAATGCGGAACAAGGAAAAGCAAAGTGTGGAAAATGTTCTCACTCACTCAACCACAACGACTCCGTGCATGAAGTCAATGGAACAGTTCTTGCCAAAGCAATCCTTAATTCACCCATTCCAGTGATTGTTGATTTTTGGGCTCCATGGTGCGGCCCATGCTTGGGCTTTGCACCTACATTTAAGCAATTTGCGGCTGCATACAAAGGAAAAGCTCTGTTTCTAAAATGTGACACTGAGTCGAATCAGGATGCAGGAAGTCGATTTGGAATTCGAAGCATTCCGACGCTCATTGTCTTTGAAAATGAGAAAGAGAAGGCCCGCCAGAGTGGTGCACTTCCTTACCCCCATCTCGAAAAATGGGTTGGCGGGCATATTAAAATAGGGTGAAGTGGGCAAAAAAAATCCCCACCGCAGTGGGGATTTTTTAGTCTTTAAACTTATACGTCAAACGAAGTTCTCGAGCCGCTTTAGTTTCATCGACACGTTCACGGAACACTCGTGTAGGGGCTTGTTCTACACCAGGTGTTTCGATGATTTCTTTAAGTGCGCTCACAAAACGGTCCATCTCTGATCGGCTTTCCGTTTCAGTTGGCTCAATCATAATGGCGTTCTTAACACACAAAGGAAAATGCACCGTCATCGGATGCATGCCGTAATCGATAAGACGTTTGGCCATTTTGGTTGTATCGAGATTTAAATCGCGTTGATTACGATCGTTAAAGACAACCTCGTGCAACGTAGGAGCATTGATTGGCATATACAAAACGTCCTTCAATTGAGAACGCATGTAATTGGCGTTGAGAATTGCATTCTCAGAGACCGCACGCAAACCTTCTCCACCAAGTGCGCGAATATAACACCAGGCGCGAATAAACATTCCATAGTTACCGAAAAACGCCTTCACACGACCAATAGATTGGGGTGCATCTTCAACCAACACAATTTTTTCACCGTGCTTCTCAAGACGAGGCACAGGAAGAAATGGAAGCAAGCGTTCGGAAACTGCAATAGGACCAGAGCCAGGTCCTCCACCACCGTGAGGCGTGGAGAATGTTTTGTGAAGATTGAATTGAATCACATCAGCACCAAAATCACCCGGACGACTCAATCCGAGAACGGCATTCAAATTAGCGCCATCAATATAAAGAAGGGCATCTTTTTCATGCAGCATATTAGCAACTGTCTGAATGTTCTTTTCAAAAATACCGAGCGTGTTTGGGTTAGTGGTCATGAGCGCGGCAACGTCATCATTCAGAACAGCTGCAAGCGCATCGGGATGAATTACCCCATCTTCACCAGTCGCAATTTGAACAATTTGGAAACCTGCCAATGCAGCAGAGGCTGGATTTGTTCCGTGCGCAGTGTCCGCCGTAAGAATTGTTTTTCTGTGGCGACCCTTAGCTTTGTGATAAGCAGAAACCAACATCAAACCAGTGAGCTCACCATGAGCACCCGCAGCTGGCTGAAGGGAAATACCAGGCATTCCTGTGACTCCCTTGAGATCTTCTGTGAGCTCCCACATCACACGCAGATGCCCTTGTGACCATTCGATCGGATCGTATGGATGCGCCTCACTCAGTTCACCACTGCGAGCAATCTCTTCGTTAAAACGAGGATTGTACTTCATGGTACAAGAACCAAGTGGATAGATCCCTAAGTCGATTGCGTAGTTCCAGGTCGACATGCGGGTGAAATGGCGCATGACTTCTGGCTCACTCAGTTCAGGAAGACGCGCCTTGCGATTGCGCACTTTTTTGAAAACTGACTTTGGCTCGATGCGAGGAACATCAAGCGTCGGAAGGTCGGTTCCGACCGCTCCTGGCCTTGATGTTTCAAAGCTCGGTGGCTCCTCGAGAACGATTGCATGACCTGTACTTTTCTTTAAAAATTCCATTGTGGATCTCCTCAAGCCAGATCGCGCAACAGCTGCGCAAGATGATCGATGTCATCGCGAGATTTCTTCTCGGTGACACAGACGAGCAGGCCTGTTGTATCGGTGGAATCAAAACGACTTAAAGCAACGCCGGGTGCAATACCCTGTGCTGCAGCCTTCTGCGCGAACTCAGCAGCAGAGCCCTTAAGCTCAATAACAAACTCGTTGAAAGTGCTTTGAGTAGGGTAACGCAATTTTGCTTTGCCTGTTTTGACAAGAACATCCTTTGCGTACTCAGCCTTCGAAAGATTCTGCACTGCCAATTCGTGGAATCCTTCTTTGCCCATCATCGTCAACCAGATTGTTGCCCAAAGCGCGATTAGGTTTTGGTTGGTACAAATATTGGACGTCGCCTTATCGCGGCGAATGTGCTGCTCGCGTGTTGAGAGTGTCAATGTGTATGAACGCCGTCCCTGGGCATCAACAGTTTCGCCACAAAGACGACCCGGCATTTGCCGAACGTGTTCCAATTTCGAAGTAAACAAACCAACAAAAGGTCCACCAAAACTTTGTGGAACTCCGAAGCTTTGACCCTCACCCGTCGCGATGTCTGCACCACAATCTCCCGGGGAAGGAAGAACAGCCAAACTGAGTGTTTCGGGCGTGCTCACAATAAACAGTGCATTTTTTGATTTGGCGACAGCAGACAACGATTCAAGGTCTTCGACACAACCATAGAAATTTGGACTTTGAATAATGACAGCCATCACATCATCACTGAGCAAACTTTTAAGAGAATTCAGTGAAGTTGTGCCTGCCTCAAGCGGAATGAAACTGAGTTCAACTCCCAAATTGGCAAGATAGGTTGTGAGCACCTGTATATACTCGGGGTGCACAGACGAAGAAACCAACAATCGATTCTTGCCCTTGTTGATTCGCATTGCCATGAGAGCAGCTTCGGCAAGCGAAGTAGAACCATCGTAGTGCGATGCATTTGAAACTTCCATTCCAAAGAGTTCCGCTACCATGGTTTGAAACTCAAACAGCGCCTGAAGCGTACCTTGCGACATTTCTGGCTGATAGGGTGTGTACGAAGTGAGAAACTCACCACGCAGGGTCAGCTGATTTACGGCTGAAGGACACATGTGGTCGTAGATACCAGCACCAATAAAACTAAGAGCATTCTTGGCGTAGCGACCGTCCTTCATGAGGGTTCGAACGCGGCGTCTAATTTCTAATTCGGACTGTGCCGGGCCACTTGGCAAAACTCCATTGAAACGCACATCGGAAGGAATTCCCTGAAGAAGATCTTCCATGGAATTAACTCCACAGGCCTTGAGGAGCTCCATGCGATCGGTTGGTGTGGTTGGCAGAAAACGATGTTGAACGGTCATGATCGCGCTCTCGTTTGATATTGATAAAAATCAGAAGGGGCGTCACTGACGCCCCTTCGAACATTCAGTGATTCGCCGATTCAGCGATGTACTTGGTGTACTCGTCAGCACTCATTAGATTTGCAGGAGTTCCCTCAAGCGACACTTTCACAAGCCAATTCTTGCCGTGAGGATCATTTGCGATGTCTTCAGGGGCCTGCGTGAGAGCGGTGTTCACTTCAGCAATGGTTCCAGCAGCAGGCATATAAAGATCGGACACAGTTTTTGTTGACTCAATTGTTCCAAACGACTCGCCTGCCTTAAACTTGCTTCCAGCTTTCGGAAGGTCGAGGTGAACAACGTCACCAAGCTGCTCAATAGCGAAAGCAGTGATCCCAACCATGCCAGTGCTGCCTTCGATGCGAATCCACTCATGTTCTTTGGTGTATTGAATGTCTTTTGGATAATTGCTCATGAGAGAGACTCCTAATATTAAAGTTGTGCTGTTCCGTTTGTGTAAAAAGGTTTCTTGCAAACCTTGGCCATCTTTCGCTCGCCCCGAATCTCTACGAAAATTTCAGTTCCCAAAGCGGAAAACTCCGGAGGCAAGTAAGCCATACCGACATTGACGCTCAACGATGGTGCGACAGTTCCGCTCGTCACCCAACCCAATTCATGGCCGCCTTCTGCAGCTGAAAAGATCTTGTAACCATGGCGAGCAATGGCTTTGTCGACCATCTGAATTCCGACGATCTGTCGCGAAAGACCAAGCTCCTTCTGGGCTGCAAGCGCCTTAGAACCAATGAATTCGCCCTTGGCAAATTTTGTCACCCAACCAAGGCCACACTCTAGAGCATTGATTCCTTCATCCATATCATTGCCGTAGAGGAGATATCCCATCTCGAGACGCAGTGTGTCACGCGCCCCTAATCCACATGGCTTACCACCAAATTTTTGCGCAGCTTCAACCATCGCTGACCAAATACGAGGCGAAGCTTCAGCCGGAACGTAGAGCTCATATCCAAGCTCACCGGTGTATCCGGTTCTTGCGATGATGGACGGTTGTCCTAAAACTTTACCTTCGGAAAACCAATAGTACTTGAGGCTTGAAATATTAATATCAACTATTTGCTGCACCAACTCTCGCGCTTTTGGGCCTTGGACTGCAATCTGTGCGTAGGCATCGGACTCATTTTCGAGAATGACACCGGAAGCAGGAAGATGCGCTCGCAACCACTGCTCATCCTTTTCAGCGTTAGATGCATTGACGCACACCATAAAACTGTCGATGCCTCTGCGATAAACGATAATGTCGTCTATGACGCAACCATCTTCCTTGCAAAGAGCGGAATACTGCGCTTGGCCAATGGCAATTTTGGTGATGTCATTGGTAGTCATGCGCTGAAGAAAATCGTTGGCACCGCGACCTGATACCATCAACTCGCCCATGTGACTGACGTCGAAGAGACCAACAGTGGTGCGAACAACTTTGTGCTCATCAATGACGCCTGAATATTGAACGGGCATGTCCCATCCACCAAAGTCGACCATGCGTGCGCCGAGACGGCGGTGCTCGGCATTGAGGGGAGTGCGCTTAAGGTGAGACTGTGACATCAGGTTCGTTCCCTTTATTTTCCAACCAACTTATTAAGATTAGCCTTGTAGAAATCGCATGCTTTCTCAACAACCTTCTCTGCATCAGCGCGCTGAAGCCATGCACCTACCTCAACAACCTTCTTCTCAAGTGCTTTGTACGAACGGAAAAACTGTTCGATTTCTTTGAGCGTGTGAGGATTCACTTCAGATAATTCGGTGATGTGTTTGAACTGCGGATCGTCAGCGTGCACGGCGATAACTTTGTCATCTTCTTCTCCGCCGTCGATGACTTTAAGGCAGCCCACAACACGCGCATTCATAATACAGAGAGGAACTGCCGGATCTTGGCCCAAGACAAGAACGTCGAGCGCATCACCATCGTCGCAATAGGTTTGGGGAATGAAGCCATAATTCGTCGGATAAACAACTGAACTCGACATCACGCGATCCATGAAGAGCATTCCGGAATCTTTGTCGATCTCGTATTTGCTCTTTGAACCGCGAGGAATTTCGATAATCGCGTGAACGATGGAGGGAGCTTTTTTGCCAACAGCAACGGAATGCCAAGGATGCCAGGGATTGACGCTCATGATAAAGACCTCTTGCAGCGCTGAAGTTTTCAAAGACGGCTGGTTTTAACCCCGAGCCGCCCATTCAGCAAGAGTTCGTCTGTGGTCATGGTCAGATTTGATGTGATTCAATGACACCTTCGTGAACGAGGGAATCCACCGAGCTGGGTTCGGTGTCCTCACTCGTCTCAATGGCATCTCCCTCTTTCGCTGGTGCAAGAAGTTTAAGCAAATCTTCTCGGGTGAGGTTCTTGAATATTTCTGCATCCTCTTCGACAAATCTCTCAAATATTAGCTTCTTACGATTGATGATTTCATCAATCCGCTCTTCAAGAGTGCCTTTGGTCACGAGTTTGTACACCTGAACATTTCGCTGCTGACCAATACGATGGATTCGGTCGGTGGCCTGATTTTCCTTCGCAGCATTCCACCAGCGGTCAAAGTGAATGACGACACTCGCAGCAGTGAGGTCGATTCCCGTGCCACCCGCAAGCAATGATCCGAGAAAGACCTTAATCTCATTGTCTTCCTGAAACTGCCTCACGAGTTGACCACGGTTTGTGGTTTGCCCAGTCAGGACAACGTGCTTGACTCCTCGTTGCTTGAGCCTCTCACTCAACCGATTGATCATTTTGGCATATTGTGAAAACACAACGACCTTTTGATCGCTCGCCAACGCTTCACTCAGAATTTCATCAAAAAGAGCTAGCTTGCCACTTCCAACCGCTTCGTAGCGAGAGTCGAGAATGGCTGGGTCGTTACAGATTTGCTTTAGGAATGAGATGACCGAAAATATATGAACGTAAGGGATCGGGCCTTGCTCGCTTTCAAGGGCTTCAACGAGCTCGCGTCCCCGCAGTGCGAGTGCCTCGTTATAGAGTTCAACCTGCCGCTTGTTCAAATTGCAGTGACGAATGTCTTCGACCTTATCGGGCAGATCAGTGAGAACGTCACGCTTGTTTCTTCGCAACTTGAACGGATGAATGAGTCGCTGCAACTCAAGGTCGGCGAGGGCACTTGAGCGCTTGTCTGACATATACTTCTTTCGAAATTCAGAATCCGTCCCAAGGTAATTGGGAGCAATGTAGTCAAACAAATTTTTGAGCTCGATGAGATCGTTTTCCAATGGAGTACCCGTCAAACACAATCGCATTCGACTGCCCAAACGCACTGCTGCGCGATAGGTACGTGTCGATTGATTCTTGACCAGATGTGCTTCATCCAAAATCACCAGCTCAGTGGGACAACGCATCAAAAATTCATAATCACGCAGTAGAATACCGTAACTCGTCACAAGAACGGTGTGCTGATTTGGGCGCTTGAGTGCCTCTTGTTTGCGTTCGGCTCCATGGTAGCAAATGACCCTAACACTCGGGACGAACTGTTGAAGTTTATCGAGCCAGTGATCGATAACACTCGTGGGACATACGACTAAACTTATTTTACGGGGTTCCCTCTGCGACACTGCTGCTAACAAAGCCATGGTTTGGTGAGTTTTTCCCAAGCCCATTTCGTCGGCAAGAAGCCCACCCAATCCATTCGAGTACAACCACCACAGCCACTTAAATCCGTCTAATTGGTAGGGGCGCAATGTTAGGTGTGTTGAGTTCAAATTTGGTAGTTCGATGTCTTTCATTCCGAGAAGCCCGGACCTGAGGCGGGCAATGACGTCACCCGCTCCAACGATCTCACTCTCAGCAGCGAATTGCTCGCGAAATTTGATCAGCTCAAGTGTGCTCAACTTTACGCGGCCATCAGACTGAACTCGTTGAGCAAGCCAATCGAGTTCCTCGGGCAGCTTAAGCCATCCTTGTTTTGTATTAAGAAATTTGCGCCCCTCGGCGCGTGCCTTCAATATTGAGACAAGGAGATTCGAGTGAGCTAACGCAGTGACTTGAGATGCATCTGACGAAGAATCCGAGGTCAGATTGAAGGATCCATCTGTGGTCTTTTTTGAAGCATCCGTTGCTTCTGCAAGAAGGCCACGAAAAGTTGGTTCAACGAAAAATGCACCATCATTTGTTGTTTTGAGCTTGAGCTCTGGAATAGTGAACTTTGAGAAAACCTTAACTTTCGCAAGATCAGGAGCTATTTTAACTTGAGCAGTTTCTCGCAGTCGATCGAAGTTGGTTTCAATCAAAAGCGCGGCAGTATCACTATCGAGGAGCGCCACTCTGGGGTATTCATCCCAGCGAACGACCTGAACCTGCGACATGTTATCTTGGTAGCTTACAATTCCCGATTTCGGAACATAAACTCCCAATCGCCCGACACTGCGAATGGGCGCTGATTCGAGCTCGATCGTCTTTCTCACGCGACCTATTGAATCGCGCACAACAACCGTGCGTACGATCTGAATGCCAGAGGCCCCCTGCTTACGACATTCAAACACACGCTCTGCAATGAGAGTTGTGTTGATCACTGAAGCGGTCTTTTTCGGAATTTGAGTTTTCACATCAGAGGAACTTAGAATTCTGATGGCGTCATCAATGCCCAAATTATAGGTCAATGCTTTTTTCGAGCCATAGTCGACAGACAGCTGCAGGGTGCATTCTTCCTCGTTCCAGGACGAATCCACAATACGGGCTTTGCCTTCGGTTAAGATGATACCTAATCCGCGAGAAGCATCACTCGTGGCCTTAGCTGCGCCTCCGGCTTGTGCCTGTGGATCGGTGCCACTTTCACCCAAAAGTACATTTTCAAACGTCGACTCTTTCTTGAAAAGATATTTGTCGGCGCCACTGCCTGCTAATCCAAACTTCTCGAGAGTTTCAGGATGCTCCTGGTCAAGCACGAGACAAAGCGCAGCAATGTGGGAGCACTTTTCTCCCTTTCGCCTGTTTGCTTGGCATGTGCATTCCATCCATTGAACGCCCTTGCCTTGAGCGTGGAGTTTCAAGCGTACGTCGTAATTTTCACCAATCCCTGCGCGAACCCGTGCGCTCACCAACTCTCCATAGAGTGACAGCTTAGTCACACTCCCTGAGCGGAAAAGCGAAACCCCACCTTGCCAGTGAGGCCCACTGAACTGAGAAAAAACGATATCAATAAACGAGAGACCGGCCATGCTTTCTCCAGATGACGTTGCTGAAGCCGTCCAAATTTATTGCATTATCTTTTGCAATTTTGAGCGATCTTGACGCTCTATCTTCAGGTATTGAGCCAAACTAATTTGCGCCAACGAACTGGCCCGGACAACCCAATTTTTGGGACTTGCAACGACAGTGCCAATAGCGACATTCTGCGGAGACTCCAAAGGAGCAACTCCGCTGAACCATGTATACAACGTTCCGCGTTCTTCGGCGTCGGAGAGAGTCCCGGTTTTACCACCAATCTCATAACGGTCGCCTGCAGTTCCCTTGCGTCTGAAATATCTTCGACTGGTTCCTGAGAGAACTGTTTCCTGCATCAAA
Source organism: uncultured Silvanigrella sp. (assembly GCA_903933385.1). Lineage (GTDB taxonomy): Bacteria > Bdellovibrionota_B > Oligoflexia > Silvanigrellales > Silvanigrellaceae > RFOM01. The sequence goes on along the minus strand of CAIZJW010000020.1, from coordinate 33,223 downwards.
CGTTGCATTTTATCAGCTGTTCTTTTTGTAAATATTCTTGAAATTTCCAGAGGGCTTCCTGTGTAAACCTGCTTTCCTGATGAGTCATAGGCAGCCTCAACAAGATAAGGAGCCATGAGCACTCCCGCATTCCCCGAAGCAGCAGATAGCATGGCCGCATGAACGGGAGATATCTTGCTAGAGCCAAAGCCCGCTCCTGCTTCACCGACTTCAAGCGCTGTCGCCATTTCAAGCGCAGGCATCAGTGCTGCGCTCGTTTCAATGCGAAGATCGCTCGGGATAGGGCGATTGAAGAGGTACTTCTCGGCATATTGCCTGAGAGATGCCAAGCCGGTTTCGTAGAGAGCAAGACGCGCAAATACGGTGTTGCAACTGATTCCAAACGCATGTGAGAAAGTCATGCGCTGCCGATCGGACTGAGCGTCACGAAGCCAGTTACGATTACGGAGTGAACCACAACCACCTTGAAATGGAATTTCCTGATCAGGGTCGAGGTTATTTTTTTCAATACTTGCTGTTGCTGTAACAATCTTCATCAAACTCGCTGCCGGAGCACGAGCTGCAGTCAGAATTGAGTCCTCATTAACCAAGGGACTTCTCGCATCAGCTTTCGTTTCTGCCATCGCGAGAATTCGGCCGGTTCTTGATTCCAAGATAACAACGGCCCCAGCAATGTTTCGCTGAGCCGAAAGAGTTTTTTCAAGGCCTGCTTGAAGTTCGGGCTGAATCGTAAGCTTGAGGTTAAAGCCCTTGTAGGAAACGAAAGTCGACTTGTCCCTGTAGGAAAGTCTCTTGTCGACATCCTTCCAAATGATTTGACCAAACGGCGTCTTAAATGCGTGGCGCTCGTTCGTAAGTTCCTCGCGGGGATCCTTATAGCCCTGTTTCTGAAAGCTACCACCGATTTTCTGAGACGCATTTTGTGAATTGGGATCAACAGCTCCCTCATCCACACCATTTTTAGGATCGGTTTCAGCAGATGCGCTATTTGATGGGGCCACTGATTTTGGATCATTTTCAAATGCCTGAACCATGATACCTGCGCCAATGCATGCAAATCCTGTGCACAGGCGAATAAGCATCTGCTGGCGGGTCGTATTTTTGCGACGCACTTTGTGACTCATGTACCGACACTCTCATCCAAATTTTACCAAACGGCGAATTCAGATGTCCTTTCGCGTTATAGTGTAGGCGCTAAAATTTCTATACGCCATGTCACCACTCTGCCGCCAAGTTGGGACGTAGCGCTCGCGCAGTGACTCAATTTCGAAGTCTGGTAGGTTAGACCCAAAGTGCGCCATAACCAAATCGGATTCTTTTGGGCTGAACTCCAATGAGAGATTGACGTGCGAGTAATTCGGATTTCGCTGTATGACTTCACGCACCAGAGCAAACCGACAATGCGCAATGGCAGCAGCGTCATCGAGCACTTGATTCTGGCATATTTTGAATCGAATTTCATTTTTTCCAAGACCTTCCCATTCACTCAATGTTCTTGGGACTAAAGGGTCGAAAGAATCTTCGAAATTAAAAATATTTTCGGTGTTTGAAAGCTCCCAGATCTCGGCCCACGAAAACAACCCACCATTGGGACTCAGTACCAACCAAGCAGCCGGCACGAGCCGACATGGAGTTGACAGCAAAACCTGACGACCGGCCTGCAAGGGCTGAAGTGCACACCACAGAACCGCACGCTCAGAAGGCGAGGGGTGCCTCGACTCGTTTTGACAACCACAGCGGTCAGAGACTCGTCTGAGGCTTCCATAAAGTTTCTCAATCTGACGCAGCCGTAGAAGAGGAACGGCCGCCAAACTCAGCGAACGACCGAGCCATTCAGAAGCCGAGTTGCTGCCGCCAGACCAAGGTGTCACGAGTTTGTCTTGAGACACTTCTTTCCCCTCCACTCCCTGCCAAGGGCGGTAGAATTCAGTTGATGACCTGTTACCCGAACGGATTTCATTTTGCAGGAGTCGAGCGTGTTTTCAAAGAAACAATCATCTGAGAACACAAACAGTCGACAGTTGGAGCCGACCACGACAAGATCGCGGTCACGTGGTATCTCCATGCTTGCTGACGGCTGCAGCTTCCAGGGCAAGATGTTTCTCCAAGGAGAATCTCGCGTGGGCGGACATGTTGAAGGCTCTGTGATTTGTGATGGAATTCTGACGGTTGAAGAGTCAGCCGTCATTACCGGCGACCTCAATGGTGTCGTCGTTCTTTTCAATGGTCGAATCGATGGCAATCTGCGCGCATCGGATTTGCTGAGGCTGAGTCCGACCGCTCGTGTCTATGGCGACCTTGCTGCGAAACGACTTGTTGTTGAAGACGGTGCTCGTATCGAAGGGCGCGTGTCCTATTTGACTTCAACGGAATCAAATTCAGAACATGACGTTGATCCTGTCGGCTCATCTGAAGATGAGCCGCTACAGGTGGCTGTTTGATGGAGATGTGAGGAAAAAATGTCATCATCAGCAGACAAAAAAAGGACAATCAAAGAAATATATCGAAACTCCAGTGAGCGTATTTCTCTGGCCTTAAAATTGTTTGGTCAGCCGAAACAAGATGAACCCCTCGTTTTTCAGAGTGAGCGTGACTTCGATACTATTTCCGGTTTGCTCAACAACGCAGTGCAAGCCCAAGCTCAAGAAGATGCCAACGACTATAGGTCAGCAATTCTGGATGTCGGCCAATGGCTCGTTTCTGTTTATACAAATGAATATCTCATGGCGCACAAGAATCACGTGCCCAATGTTCTTTACGTTGTGAAACGCGGACTGGAAGTTCTTCACCTCATGCTGCATCGCGATTTGCGCAGACGGCAACTCTCACCAACGGAGAGTCAGGTTTTCCATGAATTCAAAAAGTTGATTTCCTCCTTGCCAAAACCAACCTCAAATAATTCAACATTCGGGGATGGAGCTCTGGGACGCAAATCTTCTTGAACTCCCGTTAAGCTACCAATAATCAGCACTGACCGTCACATCGCCCTTGATGCGACACAAACATGCAAGCCTCTGACCTGAATCGAGACCTTGTCGTTCAATTGTTTGATTCTCGAGTTCGGTTCGTGGGTTTACAACCTCTTCCGATTCAGGATCTATTTGCACTGCGCACTTACCGCAGACACCCACCCCAGAACACGATGAACCGACTGGCACTCCAAAGCGTCGCAGGGCAACCCAGAGATTGGTCCCTTTTCTGAGTGCGAATGTCCTCAGTAATTCGCCACCCTTGCGACGCAGTTCAATATTTATTGTTTCAGATTTCATTCCAACAGAACCAAAAATAGGAATCAATTTGAATTTCCTCTCAACGCTCTATCGAGCGAAATTCTGGCTTACGTTTTTCAACAAAAGCCGATAACCCTTCGCGCGCTTCTGCACCTGCGAAGCAAGAAGAAAAAAGCTGTGCCTCAAATTCGAATCCGAGTTGACCATGAGAAGATTCTGCTGCGCGCGCGGCACGTTTTGCGGCCCGAACCGCGCGGGGTCCTTGAGCTGCAATGGTTTGTGCCAAAGCCTCAACGCCCGTCGATAATTGTTCGTGTTCAAGAACTCGATTGAGAAGTCCGAGTTGATATGCAACTTCGGCCGAATAGCGCTCTGCAGATGTCATCCATTCAAGCGCCTTGGCGAATCCAAGCCGCTTGACCAAGCGCTGCGTGCCACCGAAGCCGGGAATTAAACCAAGACCCACCTCGGGTAATCCAAATTTGGCTTTCTGTGATGCAATGATGAAATCAGCTGCCAGCGCGAGTTCCAAGCCACCGCCGAGCGCAAAACCTTGCACCTGTGCAATCACGACTTGAGGTAAATCGCTGAGTGCAGAAAAGACCGATTGTCCAAGGCTCGAAAAACGAAACGCTTGGTCGGTTGAGTAATTCAACATTTCTTTGATGTCGGCGCCGGCGACAAAAGCTTTGTCGCCGACACTGCGGAGAATTACGACACTCGCGGAGTCATTGCATTTGACACTCTCAACCTGCCTCAACAATTCATGAAGGACTTCTGTGTTGAGAGCATTGAGAGCATCGGGGCGGTTGATCTCGCAAACAACCACACCAGCTCTCAACTCAAATGCTTGGACGCAAGACGTAGACATGAGCACTCCCAATGAAAAATAATTCACATTGAACAGGAAGCGTAACAAACGCGCCGCAAGGACTCAATCCCAACCAGGAATGACCACGGGTTTTGCGAGGTGTCGCGTTTTTTTCTTGCCATGCTGAGTTGAGTTATTGCTCTGCTTTGACAAAAACTGCACCAGAAGTCTGTGTTTCAATCCTGTTCGAGCACTTTGCACGAGAAGTTCATGGATTCCGCTCTCTGCATTGACTCTCCAGCCCCCTCGAATGAGATCCGGGAGAACCGACAAGCCCCGCTCCGATTTCAGAGATTTCACGTCAGAAAATTGGTTTGCCTTGAGGAAAGTCTCTTTGTTCTTCACAAGCAGGTAAAGATACTTCTCTTCGGCCTTGGTCAAAATCCACTTTTCACACATCTGCACAAAAGGGATTGGAGCATCCGAGCGATCAGGAAGCTCAGCTCGCCAGCGCAATTCCTGATGATTGAGTTTTGCCCAGATCAGCATATTTGAATGCTTTTGATAGGAGAGTCCTTTTAAAAGGATCCCTTTCTCTTTATTCTCCACGAGTGCGAAAACGCCTACAAGACAACGGTGTCCGCGCGAAGATTCCTGAAAAATCAGGAGCTCCTCTCCACGTTCAGGTTTCTTTGCGAGATCTTTTAACGAAGACAATGGCAACAAGAGATGATCGTGCTTAAACCAGCGCACTGATGCATGCCCGAAAAATTGAGAATTCAAACCAGTCCGTCGAACATTCTGGGCTGCAGTGTGATGAGAAACTCGAAAATTCTGAAAGACCCGATAGAGCGCAACAGAAAGGACAACAAGTGCCATTATTGAGAGTAGCTTCTGAAACAAAACGAACCTCACAAGACGCTCATCCGCGCTCGCAAGGCTCTTGCTCGTTCATGTTCTAGAGAGCAACGACCCAATCCGTTGGTTCATTTTTGCAGCAAAAAATCAGGCTCCACTGCCTGATTTTTTAATATACGTTCGGCTGGGCTGCATTCGAGACTGCTCACCAGTCATCGAAGAATTGAGGCTCAACACATGAGCTTGAGAGGCCATGAGCCCACCGCTCTGAGCAGAGCCCTGCCGAACCGAAACGGTCGAAGCATTCGAAGGCACAGTGAGTGCAGTGAGAGTTCTACTCTCTTCAAAACGGTTCATCCCAGACAAAGGAATACTGCCTGCGGCACGGATCCCTTGCGAATGCACCGGATGGCCATTTTGAACCGAACTTTTAAGACGCCCTAAGAGCCTCTGGCCCGAATCAACAGACGCTCGGAGTCGATCAAGACTCGAAGCAACCTCACGCGCATCGTTTGGTAACGCCGTCGTCATCAGCCGACACATTTGTTGGTGATCTTCGAACCAATTTTCAAGATCCTTCACCAGGTCGTCGCTTTCGGCGGCGGCGCCTGAGGTTGATACACACATGATTTGAATGCCACGCACAGTTCACCTCCTTTCTATCAAACACGAAGCGCATGACCTTCGGCAGATTGTCCAAAGACTTTACTGCAAATCAAAGAGCGCTCCCTACCTCCACTTTGCATCTTCGGCAGGGATTCTGACGTCTTGAATGCTTTTATTAAAACTAAAGCCTGAATTGAATCGGCTGAGAAATTGCCGTGTTTCTCAGGATATAGCGGGAGGCCAAAACGAGTTGGTCGTGTTCGAGAGTTGTTCTGCAAAGAACTGTCACTCGATCGTTCAAGCTCTCCTCAACCAGCCACACGAGAATTTCCTTCAAGATGAGCTCAATACGATCGGAGGGGCGTAGGCGCAAGTAGTCACGAAGTCTGACAAAATTTCCCTGTGAGAGGCGCCAACGAGCGAGTGCCGAGAAATAGGCCTCAAGCATTTCGGTGTCGGGTGCCAATACAACCGTTGAGGCTCTCAAATTGAGAACTCGCCGAAACATTTCCCGGAGCATCACAGACACTGCATCTGAAACCCCCTGGGTTTCAGAAATCTCACGTAAGCACCAAGGTGCAGCCCCAGAGGACTGTTCAGGATTGATGAAAAAAGGGTGCACTCCAGAAAGAATCCATCTCCGAATAGAGCGGACGTCCAGGGTTTCTGATCGACGACGCAACAACCGAGAGCGATTTCGTTCATCTCCGAAATCGGCCGCCCCAAGGAAAATTGGATCAGATGAAAACGGCAGCAAAGCTTCACGTGCGATGGCACGGAGCAGAGTTTCGCGCAGAAAAACTGGTGAGACTGAAAGATTAACACCATTCGCGGCAGGCCCTGTGGCCGGTTGGGTTGCAAAAAAACCGAGTCCCATGACGGAATCAGGAAGCTCTCCGTTGCGAGCCATCTCGCTCAAGAACATGTTCAAGCGATGTTCTGTTTTGAACAAATAGAGTTCTCGCTGCACAGTTCACTTACCCTTTCGGTGTCTAGCTCTCCGATTCCGCGGTGTTCAACTCAACAGCCACAGCACGCGCGAGGCTGTCCAAGACTCCGTTAATAAAGCTCCCAGAGGCTGTGGACCCAAATTGCTTGCCGAGTTCAACACCCTCAAAAATAATAACATCTTTGGGAACTTCAGTACGTGTCAGCAATTCAGCAGTGCAGATTCTGAGGATTGCAAGATCAACCCGAGCGATTCGAGTGAGCTTCCAATTGACTGCACATTTTTCAATGAGGGCATCAATCTTTTCACGGCGCTCTACAACAGCTTCAGAAATAATCTTTATAAAATCATTAAGTTCATTGGAAACTTCATTTTGGCTTAGAAAAGCGCTCAGAGTGTTTTCGCTCAAAAATGGCTGCTGGGAAGCCTCAAGTTGATAGACCAATTGAACAGCAAAACGACGCGCCTCGCGCAGCTGGGCTGGCTTGAGAGCAATGGCAGCTCGGTTGATTGGAGAGATCATTCGTTGCCTCCGACACCCGTCAGACCATTTCTAATTTCAATCATCTCGAGAACAGTTTCTGCGGTTTCAGCGCCCTTGTTGCCAGCCTTGCCTCCGGCGCGATCCAAAGCTTGCTCCATTGTGTCGCAAGTTAGGATCCCAAAACCAATCGGTAAGCTACGATTCAACTGAACAGTCATGAGTCCGCTCGATGCCGTAGAACATACGTAATCATAGTGACTCGTTGAGCCCCTCACGACGGCCCCGAGAACAACCACTCCGTCAACCTTATGAGTATCAACCAACCACTGAGCAGCCAGTGGCGCTTCAAAAGCTCCAGGCACCTCAACCTCAACAATCTGCTCGTGTTTTATACCACGCCGCTTCAAGAGCGCCTGAGCTCCTTCAGCCAACCGACGCGTTACCAGTTCATTGAATCGACAAACAACCAACCCAATTTTGATGGGCTTCTGGCGGACAGACATGCCATTCTCCAAAATAACTCAAACAACAAAGCTACACGCGGGGCTCTACTCCAGGTTCATTGCTCAAGTAAATGGCGAGCAACGATCATTCTCTGAATTTGTGAAGTTCCCTCGTAAATTTGGAAGATCTTTGCATCGCGCATCAGCATCTCCACGGGATACTCGCGGTTGTAGCCATAACCACCGAAAATCTGCACCGCATCGGTTGTAATGCGCATACAGGAATCCGCGGCAAGGAGTTTTGCAATAGAAGCTGTAAACGTGTTTCTTTGACCCGAGTCAATTTCACTCGCGGCTTTCCAGACAAGGAGCCTGCTAGCCTCAATATCTCGCGCCATTTCGGCGATCATGAACGCGACCGCCTGATGCTCCGCAATCGGTTTTCCGAACGTCGATCGCTGTTTTGCATAATCGATTGCGCATCTCATGGCACGCTCAGCCAAGCCAACAGCACCACTGGCCACAACAGGTCTTGTGCGGTCAAACGCTCCCATGGCGAGACGAAATCCATCTCCTTCTTTACCCAACATATGCTGAGCTGGAATTTCAACATTTTCGAACGTCACTCCGCGCGTATCAGAGCAGCGCTGACCCATGTTGTCTTCTTTTTTTCCAAGAATGACCCCGGGTGAACTTGCTGGCACAACAAAGCCAGTCATTCCCTTGTGGCCCGCGGCAGGATCCGTTTTTGCGAGAACGAAGAACCACTTTGCATGTCCAGCATTTGTGATCCACATCTTGGAGCCATTGAGAATAAATTTGTCGCCAACTTTCTTGGCGGTGGTTTTGATTGCTGCAACGTCAGATCCTGCTCCTGGTTCGGTGACGCAATAGGCTGCCATCTGGGGTTCTTCCACCATGGGTGCAAGAAATTCTTTGTAGATAGATTCATTTCCGCCCAAAATTACTGGAACAGCCGCAAGCTCATTGGCTAATGCAGCCGTGCAGAAACCAGCACTTCCCGTAGAGAGTGCTTCACCAATGAGAGAATGGCCAAAGACTCCTAAACCAAGCCCACCCACCGATTCTGGGACGAACGCATTTAACAATCCAAGCTTATGAGCCTTTGCAAAAAGTTCAGTGGGAAAGCGAGCAGTCTCATCGAGCTCGCGCGCCTTGGGCCATACTTCCTTGTTCGCAAAATCTCTTGCAAGTTCAAAAAGAGCCTGATTTTCTTCACTGAGTTTAAACATCGTCATTTGTGTTCGCCTCCGTCTGTTACCTAAGCAGCCTACCACTGGGCCCGCGCTGCCGCCTCGCATCATCCACAAAGGTTTGGCACGTCAATAGCGCCACATCTCCCTCAATATGATTTGCTTTGACACTGAGGGGCGGTGCTAGACTGAGAGCACAAGTTTCCTGAAAAATACGAGAGGGAGTTTCACCTATGGGTGGTACCAAAACCAGCTTCATGAAAAATGTGTTCAGCGGAGATATTCCTGAGTCGCTTCTCCATCACTTTCCGTTTTTCAACACACCTCGCGAAGAAGAATTTAGACTTGTAGCTCAATCCATTGGTGATTGGCTCAAGGAAAATGTCGACCCAATGAAGCTCGATGATGAAAAGAAGATCCCCGAAGATGTGCTCAAAGGGCTGAAAGAAATGGGTCTGTTCGGACTCATCATTCCAGAAATTTACGGCGGCTCGGAGTTCACTCAAACTCTCTACACACGAACTCTTGAGTTGATGAACAAACACGAAAGTTGCGTGACACTCACTGTCGGCGCGCATCAATCGATTGGGCTCAAAGGACTCTATCTTTTTGGCACCGAAGAACAAAAGAAAAAATACATGCCGAAGCTTGCCACCGGTGAGATGGTTGCAGCGTTTGCTTTGACCGAACCCACAGCGGGTTCCGATGCTGCAGGAATCAAAGCGCGCATTGTCCGTGACGGTGATCATTACGTTTTAAATGGCTCGAAGCTTTGGATAACCAATGGCGGTTTTGCAGATTTCTTTACAGTCTTTGCAAAAGAGAATGTAGACGGCGAAGACAAGATATCGGCCATTATGGTGACTCGGGACATGGGTGGCGTCAGTCATGGTCCTGAAGAGCAGAAACTTGGAATCAAAGCTTCAAGCACCGTTGAAGTCTATTTCAAAGATGTACGAGTGCCCGCATCGAACGTGCTTGGAAAACCTGGAGATGGTTTCAAGATTGCGATGGGAATTTTGAATCAAGGCAGATTAGGCCTGTCCGGCGGCGCGCTTGGCACCATTAAATCGGTTCTGAATCAATCAGTGAGTTACGCAAAAAACAGAAAAGCTTTCCAACACTCCATCGCAGACTTTGGAGTGATCCAGGACATGCTCACTGAAATGTCCTGCCATGCATACGCTCTAGAATCGATGACCTACTTCACAACAGCACTCGTTGACGCGGGTGATATTGACTACTCAATTGAAGCCGCAATTTGCAAAGTTTATGGCACCGAAGCTGCATGGAGAGTTTTGAACCTGGGAATGCAGATCCACGGCGGCAATGGTTACATGAAAGACTATGGCCTCGAAAGAAGGCTCCGTGATGGAAGAATTGGAATTATCTTCGAGGGAACAAATGAAATTCTTCGAATGTTCCTTGCGATGACGGGGCTGAAGGAGCCAGCGAGTGAATTCAAGAGAATTGGCAAGGAATTGCAGAGCCTGCAAAATATTCGAAATCTAGAATCCCTCAACGACGCGATAGGCAAAATCGGTGTAATCTCTGAATTCGCCCTGCAGCAGGTTAAACAATCAGTTGTCAGTGAAAAGCTCGAAGGTTTTCACCCCGCTCTTGAAAAGGAAGTCACTCGCCTGGCAGATGCCTCAAAGGCATTGGCCAATACGGCAAGCAAACTCATTCGTCAGTACGGACAAAAACTCGTTGATGAGCAGATGCAACTATGTCGACTGGCAGACATAGCCATCGATACATTTATGATAGCAGCCGTAGTGTGTCGCGCTAATTCCATGCTTGAGAAGTGTGGTGGACCTGAAAAGAACACAACCGAGCTTTCCATTGCTCAGCTCATTGTAAGAAACGCAAAGGCGCGCATTAATCAGAATGTTTACAGTATCAAGGCAAATCGTGACGCAGAAGTGAAACAAATTGCGCTCCACCTTTGCGAGACCGAGACCTATCCCTTCGAATTGAACAGAATCTCTTGATATATCGCACCCTGTTGGAATTCCGACTCAGGGTTCTCAGGTTTGCCCCGCGCCCGCCGAACATCATTGCGCAGACAGGAGGTCTTGCAGATGGGTTCTGTATCATCGATGGGCATGATCTGGATGATCATGATGGGTATTATTGCTATATGCACCGCCTATTTTTCGGGCCTGCTTTGGCAAACAACCGTCAAGCCACACATTCTTAAGAACAGACGAATATCTTACAGGCCAATGTTACGTTTCAACCGCGGTGGGCGCGCAAGTCGGTTGAAACGCTTCGAGCGGATCGCAAGAGATGTGATAAGCGACATCGAATCGGCTCTCCAACCACCACATTGTAACCAACACGCACGATCGTTTTTACCGATTTTATCAGATGTGAAGAGGAGGGGGCAGTTGCTGCTCGGACAACAAACAGGAGCACATCGGGTGGGCTCTCCTGAAAGGGAGCGAGAACTGTCTCGCATTGTTGACCAACTTTCCCGTCTAGAAATGCGCCTAAAGGCGCTGCCAAAGCCAAACGTAACTGTAGAAGAAGTTCTTCTAGGAAAATTTGAGTAAGCGAGGTACGACCCTGATGTTCATGAGGACGAGCAGAATGACTTTTAAGAGTGCGCAACCCCTGACCCATGAACATTCCGAAGGTGCTAAGGCCCTGCCTGTGCGGCGCCCTGATGAAGTTTGGCATTGCCGTGAGTACTGGACGGGTGATTCACGTGATGGCCAATACACGAATGGGGATGGCTATCATTACTTCGAAATGAAGGGCAGCGGGATCATTACCAAGGCACTTGAATACTACGAAACCGAAGACGGTGAAGAGCGCAGCACCGAGGTTCCGGAGCTTGTGGGAATCAACTGGTTCCAATTCTTCGGCTTTGAAGACGACGAGCTGCTCGAAGATGTCCCTGAACACGAATTTGCTTACATTGAAGGTCTTTTGAAAAAGGCCTGACGGAACGAAGATCGCATCCTGGAATTGCCATTGCATGAAAGCTGATTAAATTCTTCTGGGCGAGGCAGAGCTGCCCCAGAGGGATTGTCATGAACTACTACGAATTGCTTGGTATCAGCAAAAGCGCATCGGAAGATGAAATTAAGAAATCTTACCGAAAGCTTGCGATGCAATTTCACCCTGACCGCAACCCTGGAAACAAACAGGCTGAAGAGAAGTTCAAGCAAATTTCCGAGGCGTATGCGGTTCTCTCCGACAAAGATAAAAAACGTCAATACGACCTCTATGGAGACAGCGCGTTTCAGCAAGGTGGCGGCTTCCGCGAGGACGTCTTCCGTGGCGCTGACTTCAGCAGCATATTTCGTGAAATGGGCTTCGGAAACGTCGATTTCGAGACAATGTTTGGTGGCATGGGCGGGGCGTCAATGGGCGGTGGGCCTCAGGGGCGAGGCGGCGCTTTTCGTGGTTCCGCAGGGCGCAGCTATCGACCTGGAGGAGCGGGAGGTTTTCGAACCCCACCTGGCTTCGACAGCCCCTTTACCGACGAAAACTCGTTTGACGTGGAGCGTGAACTGACTGTCGGTTTCATGGACGTTTACAATGGCGGCGAGCGCCAGGTTGTTTTTCATCTCAGCTCTGGAGAACACGTCAACGCCCGTATCAAAATCCCAGCGGGTGTTGAAGACGGTAAGCTTTTGAGACTCAAAGGACAAGGTGCAACCAAACCAAACGGCCAACGGGGCGACCTCTATCTCAAAGTTAAAATGAGTGAACATCCAGATTTTCACCGCTCTGGCTCCGACGTAGAGTGTGAAGTCATTGCACCCTACAGCACGTTGGCTTTGGGCGGACAAATTAATATCAATACCCCCCAAGGTCCAAAGAAAACGAATCTGAAACCCGGAATGAAGAGTGGCGTCAAAATCAGATTAAGGGGCCTAGGCTTTATCAAAGATGGGGGAACCGACAGGGGCGATCTCTATGCTCGACTGGTGGTCCAAACCCCCACTGAAGAGGAACAAACACCCGAGCTTATTGATGTGTTGGAAAAGCTCAAACTTCTCGGTTTTTGATTTTTGCCTCACACCCACCAAGCTGTTATCGTGATTTGCATCACGAAAAAGGAAAAAAAACATGGCAATGTGCTGGACCTTTAAAAACACTAACGCAGTAGATGCGAAAACGATTCTTCAACGTGAATTGCAGGCCATAGGAGTGCCTTCATTCGCGAATGTATCCTGGGAACAGGACACGATGCTGGTTAAGATCGACAAGGGTGGAAAAAGCGAATTCAAGCTCACCTTGCAGAGCAACGGCTCTGACGTGAAGTTTGTTGAAACAAAACGTGAGATCGCCCTTTTTCATAAACCGTTCATTGGAAAGGTGGAAAGTTTTGTCGATTCCATCTTAACAAAAGCGGGTGCTGCAAAAGCCTAAAATGCCAAAAAATTTTTTGCGCGCAACATCAAATCCTCTCTTTGTGTTGGCAAATTTTCTTGCTGCTACGGTTTCACTGACCTCATGTGTCAGCTCCAACGAAAGCGACAAGTCTGCCGCCTCACACAAAGAAACAAAAGAAGGAACAACCGCGCAAAAAAAGCCCGAGACCAAGTTATCCGACGAGCTCATCCATCAGCTACCAGAGTCTTTGTCTGCGGCGGATGAATTTGAAGACTCCAAAATTGGTGTACGACTTTTTAATGTAATGGGCCGCTCCCTCACGAAGTCTGACAAACAGACCCTCGTTTCACTGCGGGCTCTCTTAGTTTCTCAACGAGAACTGCGAGAACAGCGTCTTCCACAGGCTCGCGAATTGGCCAAAGTGGTTCTTGCAACCGAAAATCTATCCACTGAAATGTACACATCGGCACTGCGAAAACTTGCACTGACAGATGTCCTTGAACTCACGGCATCTGCGCAGCAAGGACAAAACACTCTTGCCGCACGCGACCCACGCTCTGAATTCAACGCATTCCAGAATCTACAGTGTGCCACGGTCTGCAAAACCCCCGGATGGGAGATCTTGTCGCGTGAGGAGCCAAGCACACTTGCTGTCTCTGGCTACCGCAGCAAACTACTCAACGAAGTGCACTTCCGCCGTGAAGGCCTTGTCATGCCGCAGTGGCTGCGCAACATTTGGAGCCAATCAGCATCTTTTCCGCGTAAGGAAATTGTTGTTGAAAGCGAAATCAGCAGGCCAGAAACATCACTCGAGCGAGTTCTAAAACTGCGATCTCTCGTTGATGCAAGACAATGGAATCTTGCTGCCCCTTTAGCGAAGAAAATAATTACTGAAAGAAAAACAAAGTCGGGTGGGACAACCAAACAAAAACCAACCTGCACGGCTGATGTTTTATTTTCGCAGTACGTGCTCGCACAAAATTCCAGAATCCAACAGGAAAGAAAATCATTTGCGGCTGCTCAAGCTCAGTTGATGGAAAGTTTAGAGCACAGCAGCTGCCACGCCGAGGACTTTGGATTCGACAAAGAACAATTCGATTCCTTCAAACTCGACTCAAGATTGTGGCTAGCTCGACTGCAATGGGAGCAGAATGAAAACCCCCAAGCATTTCACTCCGCACGTCGTGCACTGACTGAGGCAGCAGCCGCTCAGTCCTGGGAGCATTACTTTGATGCTGCGAAAATATTGATTGGACGAATTGGCTTCGAAATGCTCAATCCGACCGAAAATATTGCATTCCTGAACTCACTCGAAAGACAAACTTTCAACTCAGACTCTGATGAGTTTCCAGCATGGCTCAACACACGCAAAGGACTCCTTCACTTCCTTGAAGGTGATTTTGGGAGCTCGCAAAAGTCATTCGAAAAGGTGATTGAGTCGACAAGCGATAACTTCACTCGTTCAATGGCATTTTACTGGATGGGTCGAACGACGCGAGCCAACAATAATGTTGCAGAGAGCGAAAATTCTTTCCTTTCGGCAGGGCGAACCGATCCGTTGAGCATCTATGACATCCTTTCTGGGCAAATCCTCGCTAGGGAATCGGGTCGAGCATCAACTCAAGCTAAGAGAGCCTTCATTAACAATTGGCGTGATGTTTACGATTCATGGATGAAACTCTCCGACGAAAAACCACTGCAAATCATTGCTTCAGTTCCTCCACGCACGGCACAAAATTCGAAATCAACTTTCGGGGTTGAGCTCTCGCAAAAACAGTTCGACATTTCGCTTGAGAGCGCGATCCTAATTTTCTCAATATTGCGCGTCATGGAGCCTGAACTCAAACAAGATGATTTTTTACGCCGCATCCGTGACAGCGAAGAGCTTCTGGCGCATTTGTTGCGTGCTGAAACCTCTAATCTTCGCCAGTCTTTTACACGGCTCAATACATTGCACTCAGATGTGCTTCCAAGGGCGCATCAAATTGCTTGGCTGACCCATGCGTTAGGTGATCACGCAAATTCGATTCTGTTCGTAGGGCGTCTGCGAGACTCGCTTGGATGGGATACTGATTATCTTCCATTTTTATATTTTATCTTTTATCCGCGGCCTTTTGCGTCCGAATTCCAGAAAGCCGCATCACGCTGTTCGGTGGATGTGGACATTCTCTACTCAGTTGCTCGTCAGGAAAGTCTATTTCAAAGCTCGGTGAAGAGTCCTGTAGGAGCAGTTGGTTTGATGCAGCTTCTGCCCTCAACAGCTCAGCGCGTTCTCAAACAACTTCCAGAATTCCAAAATGGCCAGCGAATTGATCTCACAGACCCCTCGACAAACACATTGGCTGGTGCCTGCTATTTGCGAGATCTACTTGCCCGCTATCAGAATAATTTGGCGCATGCAGTTGCTGCTTACAATGCAGGAGAAAATGCCGTCGACAAGTGGATCGCGAGAAGGCAAAAAATTGCCGACGTTCCGTACTTCATAGAATTCATTCCTTTTGCAGAAACGAAAACATACGTGCAGAGGGTGTTGCGCAACTATTACAACGTTAAGTGGATTTATCAGGATCCGCAGCCGAACTAACCGCATTCTTTTCAATTGTGTTCGAATCTTCTAACTCACCTCGAGCAAGTGAGCCAATTGCGACTCGAGGTGAGGGAAGGTCAGCAACATCTTGCGACTCTTGATAAACAGTATTGTCTCCAAGAGCCTCTGCAGACGGTGCGTCTGCATCCTGCTTTGCCTGCGCAGAATCCAACGATGTTTCTGAGGATTGGGCCTCTGAAGATTCTTCCACGACAGATTGGTGAGCGTTTTGCGCAGGGCGCTCAGTGAGAATATCGCGCGTCACCTGATCTCGGACGTCAAGCCAACTTCGTTGCAAATCGTTGGTCATGCCTCGGAAGTTGTTCCACGCCTTCATGAACTTCTGCATATTTTTTGGCAGATCATCAGTTCCAAAAAGAATCACTGCAACTAACGCAATGACAAGAATCTCGCCGCCACCAACACCAAACATGCGCTTATATCACTCCGCCGCGAATGACTTACTTCTTCGCAAGTTCACTCTCGATCAACCGAGAAAATTCATTCTTGTCGACAGCACCACCGAGCTTACGGCCGTTCACAAAATACGCAGGCGTTCCATTGATTCCCAAATTTTGACCTTCTTGAGCATCCTTGAGAACCTCATTTTCCATCTTTGGATCTTTCAAGCACGCCTCGAATTTATTCGAGTCGATACCAATCTTTCCAGCAAGCTCCTTGTACAAGGGAGCTCCAAGACGCTGATAGTTTTCAAACAGGGCATGATGCATCTCAAAGTATTTACCTTGCGCTCCGGCGCAATTGGCGGCCACAGCCGAGGGCAGTGCCTCAGGGTGAATTTCGCGGAGGGGAAAGTCGCGGTAAACCCAACGCACTTTGCCTTCGTACTTTTTCACGATCTCGTTAAGCGTTGGAACCATGCGCGCACAAAATGGACATTGAAAGTCTGCAAATTCAACGATCGTGACTTTGGCATCTTTTGGTCCAACAAAGTAGTTTCCGCCATCATCAACGTCGAGTTTCGGCTCGAGAGGTCTGCGCAATGCAACACGAATGGTCCCTGAGTTCTTTGCTTCATCGACAAGCTCACGAAAAGCGCCTTCACGCGCACGGCCTTCGAGATAATTTCTGACCTGAGGCGCACGCTGATCTTGGGGAATGCGCTGCAAAGCAGGATTGTCTTTGTTCTCTTCAAGGAACTTTTCAACTTCACCTGGTGGAAGTTTTACCCTCTCGCTGAAATAAGCAGCCTGAGCTTCTTCGGCTGATGCCAATTTGCGCTCGGTTTTCATCTTCTCGAAAAATCCAGTGATATAGCGCTGCACCAAAATCTGTTCAGCCGCTGTGTACACCTGCATTTCAGCTTCATAAAGCTTTTGTGCCTCGTTGCCATTCAACTGGTTGCGTTGGACTTGGGTGTTTCCAAAGCTTCCAAGCGCTGCACCATCGCCAGACGCTGGCGCTGCGATTGCCTCTGAAGACCCCTGCGATATAAATGGAATTCGGCTGGAAATGCGCTCTTTATCAAGAGTGAAAAGTGGCACCAATCCAAGCAGTCCACCCAACACAAATGCAGCACCAATCAATACTTTGCTTTTAGACATTGAATTCCTCACTCATGTTATCAGCGGAACTTGTTTTCCAATTCCGAAATGTCTCTACGATACGCCGCCTCTTCTGCAACGCCAACTACATCCGGCAATGATTTCGCAAACTCGAGAGTCTTAAGAGCCTCTGCTTTGGATTGAACCTTAGCTTGAACCTCCGCCATGTAAACATGGTTGAGTTTGCTTTCAGGTGCGAGTGCAATGGCCTTCTTAAGATCGTCGGCGGCCTTCTGGTTATCACCGAAGGAGATAACTCCCGGGATCTTGTTGTAGAGCCGACCGCGAATGCGGTGGGGACCAGCGAAATGATATTTAGGGTCGATTTTTATGGCTTCTGAAAGAGCATCTCGCATTTGACCAGCGGAGCTCAGAGCTTTCAGAATTCCCTTTGCGATGCCCCATCCACCGAGAGTCACGGCATACCAATAGTGACCCTCGACTCGATTCGCTTCCAAACGGCGCGCTCTTTCTCCCGATTCAGTGCCAACCTGGAATACATTCATTTTGTCTTCACTGGCTGCATCTTTGGGGAGAGCGAAAAATCCGCCATAATAAGACAAGCGCGACATGCGCCAGAGAACTTCGTAGTTGTCTGGCAGAATGACCTTCTTTTTCAAAAATTCGACGATTTGAGGATGCAGTTCGTGGCGAACCGTCCAAACGGCGTCAAGTGACTTGACGGTTGGCTCGAGAACCAGCATCGACGCATTGATCGCGGTTGTGGTTGTAGCAGTTGAAGAGACGGAATTCGCCGGAGAGGCCTGGGCGAAACTTTGGGAAGAGGCTGCAAGGGCAGAACTCTGTGCATTCGCCACAAAGGACGAAGCAGAGATCACCAGCAGGCAGCCAACTCGAGTGAGGGCGGCATGTGAGCGACACAACATAATTTTGATCTCCTTAAGCAGAGATCAAAGATATTGCTTGAGAGCCTCTACCTTGTCGAGCTTCTCCCATGGGAACTGACCCCGACCAAAATGGCCATAAGCAGCAGTTTCACGGTAGCTGAAGCCTTGACGTGCCGGATGCTTGAGATCGAACTGGGCGATGATATCTGCTGGTTTCATGCGGAAAGTTTCTCGCACTGCAGCTTCGATTTTGGTGCGGCCGATCTTCTCGGTACCGAATGTCTGAACATTGACACTGACAGGTTCAGCGACACCAATCGCGTATGCAATTTGTACGAGCGCCCGATCAGCCAATCCTGCGGCAACAATGTTCTTGGCAATGTAACGGCCCAAATATGCAGCAGAGCGGTCGACCTTGCTTGGGTCTTTACCGGAAAAAGCTCCGCCGCCATGAGCGCCATGACCACCATAAGTGTCAACAATGATTTTGCGGCCTGTTAAACCGCAGTCCCCTTGTGGTCCGCCTGTCACAAAGCGTCCGGTTGGGTTGATAAAATAGCGAGTTTTGCTGTCCAGCAAATGTGCTGGAATGGTTTTCTTCACAACTTCTTCAACCACGAATTCGTGCAATTTCTCCATCGAGACATCAGATGTGTGCATTGTGCTCACAACAACAGTGTCGACTCTTTTGATGACACCATTGTGATACTCAACGGTGACTTGAGATTTTGCATCTGGACGCAGAAACGGGACTTTTTCAACTTTACGTTTATGAGCGAGATTGCGCAGAATATTTTGCGCGTATTGCAAAGTGGCTGGCATAAGTTCAGGTGTTTCGTTGATTGCGTAACCAAACATCATCCCTTGGTCGCCAGCACCCATCTCCTTGTGCAGACCTTCGCCCTCGTTCACGCCCACTGCAATGTCATGCGACTGAGCATCAACAGCGACGATCACCCCGCAGCTGCGGTAATCAAACCCATTCTCAGGATCGTCATATCCAATTTCCTTGATTGTTTCACGCGCAATATCTGCATACTTGCGGGCCTTCATTTTGCATTCGTCGCTCGTGGTGATTTCACCCGCAATCACTACCAAGCCCGTTTTGACAAGAGTTTCGCAGGCCACGCGTGCATGGGGGTCGTACTTAAGAAGCTCATCGAGGATTGCGTCGGAAACCTGGTCAGCAACTTTGTCAGGATGGCCTTCGGAAACGCTCTCCGAAGTGAAATATGTGATTTCAGGATTGGAGGACTGAAACGCAAACTGTGCAGGAAACATAAAACACCTCACAAAGGTGAATAGAGATCAAACGAACGAAGCCAAAAATACGAGGAGAATCTGTAAGCCGGATTCTGTCGACGACTACAATTTCTCTTGCTCAACTCGTTACCGAGAGAGTCCTTGCAACCAACCCGAGCGTTCAACGGATCGAGCCAATCCTCCGCCCCTATTTGGTTTTGCTTCGAGTGGGGTTTGCCAAGTGCCGTGTCACCACGGACACCCGTGAGCTCTTACCTCACGATTTCACCATTGCCGGGCTTGCGCCTTAGGCTTTGTATTTTCTGTTGCACTTTCCGTCGGGTTACCCCGCCTGGTCGTTAACCAGCACTCTGCTCTATGAAGTCCGGACTTTCCTCACTCACGAGCATCACTGCTCGCGGCGCTGTAGCCCGATTCTCCTCGTAGAGCCCTCATAGCTTACCACCCCCCTGACTTCAAGCACGAGTTGTCAGCCGAGAGAAACTACGGTTTCACGCCGGAATGCCGAGCGAATCTGGGTGAAACAAACCCTAAAGAACAGAAGCCCCAGGAGAGTGTTGGCTAGGAGCTGCAAAGCGCTCTGCAAAACGCCAGCTGAGGCTACGACCGATGGCGAAACAGCGAAAATACTGAACACGGAGGCCATCACGAGCTGGTAGCCTCCAATTCCGGCAAAGCCCAGAGGCAACAGTGCAGCCACAGAGATAATTGGAAAAACGCAGATAATCTGAAAAAGGTCGAGCGAGACGGCGAGCGCGCGCGCCGACAGAAAAAGAGTTGTGGAGGTCAGGAGAAGACTCACCATGCTCATCATCACCGGGCCGATAAGACGGACCGGATGCCGAGTGCCTGCCTCGATATCATGACGAATAGCTTCTAAATGTCTGAAAATTTTAGAGATCGTATTTTGCGACGGAGACTCATTGGCTCCGCCAAGCGAGAACCGCCGGTGTGTCAAATGGCGAATTATTTTAAGGCGGACAATAAAAGGCAGACCAACCAAAGCCAAGACCCCAAAAGCAGCCAACGCAAAAAGAAAGACAACCCCACCCAGAGAATCACCTCCCCCAAGCGCCATTTTTGCCAAGAGATATCCTGAAAAAACAAATCCCATAATCAGGATGCCAAGGAAGCCCACCAGACGGTCGACAAGAGAGACAATTGCCAGACGTGATTTCAACCCCACGTCTGCTTTCCCGCCCAATGGCCTCGAATTGGACTCGCCTCCAAACATCAAACTCACCCGCAGGACCTCGACCACTGCCAAAGATCCAGGAAACCATTGCCCCAAGGCCGTGGAAACAAATGTTGCGGAAGACGCCTGTTTCAGATGAGTTTCAACACCAAATAAATTGAGTAATCTCCAATAGCGAAGCATCATCACAGCCGCTGTCGCTATCTGAAGCGCGCAAATGCCAACAATGGTTTTGGGGTGAGCTGTAAACGCCTTGACGATCTCGGAAACGCGCAAAAAACCAAATTTTTGCATCAACATTAGAAAGCCAAACGCCAAAACCATCAAACCAAGAGATCGCAGGACTGATTTTATCATGATTCTTCTCCAGCCTCGCCTTTGCGATCACCTTCTGTGTCAATGCCATACGCCTTCAGCTTGCGGTACAAATGACTGCGCTCGAGTCCAATGGTTTCAGCAGTTCTTGAAACGTTGAACTCATGCTGTTTGAGTTTCTGAAGAATGAATAATTTCTCAAAATCTGCTTTGGCGTCGCGAAATTTATCGGTGTGCATCAGAGCAAAAATTTCATTATCAGAATTCCGTCTGTGACCACCTATCTCGGCAGGCAAATGAATTTCTTCGATGAGGTCATCTCTAACCATAATGCTCAATCGCTCCATGATGTTTTTCAACTCACGGATATTCCCTGGCCAGTAATAGGACATCAAAGCTCGCTCCGCCGAGGAAGAAAAACGCTTGGAGTTCATTCCCTCCTCAGAACTGAACGCTGTGAGATAATGATTCGCGAGCGACAAGATATCTTCGCCTCGCTCGCGCAACGGAGGAAGTTGAATGGGAATAACATTGAGTCGGTAGAAGAGATCCTCTCTAAACTCTCCGCGCTTGATAGCCTCCTCAAGGTTTTTATTGGTCGCGGCAATGACTCTAACATCAACATCGAGCGTTTCATCGCCTCCAATTCTTTCAAAGCGCTGCTCCTGCAGAACACGCAGAACTTTACTTTGAACTTTGAGAGACATATCGCCAATCTCGTCGAGAAATAGAGTGCCAGTATGTGCTTGCTCAAACTTTCCACGCTTGCTCTGCATCGCGCCCGTGAATGAACCCTTTTCGAAACCAAAAAGTTCAGATTCGATTAACTCCTCGGGAATTGCAGCGCAGTTTATTGCCACAAATGGCTTTCTTGATCGCTGACCTCGTTCGTGAATAAGACGTGCAACATTCTCCTTGCCCGTTCCGTTTTCACCCGTAATGAGAACAATTGAATTCTTACCCGCAACAACATCGATCGTGTCACGAACCTGAAGCATTGCCTTTGACTCACCGATCAACCGATAGCGTTTTTCCATTCGCATGCGAAGATTAGCGTTTTCTGCCCGCAGCGATCGTATCCTCATTGCGTTCTCAACGCTCATAACAAGCTTCTCAAGGCTTAAAGGCTTCTCGAGAAAGTCAACGGCGCCGAGCCGGGTTGCCTTCACTGCAGTTTCAATGTTGGCATGTCCGGAAATCATCACTACGCAAACATCCGATCCCAACGAGCGAATTTTCTCGAGAACAACAAGACCGTCTTGGTCGGGCAGCCACACATCTAACAAGCACACTTCCGGCATCTCTTTGCCGATCAACTTGAGGCCCGACTGCGCGTCATGCGCAACAATCACACGGTGGCCCTCGTCGCGAAGGATATCCGAGACGGCTTTGCAGATCTCACGCTCATCATCAATGATAAGGATTTTTCCTGTGATGCTGCTGGCCAATTCCGTGACAGAGTTATTCATTTCGTCCCCAAGATCTCACGTAGACAAAGTCATGGTAAACACACTACCACGTGGATGATTTGCAGCCACACGCAGCTGACCGCCATGTTCGTGAACAATTTGTTGGACAATGACGAGACCAAGACCAGTTCCTGTTCGCTTGGTGCTGAAATAAGGCTCGAAGATGCGTTCGCGAACGGCATCGGGCACGCCGTGTCCCCAATCTATGACCGATATTTCAATTTCACGTGACAAAGATGACAACATTCTAACTCGAATGACAACACGCTCGGCATCAGTCATTCCAACCGATGCGGATATTGCATTAGAAAGCAAATTAAACATTGCTCGACCAATTTGTTCGGGGTCGAACTTAAACACGAACACTGCGTCTGAAGAATCATATGAAAGGGCTTCGTATGATTGATTTGATTGATTCCAAACTTCAATTTCGACCGCAATTTGTTCAGGGTTTTCTAAAAATGATGCAGCAGTGAGACGCAAGGTATCAAAGATGTTCGCATGCTGCAGCCGGGCTCCGGGCATGCGTGCAACGGAAACAAATTCATCAACCAATCTCTTAATCGTGTCGGCAGACTGCACGATCACGCTCAGGCTTTCCTTCATGACCTCGTGATCCTGGCCTTCGATTCTTCCGAGAAGTCGCCTTTCCAGACGCTGCGCACCAAGTTTAATGGGGGTGAGTGGGTTTTTGATTTCGTGCGCAACTTTGCGAGCCACTTCCCTCCAGGCTGCAGATCGTTGGGCACGTGCAATGTGTGTCACGTCTTCCGCGATCACGAGAAATGCTTTTTGAGTATTAGGTTTGTTCAGCGCGATGGCTGTGACGACGAGTTGAAAGTCTGCAATTCCCAAACGACCAGAAAACTCGCCTTCAACTCGCCGTTCACTGTTATCGAGCAAGGGCATAAGAAGCGGATAAAGCCATTGATTGTAAAAATCAGCGGGAAGGATCTGTGACAGAGTTAAACCTCTTGCTTTTTCCTCTCGAAGTAAGAAAAGTCGCTCTGAAGCCGGGTTGCATGCCTCCAAACAAAGATTCTCATCGACCGCAAAAACTGCGGCCTGCACCTCTTGAAGAACTGATGCGTAGTATTCAGTTTTTTCACTGAGCAGTGCCGCCTTGTGTTCCAACTCGGAGGCCGAAGCACGCGCACGACTCTGAGCATCGCGCAGATCACCCACCATGGAACGAAAGCTTCTCGCTAGCTGACCCAACTCGTCATCGGAAACAACATCATCAATGTTAACGTCGTAGTTCCCCTGTGCGACCGAATGGGTTGCGTGGGCTAGAGTTTGCAAAGGGCCAGTGAGCTCCCTGGCAATTGTCACCCCAAGCCACAGAGCAGAAAAGATTAGCAGAACCGTCAGCGCACCCAAAAGAATATAATAGCTCAACCTGACTAACTCCACGCCAGGCTGTGCCTCTGCAAGTTCCGCAGACAGTAATTCCCACCGGTTATGTATTGATGGGGGCGAAATAAAACCGAGAAATGTTCCGTTGCGCCTTGTGACTGCGATGAAACGCTCTTCATTGATAGGCAGCCACTGCGCCTTGTCGGTGATTTGCTTTGCACGCTCCTGCAAGACTGACTTAATTTCTTCCTTGAGTGGCAAAAAATCTTTACCAACGTGCTCACCAGAATCAGAATCCATGTCCGCAGTTATCACGAAGTCATAGAGGCTTTTTTCGCGTGCACCCTGAATTGGTTGATTCAAAATTCCGACAAGTTTATCTCGGTAATCAGATTCGCTGCGCAAACTTTGCGCGGTTGTTTCAGTCACACTCGGAGGCATCCAACTTTCAAATCGAACATTGACGAACTTTGTCGAAATATAGAGAAGAATGAGCGTTGGAACGAGGGAAAAGAAGAGAAAAAGAGTCACGAGGCGAGTGCGCAACGAGCTGCCGAACACGGCTCTTTGTCTCTCCACAACCAACTTTACAGCATTGCGAAAGCTCAAAAAAATAAGAACGAAAGCAAGAACTGCGTTTAAATTCACAATGCTGAAAAAGAGTATGACCGACAGGAACGACTTATTTTTCAGAATGCTTGTGAGTCCGTCGAAAATTCTAGTTTCAAGCCAGGTGCCCACAACAAAAAGCGACAGCACGATCGCAAGAGCTGAAGCCAGTCCTATGATGCGAGCTCCGTTTTTCATAATTTTCCAATCTCGCTTCAGTTGTTCTCTTGATTGAAGGGTGTCAGACGCACGTCTGTCCATGCAGGCATGCTTGCTAATTCATCATGCGAGGGACACCCACCCGCAAGGCGAAGTGACTCTGGCACAAAAATTGGCTTTGCATTTTTCAAATCTACCGCCACAAGTCGAATTTGTGCCAAAAAACTGGTTCCAACCGCGCCGTTTAAAAAACCTTCTTCAGCCGCAAGGTCTTTGTCTGTGGGGGGCTGGGTCACAATCTTTTGATAGACCTTGAGGCTGCTTTTTCTCATCGCAACCAATCGTGTCAAAACGAAGACCCTCTGTCCGAACTGCAAGGGTCGGAGATATTTTGAATTCAGCTCTGCGACGACAAATGCAACGCCATCTTTCAGACACTCCTCGAAGGGAACGCCAATTTCACGCATAGCCTGACATCGTCCCCGTTCAAGATATTTGAGATAGTTGGGATGGTGAACGACACCTCCACCATCAATGTCTTCGAATTGGACGTCTATGGAAAGGCAGGATGTCGAATTCCAGCGCATAAAATAGTCCTTAATTGAGGCACTGTTGATGAATTTCGTAAAAGCCTTGGAATACTTACTACCTGCGGTCGATGCCGTCCACGCGCGCTGGACCACCGACCGCGATGTTTTGTTCGCGAAACACAATGCTCATGCGGAGAGCCCAAGGGTGACATGCACGAAGGGATGCGGTGCTTGTTGTCACTTTCCGCTGATCCCTGCCACTGCGGGGGAGGCTTTTGTTTTGTTGGCGAGACTTCTTGCCGATGGACAATCCCTTGAGGAGCTTCATGGCAAATTCAGTCCGTACGCGCGACGTTATCTCGAAGCTGCGCGGCAATCGGGTTCGCTTCCGCTCACCGATGACCAACAGCGACGCTTTCTGAAGGAGAAGCTCCCGTGTCCGTTGTTTGTATCCACACCTGAGGATGGTCCAATGGCGGGGCACTGTGGAGTCTTTGAGATTCGTCCGCTCATTTGTGACTTCTTTCACAACCTTGAATCTCCGGAGCTCTGTCTTCTAAAAAAGCCGCACGGTTCATTCACCGATGTGATGGAACGAGGACACGATGCCTTAGATGAGATTCGAATCGCAGAGCGAAGGATTTTTGGTCGGAGTGCTTTAGGGCATCTTCCTTTGCTCCTTGCCGCACTGATGACCGATGCAGGTATGAAGACATTCCTAACCACCGCAAATCCGGATCTTGGCGAAGAAAACTCGCAGGATATCGCAGACTTTGGGTTATATCTCGAGCTCATTTCTTGCTTAGGTTATCAATGGAGTGACGGCGAATGGACCTCGCTTGCCAAAGCGCAGTCCGAAGTGATTTAGTCCAAAACACATTTGCTTTGGAAGGAGCAGACCAATGGGCAACAGACAGAGAGTGACCTTGATCCCGGGCGACGGAATTGGCCCGGAAATCAGTGATGCAGTGACAAAAATTTTGGCAGCCACGGGTGTCGAGATTGAGTGGGAAACGCATGAAGGCGGCGAAGCGAGTGCACTCGCAGGACGTGGCGTCATGCCTGATGCAACGATTGAATCGATTGCACGCAACAAAATTTCCCTGAAGGGCCCAACAACAACTCCAACCGGAGGTGGTCACCAGAGTGCGAACGTGACTCTTCGCAAGCGTCTCGATCTCTACGCCAATGTCCGGCCTGCAAAAAGCCTACCTGGATATAAGACACGTTTCGATAACATTGACATGATCATCGTTCGCGAAAATACGGAGGACACCTACGCCGGCGTTGAGCACATGGTGGCGCCGAACGTCGCGCAATGCCTGAAGCTCATTACCTGGGAAGGGAGTGAGCGCGTTGCCCGTTATGCGTTCGAAATGGCTCGAAAGCTAAAGCGTAAACGCGTGACCTGCGTTCACAAAGCTAACATCCATAAGCTTTCAGACGGACTTTTTCTAAGAGCTCACGAACATGTTGCGAAGGAATTTTCTGACCTTAAATTCGACAGCATCATCGTGGACAACCTCTGCATGCAGCTTGTCACTCGGCCCGAAGAATTTGATGTTTTGGTTCTCCCAAATCTTTATGGTGATATCGTTTCCGACCTCTGTGCTGGCCTAGTGGGAGGTTTGGGAGTTGCGCCAGGTGCTAATATTGGTGCCACGGGAGCCGTTTTTGAGGCGGTGCACGGATCGGCTCCCGACATTGCTGGAAAAGGGCTTGCGAACCCAACTGCTCTGTTGTTGTCGGCAGTGATGATGCTGCAACACATGGGCGAATTGGAAAAAGCCGAGCGTATCGAAAAGTCACTCCAGGCGGTTCTTTCTGAAGGCAAGAACTTAACGAGGGACCTCAAAGGCACTGCAGGCACTCTGGAATTTGCCGATGCCATCATTGCTAAAATGAATAAGTAATCTGAAAGGGGACCTGCTCTCATGACATCAACTCAAGACAACCGACTCCTCGCAGGCATCGACATTTTTGTTGAAGCTCCTTTCTCTGCGCAACTGCCCAAGCAAATTGGCGCAATGAGGCTCGACCATATTTCGAGCCGTGGAACAAAGCTTAAAGGCAGCGATTTAGAGAAAAGGATCCTTGACGTCCAGTGGCTCTGTGCGCGGTATCTGTTCGATGGAAATCACCCCATGACCAAAGAAACAGACTCACAAATTGTTCAGGTCATTCAACAGGTCGGTGCGCAATACAAATGGTCGAGCATCATCAAGCTCTACACGCTCGACGGCAAACCACAGTATTCCTAAAACTTCGCGCATGAAAGAAAATGCCTCAGTCACTCTTGAAGTGGCTGAGGCATTTGTCATGGCATAAATTTCTACTTACATGTGTTCACAAATTGCTTTTGCAAATTCGCTACACTTTACTTCCTTAGCTCCGGCAAGCTGCCGAGCAAAATCGTAAGTCACAACTTTATCGCGCAGTGTCCCTTCAAATGCCTTCTCGATGAGCTGGCACACTTCCTTCCAGCCAAGATATTCAAACATCATCACGCCGCTGAGAATAACACTTCCAGGATTCACTTTATCCTGTCCTGCATACTTAGGTGCGGTACCGTGCGTTGCTTCAAACACAGCATATCCAGCACCAATGTTGGCACCAGGTGCAATTCCCAAACCACCCACCTGCGCAGCGAGTGCATCTGACAAATAATCACCATTGAGGTTGGTCGTTGCCAACACATCGTATTCATCGGGACGCAGAAGAGCTTGCTGGAACATGTTGTCAGCAATTGCATCCTTCACAAGGATTTTTCCTGGCGGAACCTGCCCCTGACACTCATCCCAGGTGACACAAAAGTCGCGGAATTCTTCAGTTGCAACGGCGTAGCCCCAGTCGCGGAAGGCACCTTCAGTAAACTTCATGATGTTGCCCTTGTGCACGAGCGTGACACTCTTGCGCTTATTTTCAATGGCATACTGAATAGCTGCGCGCACGAGTCGCTTCGAGCCAAACTCACTGATTGGCTTAATTCCAAGACCAGAATCTTCGCGGACCGTTTTGTTGAAAGCGGTCTTGAGAAAATCTCTCAACTTAAGTGCGTCAGGACTTCCAGATTTGAATTCAATTCCTGCGTAGATGTCTTCAGTGTTCTCGCGGAAAATAACCATATTAACTTTTTGAGGCTCACGCACAGGCGCAGGAACGTTCGGATACCACTTCACCGGACGAACGCACTGATAAAGATCAAGCGTTTGCCTCAACGTCACGTTGAGACTGCGAATTCCGCCGCCCACTGGAGTTGTGAGTGGACCCTTGATTGAAACTCGAAACTCACGCAGTGCATCGACAGTTTCCTGAGGAAGCCAGTCGTTGTTCTTTTGAAAAGAAGCTTCTCCCGCGGGAACTTCCATCCAATGAATCTTTCTCTTTCCGCCATAGGCTTTCGCCACAGCCGCGTCAAAGACCATTTGGCTTGCCGCCCAGATATCTGGCCCAGTTCCATCTCCACGAATGAAGGGAATGATAGGCTCGAGGGGAACAATTAAATCGCCCTTGCTATCGACAGTAATCTTTTGGCCATGTGTCGGTACATCAATCAATTTATAACTCATGGGATGACCCTTCCTGCTCGAGGAGATACAAACAAGCGCCGAAATCATCTGGGAATGGCGCGTCAAAAGCAAATGTCTGGCCGTTGTCCTCAGTCCACGACAAGCGCACGGCATGGAGCATATGGCGCGTAGCAACTTGTGCAAGGGGGTGACCAATCACATTTGCTGCGTAGGTTTTGTCGCCCAAGAGAGGGACTCCTAAAGCCTGCAAATGAACCCGAATTTGGTGAGTTCTCCCCGTCTCGGGATGACACTCAATTTGACTGGCGCGGCTTTTTTGAAATGTTTTCAGAACTCGAAAATGGGTGACGGCTGACTTAGCCTCAGGCAGCTTGCGTGTCGTTCGGGCGGACGAGCCAAGAACTGCCATGTAGGTATTCGGACGCGAAGCGTCTTTGCGGATCGGCCAGTTGAGCAATCCTTCAATCGATTTCGGAATACCAAAACACAACGCCTGATAAACTTTTTTCATCTTTCGCTCGACAAAGAGTTTCTCCAAACGAGCCTGAGCAACCTTAGACTTCGCCAGCAACATGACCCCTGACGTGTCTTTGTCGAGACGATGCACCAAAAAAAGCTTATCAACAGCAAATAAGTCAGGGTACTGGTTGTGCAATGCATGAATGACAGTGTCTTCGCTCGTTGTGAGCGTAGCCTGCGAGGGGAGCCCGGCAGGCTTGTTGATTACAACGAAATCTTCTTCATTGGCGAGAATTTGAACCGGAATTGCGTTGAGGGATCGAGCCGAGAGAGGACGCGCTTCATCCCAGAAAAGTTCAATCACATCTCCCGATTTTACTTCTTTTTTCGCAAGTGTGATGCGCTTCTTATTCAAATAAGCACCACCACGATCAATGACTGTCTTGATCTTCTTGCGGGAAAAACCCTCAAAAAGAGCTGCAGCTGCGACATCAAAGCGCACTCCGTTGAGCGACGAGGGCACCTGTGCTTTAATCTGGGAGACCATTTTCAAATCATCCTTATCGACGGAGCGAGCCCATGCTGAGCAAACAGATAATCGCACGGACTAGCCTCTGGATAATGTCTATGTTTTTGCTTCCTTCAAATGCATACGCCAGTTGGCATTCAACCCATTATCCTGGCCCAGCCCTCGACGGGAGCGCCGGGGTAACCTATTCGGTGGACAACACGTTCAGCAACAAGCGCGTTCATGTCATTAAAGTTGACCTCTCAAATCCACAAGTCAAATTACGTTCGTCAACGGCCAACGAGCGCGGCCTCACACCTTCTGAGTTTGGCAAAAAAACGGGCGTGGTTGCTGCGATCAACGGCGATTTTTTTGATGGTCTTTTGCAGCCCATCGGTCTGGCCGCAGGGGTTGGTGAATTGTGGCCCAAGTCTGCAGACACCAAAGAGTGGTCGTTTCTCGCATGTACAGAAAAAAACGACTGCTTCATCGAAAATTATAATCAGGTCACTCCCTGGCGCGCCGATTGGAAAACGGTTGTCGGCGGATGGCAGATACTCATGGATCCGGGGTTTGAATGGACCACAGCCTATGACACCAGCTGCGGTGATTTTTGCACAATTTCTCATCCGCGAACGGCTTTGGGCTTGAGCGCTGATAGAAAAACCATGTGGTGGGTGATGGTCGAGGGCAGACAAGGCTCCCTGACCGGACTCACCCTTGCCGATACAACTCGTATCTTTAAGCGGCTTGGGGCCGAATGGGCTCTGAATTTGGACGGAGGTGGAAGTTCGGGGCTCGTGCTGAACGGAAAGAGAGTCAACGGACGCCCTCTCAATGAACCCATGGAGCGACGGGTCGCAAACTGCTTGGGTGTTCTCATCGAGGGAAATTAAGTCGAATTTACTGCGCAGGCTCAGCCACAAGAGCGGTTCCATTGTCTGTAATAAAAGATGATTTTTGAAAAAATTCCGTTACAAAGCCTTCATCACCTTTGATTTCTATTTCAATCAGCTGCTTATCAACTGAATTACCAACAATAATTTTTCTGTTGGTACGCGCGATCAAACCAAAGGGCTTCACGCTCAAATCACCCTTGTCATCAAAAAATTTGATCGGATTTTTCAGCTCTGCACCGTCGTAGTCGTATCGTATAATTTTAGGTGCAGTGACGTGCTGAAAGAGCGCATAAACTTTCCCATCAGCGGTTTGCAGGATGTTCACTGGTTTGTGGTCTGCAGTTGTAATCCCCGAACTATAATCAAAATACTTACACGGCGAACTTGCCCCAGCCAACGACAACACATTCAACCGAGGCACTGTTCCCGTAGACAAAGAAATGATCTGTGAACTACCGCCACCCTGAACAAGGGCCGCACCCGTCATGACGTCAGAGGGGCAATTCACATTTGCGGGATCCTTGGAAAAAAAGTCTGCAACACTCAATCCACCGTCGGCGCCATACCTAATCTTTTTGATGGCATCCTTAGTTTGCAGATGCAAAAAACTCGCTTGAAATCCTGTCACCAAAGAAAGAACGTCTGATGGCTTAAATGCATCTCTAATGGCGCTCTCCAAGCCCCACGCCTTATTCTTCACAAGGCCACTTTTTATGTCGAGAGTGACAAACGATTTTTCAGTTGTCTCGGACGGACTCACCACTAAAAGTAGAGTGGATGAATCCAAAAAATGCATCGCGGTGATTGGGCCGCGGTCAATGCCGAAGCTGAACAGATCAATCACCAAACTTTGCCTTCCCGCAGAGTCAAAGCGTACCACGACGGGCCCACCTGTTGAATTGCCGGCCATCCAGAAAGCAACGGGTGGCGTCTCTGGAATATCGGTTGCAGTTGGCACCGGCGTGGGTGTCGATGCTGCTTTGTCTTTGCTCTCTTCAGAACTCTTTCCGCAAGAGAGTGCAAAAGCCAACAGCCCCAGTGAACTCACTAGAGGAAAACTCATGCGAAAATATCGTTCGAAAGAGACTGTTTTCATGAATCACCTAAAATGCTGGTTCACTGAGTTCTGACCCTCGTCCCAAGTCGGAATCTGGCTTCTCTCGACCGAAAATCTTCCAGGCTGACAGAATACAGACAGCTGAAAAGATGATGACCATGAGGAAAAACAATGGGTGCAAGAACAGCGAAAGCGCGAGACTCAAAACAGCCAACGAGCCACAAACGAGTAAATTAGACATCACCTTATCGGAGTTCGACAGCGGCAACTCAGCATCCAAGACGGCAAGCGTGTGCCCCTGGACAAGCAACCTTCGCTCACGAGCGGTTGTCATAAATCGGAAAGGACTCTTTGGTGCAAAGGAATAGCGAACTACCCAGAAAGGCAAATGCACGAGATGAATACCCACAATCTCTATTTCAGTGCGGTGTTCGTAAAGCGTTCCGACCTTCGTCTTAGCGATGCGCCGATGAAACTCCTGAATTTGATCTTTTGCCCGGGCAATAGCTGAACTTTCTTTGACCTGAACACCGGATATTGTGAGCCCATTGGCATGGTCAAACTTAAAGGCCTGGCGTGCATCGTAAACCGTACCAGGGGCCCCGCCTTTGACAGCGCCAAGAGTTTCATCAAGTGGATAACCATCCCAATCAACCATCACCCCTTCTTTTGGATGATGTAAACGCTCCAACCCCCAATGCTCTTTGGGAGATTTCCTGCCTAAAATTGACCAGCGATAACGACGGCTAAAACGGCCATCTTCTTTGAGAAACTTTGAACCATACTCTGCACTCTGACCTGTGTATTGATTCGCCTTCTGGCTATGTCCACTCCAAAAAGTATGCGCCTCTGCTGAAATCACCCAGTAGGGTAGACTGATTCCATACGAGCCAAGAATCTTAAATTCATTTTTAACTCGTTCCGGACGATGATAGCGCTCGGAGATCCAATCAAAAAAGATCCCTTCAACCTGTTCACGATCGAGGCGATTCGGAACAATGAAGTGATCGCCGATAATATCTTTCGCACCTTCATCCAGATCGAGAACGAATCCGGTTGAGCAATACGGACAGAGATGTATGTAATCTTCAACATTATATTCGAATGACGCATTACACGCTGCGCACGATACCTGAAACATGCACACACCTCAGATGGCGGTTGACTTCTTTCAAGGTTAACGCCATTGCGGTCGAGTCACGATGTCAATGATTTTTTGGATGAAAAAACTGCCTCAAGTCGCTGAGTAGCTCTAAAGCTTGGAGTGGTAAATTTTCCTTCGAGCCTTTGTTTTCGAGTATAAAGTGCGACTTGGACCGACGCACACTGTCGCTCACCTGCGCGGCAAAAATTGCCGAAATTGAATCATCGGTCAGATTGCGACTTGCTCTGAGGCGCGCGCGTCGCTCCTCTTCCGGAACAACTACAGAAACAACAGCATCAAAAAACGATTCGCGCTCGCTCTCAAACACCAGTGCAGCTTCGTAGAAAACCCAAATTCCGCCCGCCAAGTTCTGCAGCTGCGCACAAATATCATCAAACGCTTTAAACAATGCAGGATGGATAACACTCTCGAGACTCTTGCGCTTGGCCTCATCGGCGAAAACTTGCTCACGCACCCAAGCACGGTTGTAGACAACCGTGCCGAGTTCATTTTCCATGTAGGATTCTTGACCAAGAATTGTTTCAATTTGAAGCCGAACCGAGGTCGCGAGAACGACATCGGAAACAAGTTTATCCGCATCAAACGCTGCATACCCAAGATTTATCAGGGCTCGAGTGAGCGTAGATTTACCGGAGCCGATACCACCTGTGATTGCAATTTTCTTCAGGTGCACCTTGTGGTGAGTCATTTACTGTTTCGCTGCTTGCTTTTAAAATTGTTGTTCTGGCGATTGCGACCCTGGAAATGGTTGCCGCGATTGC
>CAIZJW010000019.1 GCA_903933385.1 uncultured Silvanigrella sp. | reverse complement strand
GGTGGATACCGAAATTCCATCGCCTGTCAGCGGAGTTCTGGTTCAAGTTCTCGCGGCCGAAGGAACTGTGATTGCGGTGAATTCGATCGTTGCTGTGGTCGATGAGTCCGGAGCCGGTGCGTCTGTTTCCGCTCCAGCGGCAGCAAAACCCGCAGCTCCCGTGGTTCCAGCAGCCGTCGCTCCCGCGGCAGCAAGCGCAGCTCCAGTAGCTGTTGCATCTGAAGCCGAAGGCGAGGATGCGAGCCGCGGTGTCAAGAGTAGTCCGCTCGTGCGCAAAATGGCAGCGGAACACAATATCGATCTCACAAAAATTGCTGGAACTGGCGAAAACGGCCGCATCAACAAGCAAGATCTCATGAGCTACATGGAAGCCGCCAAGGGCACGGGAAGTGGTTTGGTTGCTTCTGCAGCACAAGCAGCATTTTCTGCGGTCAAAACGGCCTCTGCTGCAGCAGTTGATTCAACCGGCGGCCAGATCTCTGGGTTGGTTGATGGTGTTCGTGTTGAGCGCGTTCCAATGACACAAATGCGTAAGAAAATTGCCGAACACATGGTGATGAGTAAACGCACAAGTCCGCATGTGACCAGTGTCATTGAAATTGATTTGCAAAAGATCGTCGACCTTCGTGCCAAATTCAAAGATAAATTTGAAGCGCTGCATGGATTCAAGCTCAGCTTCATGCCTTTTTTCATGCATGCGGCGCTCGAAGCCATTAAAGCAGTTCCAATTGTCAATGCGAGCATTGATGGCGACACGATCATCTACAAAAAAGATGTGAATCTAGGTATTGCTGTTGCACTTGACTGGGGTCTCATTGTTCCTGTGATCAAGAACTCAACCGAGCGCAGTTTTGTTGGCTTGGCGAGAGAGCTTGAGTCGCTCGCGGGCAAAGCACGCAACAAAAAGCTCGCACCCGACGATGTGAGAGGCGGCACATTTTCAATTTCAAACTTCGGTGGTTTTGGAACGATCATAGGACAACCTATTATCAATCAGCCGCAAGTTGCGATTATGGGAATTGGCGCGATGGTGAAAAAGCCAGTCGTGGTGAATGATGCAATAGCCATTCGCACGACCTGTCATGTTGTGTTGAGCTTCGACCATCGTGTGATTGATGGGTCTGACAGTGGTAAGTTCCTGTCTACGGTGAAGAATACTCTGGAAAACTGGTCGCTGCCCGTTGTGTGAGAAAAGCGGGAGTAATGGACACACTGCGTCAACTTCAAAATAATCGTTTTTCGATAGGAGCCCTTTGGATTTGTATCCTAGGGCTCCTTGTTATTGATCAGCTGACAGTGCGTCTCTCTGGACTACGTGTCACTGATTTTTCCAGCTGGCGGTACTGGGCAAATCAACTCGCGTCTGCTTTTTTTGTATTTGGTCTCATTATTTTATTAGGTTCATATCTTGGCGCTTTGCGTCGACGCGGAAAAATACGCTTTCTGCAATTAGCGCTTTTGATGAACGCGATTGAACTTTCAATCCTATTTACTCTGCAATCTAACCACTTTTTGATTTATCAAAAACCTTTTAGTTCCTTTAGTGTGCGTTTTGTTTTTGAGAATCCTGAGCTTATGGCTGAGCTCGCAAGAGAAAATATTGATATTGGGCAATCTGTTTTGAGGGTTGTTCCAGCTGTTCTGCCAGTCATCTTTTTATTACGTTGGTGTGCAAACTCCGATGCAATATCAAGAGCTGTAAAAATTTCTGGTGGCATGAGTCTTTTGGGATCTCTGGCATTAGCAACCTTTGCGTGGGCAGCTGCGCCAACAATGCAGCACTCTCTTCTCAGCGCGAGTTCTGCTTTTACTGATCTGATTCGTATGCCGGACAATTTTTATAAGACAGAAATTCCCGGTCAGCGCAATTTCACAAACCTCAAATGCAGTGCCGATGAAGTTGCGGGCGGGAAGCCATCGGTTATCTGGGTTGTGGGAGAGAGTCTCGTTGCATCGAGAATGTCACTCTATGGTTACAAAAGGAAGACAACTGATTTTCTCGTTCAGGAGTGGCAAGCAGAACGTTTGATGCGTTTTAATAATGCAGTGAGTATAGGCACTGTAACAAGAGTTTCTGTGCCTTATTTGTTTTTTGGTTTGCAGGGTCCAGATGGCAACGGGCGTCTTTATCGCACGCCATCGATTTTTGACTATGCGAAAGCTGCTGGTCTCAGAACTGCTTTTATTGGTGCTCAAGAGCTGCGCTGGGGAAACCAAGATAAAATCATCATCAACGGGAATGTAGATCTTTTTAAATCTGGAACCGATTTTGATCGCAGTGCTGGTATTTCAAAGGGGGCAGAGGATTTTAAGGTTCTGACTGAGGGGGCCATTCCCTACCTGAATTCTACTCAGGCCCCATTTTTTCTGACTTTGCATATGGATGGAAGTCATTATCCGTATTCAACACATTCCCTTCCGCAATTCAAAAAGTTTCTGCCCGAACTCACTGCGAACGATGACAATGCTTATGACAATACTGTTGTCCAATTTGATGCTTACATGCGCGAGTTGTTGAATGTCGTGAGAGCTCGTCATCCCGGAACCTGGGTGTTTTATTCGTCAGATCATGGCCAAAATTTGTCCAAGGAATCGCGTTTTAACAGCGGCTATTCCGACAATGTGATCCGCAATCCGCTGTTTGTGTTGCCACCTGAAAATCAGGGAGAAGGGTTGGTACAAAACTCTGGCGCACCAATATCGCAAGCTGATCTCTTTGCAACAACACTGGCTCTCTGGGGATGCGCTCCTCCTGAGTCGACTCGACTCGATAGTATGTCGCTGTTCGGTTCTGTGCCGAAAGACAGACTCAGAACAGTCTCGGGTCTCATGACTTCACACTTGGTCGATGAAACTGTTGCGATCGTGCTGCCAAATCGTCAGAAAATTGAAGTCGATTATGCGAAAGGCGCAGTGATGTTACCGAGTGGTCGTGTCGTTCCTCTCTCGTCGTGGAGGTCGCCTGCTCGGCGTTTTCTGGAGCGGGATAATCTTAAAAACTAAGAGAGCATCTCAGCTTTGTTCTAAAAATAATTCGGCTCAATCAAGTTCCTGCCTGGGTACAATTCTTTTGATCAAGATTTCGCAAACTCCCTCGAAAATGACTTGTTTATCAAATTGAACGTCAAGCGACGACATTGTGACAGGAAGTTCTGGCTCTCCGAGAAGCAGTTCTCGAAATCCAATTCCAAGCGCCTTTGAGAGTTTTCCGATCGCGATTAGGTCGTGTGGAGTCGTACCGGTCATCCATCCGTGAACAACGCTTTTGTTCACTCCAGCCAAGTTTGCGATGGCTTGAATGGTGAGCTGCCTCTCTTTCATCACTTTGGTTAATATCTTACCAAACGGTAATGGGAGGATTTCCGTGCGTGGCGTCATTAGAACCTCTTGAGATTTCTTTCAACTCTAAAAATTTCATCGTTCATTGAACAAGTAAACAGTCGATTTATGCAATTTCTGAATGTTTCATTTCGATGGATTGAACATGCGTTCCATTACTTGAACGAAATTCTCGGCAGTGAATGTTGGATTTCTACTACGGAGCGCGCAGCGTTTGAGGTAAGTCTTGTGGGTATCCGGGGATTGAATAAAGAAACAAGAGCATGCCTGCTCGTTGTTCTGCGCTGCTCCAACCACCCTTGGGCATCGGGTTCGAATGATTTTTGTCGCGTAAGCGCATGGCAATGTTAACTGCTTTGTCTCTGTAGTCGGCTTCAGTAAAGATGTCATGGCATTTGCCGCATGTTGTGTACGCCTGCTGCAGAGTGTAGGGCACTAAATTAGTTCCCTGCACAACAGTGTGGTCAATAGCGTCATTGAAGAAGCGAATATATGTAGGTGTTTCTTGAGTGATTTGACTGTCTGCTGAACTGATTGCCAAACCCCAAACACACAACGTTTTGATACCTCCAGGAGTGAAAGTGATTTCAAGTTGCGTTGACACAGGAATCGCTGCAGATGATGGTGGGCGCTGATTATTGCAGTTGTCTGAGCGATCGAGTGAAGCAGATTTGTAGTGGGTAATGCTCTGTCCACCAATGACAAATTTGCGGATGTTATTTTTTACTGTTGTGCTTCCGTTGGAATTTCGCACAACCTCGATGGGCTGGATTTTAACATCTGCTTTAAGTTTAACTTTTTGGATTAGTTTGACATAGGGTGCTTGCTGCAGAAGTCCGCCCTCGCTGCGTGTCAAAGCACAGAGCGTTTTGAGGCCGTCGCCCTTGAGATCAAGTTTGAGTGGCTGGGTTGCCAAAGTAAAAACTGAATAAACCACATTCGTGCATTGCGAAACTCCGGCTATGAGTGCGTATTGATATTCATAAACCTGCGAGCCTTTGACATTGAATATGAGCTCATCGAGCTGTGTCGCTCCTCCGGGCAGTGGCAATTCTTCCATGACAGGATAGACGGTGTCACGGTTCCAAATATGGCTGTGCGGTAGTTTATTTCGGTTACCGAATTTATCGCGCACATCTATACAAAGATTCCATGCTCCATCGTATCTGAATCGTAAATCTAAAGGCGTGCTAGTAGCTTTCCACTGTGCTAATTCCAATGTCGGACACAGCATTGTTGTTACAAATGAAGCACGATATTCAACAGCGTCGCCGCTGTTCAAAAAGATTTTTGCAGTTGAAAGATTCGTGTAAAGGGATGGACGCCCAGAAAGTGTATATTCAGGTCCGTCATCTGGTACAGATTTTTTTCTGAAGTTGAGGACAAGTGGACTTCCGAGTGTTCCACTTTTTTCTTTCTTTTGGACACAAAGAGTTTTTGGGCCATCGGACCCGAGCTCTACCTTCAACGGCTCTTCCGTAGAACGAAATTCGTTCCAGTTGCTGCACGATGCACCCTCACTAGGAAGAAGCGAAAAGCGGTAAGATGCTCCTGGAGGAGCTTCAATGGCTGTGACAAAAGCAGACAACATGGTTTCAGAAGGAGGAGTGTTGATGAGAGCTAAACCTGCAGAACCGGTTTTATAAAGCGCATCAGCTTCGGTTGGTTTTGAATTCGAACTTCCTGTTTCAATGTTTTGTTCGGGGCTGAGAGTCTCGTAAGTCACCTGCCGACCAGAGCAAGCACCCACCGCGATCACAAGCAGGGTAGATGCTAAGAATCTAATTTGATTAAATGAAACTCTCGCAAGCCACATTTTAGGCCCCAAAATCTAACCATTTTGAAACGATATCGGCAAAAGTTTGTAAATTTTTGAATCTTTAAAGCAATGCGGCTGATTATTTTTGTTTGATTAAAAAAAACTTAAGCGATTTGGCTGCATACCGATATCCCACGAGTGTCTTCGATAACTTTAAAATGCAAATGATCACTCAAAGAGGCCCAAGATGAATCTTCGGTTGAGCTGCATACCAATGTTGTTGTTGCTTGGTGCTTGTGTGTCCAAGCCGCTTCTTGAAGAAAGCCCAGCGCCTTTTGGCAAGGATACCTGCCTTGAGAGTCCACTCGTGGGCGTGTGGCAAGCAGATTTTCCCGAAGGTGAACGGCTTACATTTAACCAGGATTGCACCGCGGTTTCCTTGCGATGTCAGAGCCGATTTTTGTTTCCGCCGAACGCAGCTCATGTGGGGATCATTAATATCAAAGTTTTGGAGTCGGACGGTCCGAAAGGCTGCCTTGGCACCGGAACTTTTCGATGCTCGCTCAGTTTATTGAGTAATTCGGGAACACTGAGTTGCGAAGGGCGGACGTTACAGCTCAAGCGTCTTTGAGGGACTCAAAGTAATAAGCCCATGATCGCGCCACACATCGCAGAAGCGAACATTCCCGCAAACATTGCCTTCACTCCCAGGGCGGCCAGCTCGCTTTTTTTGCCAGGTGCGATGCTGCCGATTCCGCCAATTTGAATTGCGATTGAACCGATGTTGGCAAATCCACAGAGTGCATACGACATGATGAGAGCGGAGCGTTGATCGAGGGCAGAGCCATTCTTTGCGAGATCGAGATAAGCGACAAACTCATTGAGGATCAGTTTTTTACCAAGCAACTGACCGGCAAAAAGGATGTGCTCTGATGAAACCCCAAGCATCCAGGAGAATGGTGCAAACAGCCAGCCGAGGATGAGCTCCAAACTAATTTTTGAACCAAGGAGCAGCGAAAGTCCTGTTAAGTCACTGAGCCATCCTAAAGCTCCATTTGCCATCGCCATGAGTGCAATGAAGGCAATGAGCATGCCACCCACTGTGATGGCTAGCTGTGTGCCTTCCAGTGCCCCATGCGCTGCAGCGTCTATGCCATTGGTGTAGATAGATTGTCCCGACAGACTCACGTTTGTAGCGACTTCATCCTTTTTCATTTCTGGAACCATGATCTTGGCGAACACAATGGTTGCTGGTGCAGACATCACGCTCACGGTGAGGAGATGTCCTGCAATGTTGGGAATCATTCCAGACAACATTCCAACGTAGGCTGCGAGAACCCCGCCTGCCACGTTGGCAAAGCCGCCCACCATAACG
Organism: uncultured Silvanigrella sp.; assembly: GCA_903933385.1. Classification (GTDB taxonomy): domain Bacteria; phylum Bdellovibrionota_B; class Oligoflexia; order Silvanigrellales; family Silvanigrellaceae; genus RFOM01. The sequence continues at coordinate 15,760 of CAIZJW010000019.1, read as the reverse complement.
CACATAATTTCGCTGCGCGACATGGATTCTACGTAGGGCTTTACAAGCAGCGGAGCTTCTGTTTGTCCAAGAAATATATTGCCCGCTGTTGATAACGATTCTGCGCCGCTGATTCCAAGAAATCTGCGCATGATCATTGCAAAGAAATTCACAATCTTTTGCATGATGCCAAAATGATAGAGAACAGCCATGAGTGACGCAAAGAAAATAATGGTTGGCAGCACTTTAAATGCAATGATGTAGTCGCCAATTTTTTCGGGCTGCGTGAGCGGACCAAAAACGAATTTTGAACCGCTGTCTACAAACGATAAACATGAAATAATTGCATCGTTGGCAGCGGAAAAAAATGGATTCAGCGGACCTTTTATATTCAAGGCAGGAATTCCGGCAATGAGTATGCCAAGGACAAGCTGCATGAGGGTTGCCATGGCTACCATTTTCCAGGGGACCGCTTTGCGGTTTTCACTCATGAGCCAAGCAACGCCGAACATGAAAGCAATACCGATGATTCCGATAAATTGGCTCATTTCAAGAGTGCCTTTTAGTGTTGTTAATTTTGCTTAAGTAAACCCAGTTTGATGAAACGCGAACTCGAGTAGAGAGTTGAGGGAGATGCCCCAGGCTCGCCTTCAGGCACTGGCATGCCGAATTGTTGGTAATATTTCTTCCAAAAATCACCTAACTTGGTGAAGCTCATGGGTGAGGGTGGTTGTGGATTTTGCAGAAACGTATTGATGAACTTAACCACAAACTCGGCGCAATAGAGTTTTTCAACATTATTTTCATCAACATTGTTCCAAAGGAACTCATTATCGAATTGTGTTTTTGAAAAATCGGAAGCAAATTTTTCTGCGAGTTGCATCTCGGTGGGTGACTGTCCCTCAAAAAATTCTCTGGGTCTTAGGTGATATAAACTTTGTTTTTTCTGAGCTCGACTTTGAATTTCGCTGAGGTTGGTTTTTGTGGTCTTTCCCCAAGCTTCGTAAACAAAAATCTGACTTTGGTCAGCGGCCTCGTTTGCAACGACAACTGAGTGTGAATATGGAACACCAGTTTCTTTTTCGATTGCATTGCAAACATAACAATTGAGCGGGACAAGAAGTATATCGCCAGGCCGGAGAACGCTCTGAGCTTCTCTGGTTTCATTCGAGAATTGAGATGCCAAAGCAGGTGTTTGGGCAATCAGGACACAGAAAATGAAAAACACGGCAGATTGCAGTTGAGAGAATGCTTGTTTGAACAAGATGCGCATTTTCATTGGATTTTCCCTAACTAAAGATGAGTCGCTATTGCGCTTTCTCGCTCGGGTCAAGCAATTCTTTAAACAACCTTGAGAACACCTCAGATTGTTGAATTGAATGACATTGCGCTTTGCCTGACAGTGCCGGCAGGTCTTCATGCAGAAGGTAATAAAGGAGGCAGTATGAATGTTTGTCATTGGCTGATGGCCAGCAGTGCTTTGGTGGTAGGGATCGCGAGCGTAAAGACTGCTAATGCTGCCGCTCGCTCGGATGTTCAGGAATGTACTTTAAAATACAAGAAAAGCGAAGCCGCCGTTCCAATGAAGGAATTCAATGAATGCTTGGCTCGTTTCACAGAGCGGAAAGCAGATGTGGAGTTTTTCCATTTGCTTGCTTCAACTCACACAGCTGGGGCTGCCAAAAGGAACATCGCGCTGGGCGATCTGCGCATCGATAACTTGAAAAAGCTTTTGAGTGCAGATTTTCCGAACGCAAGAATTGATTCTGTGAACATTGGTCCGAATGCGCGGATGGCAGACTCGGTCCGATTAACGACAGTGGCAGTGAAGCCAGAAAAGATAGCTGCGATGGAAGAGGGTGAGTCACCCGTGATGACAGAGGAACGTCCTCTGCACACGACGGCGGGTGCCGGTAAAGAATCTGGAGATATTCAAATTGAACCTGCGAAGGCAGAAGAGCTCCCACGGGTTTCGATAGAGCCTGTGATCAAGGCTGAGGGGGTGCGAGAGAATTTCGGACGCATTGCAGCCCGTATGGGGCAGGATGCAGACCGTGATTCAGATGAATCATATCCGGCCATTGGTTTTGAAGCTGCGTATGTGCGCCCAAATACCGGAATTCCACATTTGCGCACAGAAATGGGCGGCACTGCTGTTTCCATGGCCAAGGGGAGTGATCTCATGAGACGTGCGAGTGCGCATGCTATTCTTGGGGCGGGATACAACATCTCAGGCGTTGTCATTGGTGCCCGTGCACTTGGCGGTGGTGTGTGGGACGAAAAGGAAAAATGGCGCGATGACGTTGGCGGCGAGGGACGTCTGGGATTTGAAAACGACAATATCTCCATTTTTGCCGGCGTCGGTAGAACAGACAAAACGACTCGATTCGGACTCGATGTTGGCTTGATGCTTTGAGCTGTGGAATCCAAAATAAAAAAGGGTCAGTGTGAATGAATCTCACACTGACCCTTTTTTAAATGAGACAACTCACTGCTCAAGTCCGGCAGCAACACGCATGTTTCGCGCGGCTTGGTTTGATGTTGGACATGTGGCTCCGGGACGTTTACCCAGGCGGCGCAGAATTCCATCCTGATTTTTATTGTCACTCGGGCGCACCAAGGCGTTGAGTTCATCGCCCGTAACCGCAGCTTCTTTTTCTATGTCAGCCACTGCTGCCGCAAATTCCTCGAGAAATTGTTTTTCAGCTTTGAAAAGTGGTGGTGGTTTCTCAGTGCCCTCTGTCCAAAGATTGACTGAGCCTTGGATGGCAGCAGTCATGGTTGTCACTAATGCAGTGACGCAGGCAAGCCCCATAACACGCGCCGTATTTGGATTTCGGAAACAGAACTGGTGAGCTTTGTCGAAGACACCGAAGGCTGATTTGACAATGACATTTCTTGGACCTGCAAGCTTGGCAACCATTGCGCCATTGCGGAATTTTGCAAGAACAGAATTTTCAGTCACCCGTTGCCAAAACTGCAGCGCCTTATCCTTGTTGGCGAGCAATTCCTCTGCACTCATTCCGCCCAACCGATCGTTCAGGAACGCTTGGCTTGCGATTGTGCCACCGATGGTAGCGACGTAAACGGGGTTAGACGTTAGGTTTGAAAAATTGCGCTGACTTGCCTCGGTCAAACGAAGTTTGGTGTTGTCGTATTGAGCGCGCATGTTTTTCAAGAAGGGATCTCGTTTCATGGCACCAATGAGTGCTGGTGTTGGTACGAAGTTTGTTGTGACAAGCTCTGCGCCTTCAACTGCGTCGGCCTGATCGGCAGGCAGACTCAAATTGATGTTGGCAAGATCAATTTTCTTTTTACGCACATCGGTGGCTCTAACAAGATACCAACATTGCCCCATTTTTTTGAAGGCTGTGGTCACTGCATCGCTCGTGTCGGTGGTGGTGGCGTCGTCCGCTGATATTGCATCGGCTCCATCGGGTGCTGTTGCCGACGGAGTTGATGGTGTGGTGGTGTGAGCTGCCGCTGGTGCATCAGCAATAGTGTCATTGTAGGGAAGAAGAAGGGCTTCGATTTTTCCGAGTTTGTCTTTTTGCACAAATGTGTTTGTGTTCGACTTTGTGAACAGCTGGCAACCACTCAGCGTCATGCTGGCAAGAAGGGCGAGCGAAAGAGGGCGGGTGCCCTGCGACAACTGACAACGACTCATTGGGGCTCCTGCAGGCAGCGGGTTTGCCTAAAGGATACCCAAACTGAGGGCATCGCGCACCCGTTGGCGAACTGTCGCTGCCAACTGTCGCGCGCTGTTGTGCGACGGAGTCAGCAATTGTGCCATTTCACGTGGACTGTTGATGTAGTGCTCATAGAGTTCCCGTTTGCAGCCAAAAACACGCTCATGTTCATCGATGAGATCTTTTTTAGCATGGCCATAGCCATAGCCCGTGCCGGTGCGCAGACGCTCCTCCATGTAGGCAATCGATTCCTTGCTGGCAAAAGACTTAAGGATTTGAAAGACCGCGCAGGTTTCAGGGTCTTTGGGGTCGTCGAGTCCTTTAGAGTCTGTTTTGATTTCTTTGATTCTTTTTTCAATTTCTTTTTTGGGAGCAAAAAGCGGCAGGTGATTTCCATAGCTTTTGCTCATTTTGCGCTCACCATCAATCCCTATGAGGAGCGGTGTTTCTTGTATGAGAGCCTTGGGCTCGAACAGAACAGGCCGTCCGACGGCGTTGTTGAACAATTTGACCATATCGGAAGCGTATTCGAGATGCTGTGATTGATCTTTTCCAACTGGGACGACCTGTGCATCAAAGGTCACAATGTCGGCTGCCATCAGAATCGGATAGTTAAACAAGCCTGCAGTAGGCTCTTTTCCGCTGTTGAGAGCATCTTTGTAGGCATGGGCCCGTTCGAGTAAGCCAACCGCACTGACACAAGAAAGGTACCACGCGATTTCGGGGATCTCCGGAATTTCACTTTGAAGAACGATCATGTTCTTTTCGAGCGAAAACCCCATTGTGAGATAGGTTGCCAGAAGTCCGGCAGTGTATTTGCCCGGCTCAAGAATTTTGGAGCGATCGGTGAGGCCGTGCCAATCGACACACATGAGAATGACTTCTTTTCCGGCGTCATGTGAGGCTTCAATCGCCGGACGAATAGCGCCAAAGTAATTCCCGACATGAAGCTCCGACGTTGGCTTTGCGCCTGTCAGAACCCGAACACGTCCGGGTGTGTGTGTCGTGTGACTCGGCTGAGGTTGTGTCATACGCCAACTCCGGTGTGATAGCTCAAGCCCAAAAGAAACATGACTGTAACCACTGCCAACATCAAGCGGGTGAGCAACAGGGATGGTTCGCCACTGCGTCGCTCTTTGAACATCCGGATTTTAGTGATGGCGAGAAGAACAAGCAGAAGACCGAGTTTTGCATGGAAGATGTGAGGTGGATATCCCTTGGCAAATGGCATCCATTTAACAATTCCCAAGGCCGCCACAACCACCACTGAAACCATTTCATACAGGCCGATCCAGCGTCGCCACGAGGTTATGAGTGCAGAGGGCTGAAGAATTTGCGAACCCTTGGAGCGGACAAAAAGAGCGTCTGCGAGAACAGCGGCGAGAAGGGTTGCGGCGAAAAATCCATGAAGGAAGGTCAACATATGGGGTTTCTCCTGAACTACGAAAAGCCATCCAACCCCTTATCTAATCCCTCATTGGTTGCCGAGCAAGCAGCTATCCCTCCATAACGCCTGAATTTAAGTGATTGTGGGGAGGATTGGGAATTTTGACATGGGAGGCGTTGTGGGGGCGGATAAGGGTATGAAATGATGAACGCAAGTTGACACTGCTGCCGTACCGCGGAGAGAGGACGAATTGCCATGACACTCACCAAAGACCGTCTTGTTGAGACAATCCGCCAGAGGACGCAGTTTTCGTCCCAAGAGGCCAAAAAGCTTGTTGAGTTGATGCTCGAAACTATGAAAAACAAGCTTGAGCAGAGCGAGGAAGTTAAAATTTCTGGGTTTGGCAAGTGGACTGTGAAAAGCAAGCAGAGCCGCCCTGGCCGCAACCCTCACACAGGTGAGCGCATTGAGATTTCCGCGCGCCGCGTTGTAACTTTTCATCCCTCTGAAAAGCTTCGCGATGCCGTTAAGAATGCTGACCTTGACGATAGCAAGCTGACTATTGTTGGTCCTGGTATGGAAGATGACGACGAGGATATCTGATTCCTACGTGGCTCCGATGCTGTAACTCGCGATTCGCTCGCGGATGTTAATCGGAAGTTTTGTCGGTAGTGAGCCAACTTGCAACAGGTGCTTTGAGCGCGGCCGATTCGCTGCGCTCATTTGCTTTTTTAACGTATTTTGCGGTTGTCGTGATCTGTTTGTGGTTCAGAAGTCTTTGAATGAATCCGAGCGGAACGCCGCTTCGATGCAGAACTGTGGCAACTGTGGCTCGTGCGCTATGAGGGCTGAGAGTTTTGTTGATGCCGGCCTCTGTAGCAGCTGAACGGATCATTTGAAACACGCTTGTTTGTGAAAGCTTTACCGGCTTCCGCGAATCTTGCACACGAATAAAAACAGTATCATTTGCCTCAGCATGACTGCGCATCTCAGATAAATAGAATTGAATAACTTCAGCACAGCTGCTGGAAATAAGCGTTGTGTGCTCGTCGCCACCCTTTGTTACAAATCTCAATTTTGGAGATTCTGATGCGAGATCGAGATCACAAATACGCATTTCACACAATTCGTCAACGCGCATTCCTACTGTAAATAACGTGTGCAAAACCGAAAAACGAAGAAGTGCGGTTCCTTTTTGTCGTGTGGCATGTGAGCCTGAGTACACAAAATCGAATGCACGGAAATGCAGATGATGCATGAGGCACTCAACTTCTTCTTCACTGAGTGCTTGCGATGTTTTGCGGTTGGTGACGCTAGGTCGTTTGATAAGGACGCATGGGTTGTGCTCTGTCCAACGGCGACTTTCGCAGAATTTCATGAATGAACTGAGTGACGCTAATTTTCGAGCGCGGGTTGAACTCTGCTTGAATTGCTCAAGCCAGAGAAGAATATGCTTTTCATTTATTTGGTTTAAGGATTGAGCAAGGTTCGTTCCGTTCTCATTCCAAAATGCAAAGAAATGTTCAATGTCAGCAAAATAGTTTCTCCGCGTGTGGTCGCTCTGGAATTGCAGCAAAAAATGAGTGAGTGGCTCAAACTGTTCAAGTGCGGAGTGTGTATGGAGCCAACCACCCAACGCATTTGATGGCAATGAACGTGAAGCACCCATAGAATTGACCCTGACACAGAGGAGTTTATATGACCCAATTCGATACTAGCACAATTATCACGTCGCTCGCATATCCACTGTGTGTAACAATGCTTATTGGCCTGGTTTCACTTGGGGTCATTCTCCGAGGCTGGAGCCGAAGCGAGCAAAAGAAGCAGGACGCCAAGTACCAGGAGTTGGCTGCTCAACAAAAAAAGATCGAAAATCAAATCATTCAGCAATCGGAGTTCATGTCTGCGCGGGTGGACAACTGGAGTCGTGATGTTCACTCTCAATTGGGTGGGCATGCCCAGCAACTCAAAGTGATGAACGAAGCTGTAGGTTCCCTAAAAACAGCACTTGTTGTGCCTCATTTACGGGGCAGAATACTTGGCGAAACATCCCTTGAGAGGCTTCTGAGTGATGTTTTGCCTCCCCATGCTTACGCCTTCCAGTACGACATTGGCGGCGCGCGTGCTGATGCTGTTATTCGATTTCCGCACGTTGGTTTGGTTGTACCGATAGATGCCAAGTTTCATTATTCCGGTGTGCAAATTTTACTGGAAGGAAGCTTGGATGAGCTGGCCGTCAAGGATGCGCGAAAGCAATTGGCACAAGCAATTAGAACAAGTGCACGCGAAATTGCGCGGAAGTACGTCAAGCCAGAGCTTGGAACAACCGATTTCGCGTATTTGTTTGTTCCGTCGGAGGCAGTTTTTCTTGAGGTTCTGCACGATGTTGAGCTTTGGCAATCGCTTGTTGATGAACAAGTTTTGGTTGTGTCGCCTCACACCCTCTTTGTGGCATTGCAGCCCTTGTCACATGCTGTCCGCTATTATGAAATGTCAATTGGGGTGAACGAAAAAATTAGAATTCTGCAGGAAGCGAGCCGAACTCTGGAAGATTTAAGTGGGCAAATGAGTGAGCAACTCATTAAAGCAACACGAGCAATTGAAAACACGCAGCGTTTGATGAAGACAATGCCCGACCTTGTCGCTTCGCTGCGCTCCCAGCAGAACTACGACCTGCCGCACTCTGAAACAGAGATGGTAGCATTGCAGCAATGATACCTTAATTTTCTGCTCGCATTTCTTCGTTAAAAATGAAGCGTGTCTCACCCGCTTCCATACAGGTGAAATCGTCAGGTCTCATTCCTTTAATTTTTGTTTCTGTTTTGAGAAGCTCGCATGGTTCATCGATCGCTTCGTCGGTGAGTTGAAATGTTCCCCAGTGCATGCCAACACTCTTTTTCGATTTTACGTCGCTATGAATATCCACAGCTTCTTTTGGGTCGACATGCTGATCACGCATAAAGTCGCGTGGTGCATAGGCTCCGATCGGGATAAACGAGAAATCCGGAGTGCCGAGTCGGGATTGAATCTCCTGAAATAGCTTTGGGTGGTAGCCGGTGTCTCCCACAAAATAGAGTGTCTTGCCTTTGAGTTTGAAATAGAACCCTCCCCAAAGGGTTGTGTTGCGAGACAAGAGAGAGCGCGTTGACCAGTGTTGTGCCGGAACGAAGGTGACGTCCACATCCTCTTGTACGGTATGTTTATCCCACCAGTTGAGCTCAACGATTTTGCTGAAACCAGTTTCTTCGAGGAGAGGTTTGTTGCCTTGGCCTGCAATGATGACCGGATTGTCACGCTGAGCAAAAAATTTCAAACTTGGCAGATCCATGTGATCGAAATGGTCATGACTGAGTAAAATAAGATCAATTTTTGGTGTTTGCTCCATTGAAAGTCCAGCATCAACAACACGCGATGGTGCGAGCCAAGGATGCGGCCCAAGTGTCTTCGAGTAAACCGGATCCATGAGAATGCGGAAATTTTCAAATTCCGCCAAGAATGAAGAATGACCAATCCAGGTGATTGTAGCTTGCTGTCCTTGAAGAGTTCGTCCCACTTTTGGTGTTTGAGTGAGTGGACGCGATGTTGGCCAGATTGCAGGAATGCGATTCCATCGCCATTTCATTGCTGTCATGAATGACTTAGGTGGAAAAGGATAGATGTTTTCAAACGTATTGGAGGCAAATGCCTCAAAATTTGGAAGCGACAAAGAAGCAGAAATAAATGAGAAAAGAGTTATAGATTCGAGGAATTTCATAACACCAAACCTTTGATTGAGTTTTGATTTCTAGAAGGTTGCTGCGCAGCCTTGTGCTGTGTCGCCGAGCCACTCAGCGAGAACGGTGAAAGGCGTTTTTGATTGACCGAATTCACCATTTGTGAGTTTTGTGGGTTGGAGTGAAGTGGGATCGAGTTTAGCTGTGTTTAGTTCGGCCAAACTTGTGAACCAGGCGAAGTCGCCATGCATGTCGGAACCTTGGGTGAGGGTGACTCCACCATCCACGGAAAACGGCGGCTGCGGAACAAAGCCAAGCGTATTGGTGAAAACTCCGGGCGAGACGCCAGATGCTACGAGGCGTTGAACACTTGAAGAATATATCCCGGCTCCGATAATTCCCTGAGAGATGGGAATTTTTTTGTCGAGTGTGCCATGCATCATAAGAAGCGAGCCTTTTCCGTCTGTGCTCCAATTGCGGAGCGTTGGTAAAAAGAGGGCAGCATTGAATGTTGCATCACGCTTTTGAAGCTCGAGCGCTGTGCTGCTCGCTGTCACGCCTTCTTTACCATCCCTGAACTCTTTCAAGAGGCCGTTGAGCTGCCGGGCAGTGGGTAGAGAATAAAATGATGTACTTTCGGCAGTACCGCGCACTGCTGCTTCGAGGAAAACTCTAAATTCACCATAAACAAATGTATTTGGATTGATTGCCGTCGCTGCGCAACTGAATCGCTTGGCTTCGGAGCGATTGGCAGAAATTAATGCTGCGTTCTTGGCGAGTGCAATGAGTGATGCCATGCCACCTCGCGAAACTCCGATGGTCGCTGAAACTGGGCTACCTGCATAGGCTCCTGTGCTGCGCCTTTTGATTTTGCTTCGCATATTGAGGAGCGCAGAGGGAACGCTCAACGCTTCCACAACACAATTGTGTGATGCCAAAAGGTCTTCTGCGTCGGTGTTGTAGGGATCTGATACGTCTGCTGCTCCAAAAGATTTTGCTGCTGTAATTGATTCTCCTGGATAAGCAGGGGCAACAATAATGTATTTGAGTTGTTCCTGTCCAAAAACACCAGCGAGTTCTATTTGATTGAGTCCCTGATCGCCCGCATGTGCATATGCTATCACTGGATAGCTTCCAGTATCCTCAGGAATGGAGACTAGAGCCCCATTTATGATTGAATCAGGCGCGCCAGAGGAATTCTTTCTGCGGTATTTCATGAGATACCATTTCGCACCCGAAAGTTCGGTTATTTTAAATTGCGAGAAGTCAAAGGCCTTTGCCTGGCCAATGTCCTCAAATTCGAGCACTTCGGCACACCCTGTGCGATGCGCTGTTTTAAGATGTTCTGCTTCAATCGCTGCCGTGAGTTGCTGATAGGCCAGAGTTGCTTCAGGCGTGTTTGCAAAAAACTCACTCGGTGTCACCAGGGATGATGAGGTCCCATCGTTTGTAAGCTTAAGTGCGCTGAGAAGATCGTTCCATCGCTGGGTGCCGCGAAGAAAATTCTGGTCGTCGACATCTGCGACGGTAATTTCGCCTGCTGCTTTGGGAAGGTTGGTGTTTTTGCTTTTTATCCCGCAAGCAGATGAGAAGATCACCAGGATGGCGAGGGTTCCTGCAAATGAACTATTTGCCGTGGCTGAAAAAGTATTTTGCATCGCTGATGAACACCTCTCAGATTTGATCAATCCAACACCATCGAGACCTCAATTTAGCGTTTTTAAAATTCTCATTCAAAGGAAAAAGGACAAGATTCTGTCCTTGAATGACGAATGCCTCGAGAGCATGCTGAAGTGGAATCTCAAAATGAGCTTTTGTATTTTTTTGCTGCGCTTTGGAGTCTCGCAAATGAAAATTGCACTCGCAATAGAAATCTCATTCGTTCGGGCGTCTATTTTTGCGGTGTTGTTACCTCTGCCTGCGTACTCGCAGGACGCCTCTCCACAGAGTTCAGCATTACCATCAGCACAACAATCGCTCACAACGAGTCGGCTCGTTCAAGGCGAGGGTCAAACCCTCCCACAGGGTGTAATGCGCTTTCGATCTGTGTATCGCAGAGCGGAGGCAAAAACCGCATATGGAGCAACTGGAAAATCAGAGACTTCTGGCTTGAGTTTTTCGGCACAGGCAGCTGCCTTGGTGTTTGAATATGGACTGACACCTGCGGTCTCACTTCAGTTTATTGCTCCGCATGTTTTTGAGAATAATCTCTCTATGAATGGGAGTGAGTTCCAAAAATCATCCATTTATAGGGAAAAATATGATGGTTTTATCGAGGTCGCCGCTCAAAGATTAGTTGCAGATAAGCTCTGCTCTGATGTGCAAACCTGCGTGATTGCCATCAACCAAAATTCTCTCTCATTACCGTTGAATACGACGCTTACACTTCCTACCGGGGAAAAGCTCGACGTCAGGGCGGGCGTGCCTCTCAAAACAGTTGCCTCAGCACTTGTAGTCAACGCTGCAGTTCCTACTTCGGGGCGCACTGGTTGGGGGGATTACGAAATTGGTGCGCTTGTTGCGTTGGCTGATCCTGAGGTTGGTTTTGTAAAGAATTGGGATTTGAATGTGTCGCTCGGCTTGGGCCTACGGTTGCCAACAGGCTCCTTTACCATCGTCCCAGCCGCACAGCGGCCCACTGGCCGTGGCACACTCGATTTGGGAATTCGGAGCAATATCGACAAAATCGTGAGCAGAGTTTTCGTTGTTTCTTGGCAGAATCAGATGGAGCTTATGCTGCAATCCGGGAGCAAGAAACGGTCTTCACTTTTGAACAGCAATGCCTTGAATTCGGCCAACCCCAACATTTCTGGTGCAGATGGCCAACCCAACTTAGGCACATTCAAGCGCAATGAAGCGCGACAGATAGGCTTTTTTAAAATGGCTTTGAGTGGCGGTTTTTGGGATGAGAAATTTTCGGCTTTGATATTGAATGGACAATTTAAATACGACTTCGATATGCCCGGTGAAGTGAGTGGAGTTGCACTCGGACAAGACACAACATTTTACTCGAGTCAGTTGGGTGCAACATTTGATGGCCTAAAGTACTCAGTGCCTTTACAACTAGATGTCGACTACGAATTTCCAATTGCAGGTAAAAATAAAGCTATCGCCGCACAAGTGATGTCTGCGACACTTAAGGCTTTCTATAAGTTTTAATTTTTTCATTCTGAACAATTCTTGACTGTTCGCAATAAGAAAATCACTTCTTCAAATTCGCGAGAATATTGTTGCTTGGAAGAGTGTTGAGAGCACGCGTTGCCTTTTCACACTGATTCACGAGGTCTTGGCCCATCCAACGGGTGAGTGCAAAACCCAAACCAGCCGAGGCCATTTGCCCCACCACAGGAACCCACTTTGCAATTTCCTTGCCAGTCATTCGAGTCGCCTGGCGCTTGATAACCGAAATAATAAATTCGCGTGTGCCATATGCTATGAGTCTATTGACTAAGGTAACCTGCGCAGAGCTCAGGGGTGCGCGCTTGAGCTGTTTTTTCATGTGTTCTTCATCGAGTTTATAGCAACGTAGGATCCACTGATTCATTTTTACTAAGATCGCTACATCAGTGACTACATCGGCACCTGGAATCGGATTAAAGCCATTCACAGCTGCGAGGCCCGAGAAGAGCAGGACGTGTCTCTCGGCAACCCCTCTTTTTCGATTCAATTGCTCTGCCGTGTATGCTTGTGCAGCGAAAATGAATTTGTCTCTTCTGGTTTCGTCGAAGTCCTCGATGAGTGAGTCGCAGAAGGCAGGAAAATCGTGCTTTTCCGGATGTCGATTGGAAACAAGCCAACAGTGATTGGCAAGTCCGAATTTGCTTTCGAGATCTTGGCGAATCTTTGGAAATACGAGCTCGGATGACGTGCCATCGTGGTTTGCATTTTCTATGTCTTGATCAATCATTGTTCTTACAATGTGAATTTTTTTTCCAGTACGCTGTTTGAGTTCCGCGAAGAGTTCTAGGTCGCTCTCCAAAATTCTCTTTGAGACAACGAGTACGAATGCGTCGTAGCGTGCAACTTTCACTGTGTCGAGATATTCATCGAACGGAAAATGAGTTGTACCGCCGCCAGGAAGATCGACAAAAATCAGGCCATTGATGTTAAACTCTTGTGCTTTCAGGGTGGTTTCGACGGCACCTGATGCAGCCACTCGCTCTCCCACAAGAGCGTTGATGAGGCTCGATTTTCCAGTTCCTGAACGACCCAAAAGTGCAATGCGAACTTCGACATTATCGAGATGACTAAGTTCCTCTTCAATTTTTCCGGCTGCTGTTTCGCCGGTAAGAAATTCTCGGACGAGTTTGAAAACATCCATTGAAGAAGTTCCTATTCCGGCATCCAGGGTGTTGGAAGAAAGCTCACTAATTGAATCTCAAAAAAATTGTTTTCGAATGAATTCATCCCTTTGAACAGATTGTTTCCAGCCACTTTTAAGCGCAAGGGGAGCGGGAATTTTTTTTCTTTGAAGAGATCAATAGTTGAAAAGTAGAACCACAGCCCCTGTTCAATTTGTTGCTTTTGGGTTGTTCTCATAAGTGCATCATAATTGCCGCTGAGCTTGCCCTTGATGAGGTCACGCTCATGGCGCTTGAAGGTGAGTCTGTATTGAGGCTGAAACCAGTCGAATTTAGCATCGATCACTGCGCCGACTCCCCAATCGAGTCCTGTTTGGATATCCACCCACGCACGGCGTGATGCTGGGATGATTGTCTCATCAACTTCCGGAATTCGCATTTTCTGGCGGCTCGGGAGAAAACCCATTGCATTTCCCTCGACACTCAATGTGAAGGGCTTCCACTTGAGGCTAGGTGTTAAGCCCAAACCCAAGCCCCATGCACCCGTTCCTATCCCGACATCCGCAAGGACATCAGGATTGTCGACATGGCCAGTGGGTGCGCTGATGAAGGTTTCTCCCTGCAGAGTGAGTTCGCCGTCTTGGTCAGTTTCGCTCGGTGGTATGACGTCGAATGCAAAGCCACCAATGACGTCTGCAAGGTTACGGTAGTTCCACGAGTCAACTCCGGTATACTCTGCTGCTTCTATGCTCGCCTTAACGTCACGTTCGGTGAGCTGCGCAGCTTGTGCAAGTCCGCTGCGCAATTCTTCATACGCAAGCGAGCCCAGCTCTTCTCGAATCGTTTCGGCATTGTTGGTGCCAGCAAGCTTGAAAGTCGTTCGAGCCTTGATGTCCACCAAAGGTGCTGCAACATAGAACGCGCTGCCTTTGGGCAATCCGAGTGCGAAGCCAAAATACTGAATATTGAGCTCTGCTTGGCCTCCAACATTGAGGGAACCTAGATTCAGGCGCTTGAGGAGGCTTGTGGAATTGTTCGGATTTGGGTCGAATCGGCGAAGTTCATCGGCCAGCGATTGTAGTTTTGCCCCTCCTTCACCTCGGAGAAGATGCTCTCCGTCGAATCGGAGTTGTGCTCTGCTGCTGAGTGGAATTCGCTTTCCTTTGCTATCCCAGGTGTGGGTTTGGTTGGTGTAGGATCGGTGAGCTCCAACAATGGCAAGAACCCCCTCCGGCACGACTGCTGCGAATTGGGCCCAAGCCTCTTTTGACAAAGCGAGAGAAACTAACATCAGCAAAGGCACAAAAGACCATTTGGGACCCCTTGTCATTGCAGGGCACTCCGCTCGAATTGAGTCAGATTTTGTAGAAGTGAATCGCTTCGCTTTTGCAAAATGGAAGCCGAGGGGTGTTCCGGATAAGACTTGGCAAAAAGAGAGCTGGCTGTGTGCAACCAGAGTTGTTCGCCAAGGAGCAGAGGGCTCGCTGAAGCGGCGCTGGGTTCATCCATGCGCTCCGCCAAGCCAGCGGCGAGTTGTGCGATTCGTCCTCTCAGATAGGGGCTAGGCATAGCACTTTTTTCTGCATAAATGAGTGCTGCGAGGACCTGTGCCTGGTCCCGCAAGGGAAGTTCCATTCTGTTCGGCTGGGCCTGCACAAGAGTCCATGGAGTTGTTGGGAGGTCTGAATCTTTTTCAGGACGTGGCCTCAAATGCTCGGCAAGAAGGGTTTGCACGATCAATTGCGCACCTTTCAAGAGTGAGCTCGGAGCTGCTTGTAGCTGTGTTGTTGTTTCAGGGGAAACACTCAGGTCAGTCACGTTTTTAAGTTCTACACTCCATGCGCTTAAAGCCATAAGGAGTAAACTGAGTGACTGCGGATCAGCTTTGCTGCGTGTGGCTTGCGCAACGCCACTCACCTGCGGATCAATAAGTGCAGATTGAATGAGTCGGGTGTTTTCATCGATAAAGCGGCCACCGAGAAGTGCGTCGATCCCGGGGAGAACCAACAGTGAAAGTTGGTAGCCATCATCCGGAAGAAAGGAGTTTGCGAGGAAGAATTTTGCGAATTGCCCACGGTTTGCTGGGCGCAACCGATTGAGCATTCTGGCAGCTGTCCACCACTGGAGAGACTGTTCAGAAAGTGGGATTGAATTTTTCCGCCACACCCAGCGTTCCCCGCCGAATCTGGCCAAAGAAAGAGAGTTGTTACTTGGTAAATTCAGATCAAGAAAGCCACTGAGGAAACGCACTTGGTTGAAGGGTAGGCGAGGATCAAATGCGCCTGGGTTGTTGATTTGAAGATCGATAGGAAGAGTGAGTCCGCCCCACTGAGAGCCATTGCCGTCACCACTAATTCCAAACAGATATTCGCCTTCAGCCAAGACTCTGAGCAGCTCATGCCAGAGCATGCCCTTTTCAGGAAGAGAACTACGGAGGCTCGACCAGGGCCCACCTTGGGAGAAAACAAGGCCCCAGCGGCTCCAGACATCAGCCAATTGAACCCAACGCCCGATGGGTGTCTCTTTGGTCCCAGGAAGTGGAACAAACGCGTCGAGTTGTAGCTTGGTTGTCTCCGAGGAAGCACTCCAATCGTTCTCGGCCATCTTTATCTTGGCATAGAGTCCGTCGCTAATTTCGTTTGCAATGGTCGCTTCGTCGGCAAAAATTCCGCCTACAATATTGTCGAGCGG
>CAIZJW010000018.1 GCA_903933385.1 uncultured Silvanigrella sp. | reverse complement strand
TGCGGGGCGTTTTGCGGCTCTCGCGCTTGCTTTGTGAGATCGCCGAAAACCTTTGTTCCTTGCGGATTGAAATTCAAAGAAACGACATACTGTGGCATGAGACCACTTTGGTCAGCATACTCAACAGCCGTCTCGATCAGGTCGCCAGTCAGCTTTGAAGAAACGTCAACCAGGTACGCTCTTGACGAAACAAGTGTTGCAACCCCGCCTTCGGTGACCATCTCACGATCGAGCATGATCGTGAGACTTTTGGAAATCTTGCCATTGTCTCGAGCCCACTGTGAAATCTTCTGAAGAGTTTCAGGCTTTGTGTCATCTTTGACAAGGTTGAGAGCTGTACGTCCTTCTTCAACAACATTATCCAACTGATCTTGGCGCAGCTCAGCCGAAACCAAACGAAAATCGAGCTGTGCAGTGTTTCCGATCAACTGCTTGGCGCGCGCGGGATCCTGCAAACCTGGCATTTGCACAACAACACGCCTGTCGCCCTGCCGAAAAATATTGGGCTCTGCGACACCGAATTGGTCGATTCGATTTCGAATTGTATTAATTGCCTGCTGAAGAAGTTCACCGCTATAGCGATCAATTTCAGATGGGTTTGCAACGAATCCGATTTTATTTCCTTCAGATTTGTCGAATTGAATCAGTGAGGTTTGTTCTGAGACAATTTTCTT
Source organism: uncultured Silvanigrella sp. (assembly GCA_903933385.1). Classification (GTDB taxonomy): domain Bacteria; phylum Bdellovibrionota_B; class Oligoflexia; order Silvanigrellales; family Silvanigrellaceae; genus RFOM01. Next base: position 30,956 of record CAIZJW010000018.1, on the reverse strand, counting down.
AAAGGCATCGGCCTTGGATGCATCAGCAATCTCGATGCTGGTTTTGTAGTCGTCAGCAACAGTGGCTGCTTGCGTCTTGATGCCATCGCGATCGCCAAGATCACGTGCGCGGTTCATAGCGCGCTGGATATTGTCGCGCAGCGATTTCTCAACATCCACTTCCAAGACGAGATGCAAGCCGCCCTTGAGATCCAGACCAAGAGAGATCCGAGACGAAGGTAAAGCAGCCTCTGCGAATCGGTGGTACCACGCCACAGGACGCCCGAGCGTTTCTTCTCCCGTGGGAGCTTCCCTCTTCCATTGGGCGGGGTCGCCCAAGAAGGTTGGTATCGTAAATGCAACAGAGAAAAGAAATGCACACATGGTTAAAAAGAACTTAACCCACCACATTAGCGGCAAGCCGCCAAAAAAACCCTGGCCTTTTTCCATAGCCCGATGTTCCTCAGATTCTGCAAACGTTCAAACGATAGGCCGGTACAGTACCAAAATAGATGGGCGTTTGGCCACCAGCGAACAAACCTTTCGTGCAAAGAAAAAGACCCGATGGCTTTGCTTGCCGTCGGGTCGTTGGATACAGACCCTCGATAAGAGAGTCATAAGTGCGTTATTATTGTGCAGCTTGTAGGCTTGGCTTGCCGAGCTCACCAGAGATTGTGTGCTTGAGAACGCGCACCGATGTGCTGCCAAGATCCAGAGTCACAATCGTATCTGTGATTGATGTAATGCGCCCAATCAAACCACTCGAAGTGACAACTTCCATTCCGTTTTTCAGGCTCTCGATAAAGGATTTATGTTCCTTTTGACGCTTTTGCTGCGGACGAATCACGAAAAACCACATAAACAGAATCATCCCGCCAAAAATGACGAGGTTCATCCAACCTGGTGCAGCGCTTGGTGCTGCCGCGGAACCAGTTGTCGTTGCACCACCAGGAACAGCTACGGGGCCATCCTGAGCTATTGCCACAGCTGCAAGTGCCATGCTCGTAATAACAGAAAACGCTCCGAGCTTAACGCGCTCAAACAAAACGGGCTGCATGTTCATCGTACTGATTCTCCGGGTTCTCTAATGAGAGGAAGCAAAAAAAGGACCGTCAATCAACGGCCCTTCTGGTTCTTCAACGCTGACGAAGATGGCTTTTAACGATTCAGACAGAGCTTGGCAATCGTCTGGAGCTGCATGTTCGATGTGCCCTCATATATTTTCCCTATTTTTGCATCACGATAAAACTTTTCAGCCGGAAACTCCTTGATAAATCCGTAGCCGCCAAAAAGCTCCAATGCCAAACTCGCAACTTTCTCTGCGACATCGCTTGCAAAGTGCTTTGCCATAGCTGCTTCGCGGACAAAATCGAGACCAGCATCTTTCAAGCGCGCCGCATTATAAACCATCAATTTCGCAGCTTCGATCTCAATTGCCATTTGAGCGATTTGAAATTGGACGCCTTGGAACTCGCTCAATTGCTTACCAAACTGTTCACGCTGCTTCACATAATTCAGCGCAGCTGCATAGGCGCCTTCTGCCAAACCAAGCATCTGAGCCGCGATACCAATTCGCCCTTCGTTGAGGGTTTCGATGGCAATTTTGTAGCCCTTGCCAATCTCACCGAGAACATTTTCTTTGGGTACTTTGCAATCTTCAAAAATCACTTCGCATGTGCTGCTCGCTCGAATGCCAAGCTTCACTTCCTTTTTGCCAAGGCCAAATCCAGGCATTCCCTTTTCAACAACAAAAGCAGTGATCCCTTTGTAGCCCGCTTCAGGATTGAGGTTTGCAAAGACAATAAAAATGTCTGCTTCTTTCGCGTTTGTGATAAAAACCTTTTTACCCGTCAAACGGTAGTGAGTGCCCTCGTCCCAGGCTCGAGTTCTCAAAGCAAATGCATCGGAGCCGCTGTTGGGTTCAGTGAGACAATATGACCCCACCTTAGACGCGGTGAGCATAGGAAGATATTTACTCTTCAGATGATCAGTGCCCCATTTGAGAAATGCGTTCTCAACCAAGGTGTTTTGCACGTCCATGAGCACACTGACACTTGGGTCGACCTGAGCAAGTGCTTCAATGATCAGAATCGCGTTAAAAAAAGTACTTCCAGCACCACCGTATTTTTCCGGCACTTCGACGCCCATGAAACCGAGCTCGTGCATTTTACGGATGATGCCCGGGTCCATGACTTCCGATTCATCCATCTTGGCAACGAGTGGTCCTATTTCCTTTTTGGCAAAATCCAGGGCCGACTGGAAAAACATGCGCTCGTCTTCTGAGAGCTGAGTCAGGGGAAGCGCTTTGTTCAGAGATGTAGTCATTTTTGGGTCCTTCTTCCTGGGTGTCTCACCTTTGTGGTGGGGACACTGCCCCCACCTTAGAATGGGGAAAATCCCCTATGCAACATGTCGGCAATTATTTTGCCAAAACTTGAAGGACTGCCTTCAGAACCAGATCAAACTCTTTGCCGCGCGCGATCAAGGGTGGTGTGAATGAGAGCACGTCACCGCGGGGCCCAGAGGGCAGGGTTATGAATCCAAGGTGCAGAAGTTGTTCAGATATTTTAGCTGCAAATCCGGGAGCAGAGGCTGGAAACCAGAGGCCGCACATGTAGCCTCTGCCTCGCAATTGAACCGGATTTTCCTTGTGGAACTCCCTCTGCTCATACTCGTCAAAAAATTTACTGAAGCTCCGCTCAACTTCGATCAATTCGCTTTTAAATTCGGGAAGTCTGCGGACAATTTCGTTCACCGAGGCATGCCCTACAGCACAAGCCAAAGGATGACCCAGGAAGGTACTCGTATGACGAGCTTCTCCGCCAGAGCGCCCCCACGCATCCAAACAATCGCCAACACAAGCACTGAGTGGAAGACCGCCGCCTAAAGCTTTGCCAAGAACCAAGAGATCAGGAATGACCCCCTCATGATCGAGAGCAAATAACGAGCCCGTGCGGCCCAACCCGGTGTAAATTTCATCAAAAACGAGCAGCGAGCCATACTGATGGGCGAGCTTTTTTACATGAGAAAGAAAACCCGAAGGCCAAGTTCGCTCTCCACCGCGCCCCTGGAGAGGCTCCATAACAACAGCAGCAATTCGACGAGCGCGAAGAGCATCTTCGAGTTTTTCTAAAACAGTGTCCCAGTGTTGAAGTCCATGTGTGTCGCGATAAAATTCTTCAGTGAGTTCCTCGCAACCCAAACTTCGAGACGGTTGTGTGAACGGGAACGGAATCACCACATTTTTATCTTGTATCCATGGTTCGAACCCACGAGTGAACGTAGTGCGATCGGACAATGCGAGTGGTCCAAAATGTAGCCCATGATAGCCACCTGAAAAACTCACAAATTGATGACGGCCCGTGACAACCATTGCTGTTTTGAGTGCCGACTCCATTGCTTCTCCGCCCGATAAACTCAGCACCGATTTGGCGGAATCAAACGGAGTGATTCGAGCGAGGAGTTCGAGCAACAAAACCTTTGATGCAGAAGGATGAACATCACCCATGCCATGAACAAGCTTTGCCGCTTGAGCGCGCATTGCGCGCTGCAACCGAGGATAACCGTGGCCGAGAGCCATGACGCCGAAACACGCAGTGAAATCGAGATATGAATTGCCGTCGACGTCGGTAATCTTCATTCCGCGTGCTTTTTTCATCATGATGGGAAAAGTTTCGGAAACATAAGTGACGTCAGGCGACTCAACTTTCTGCAGCCTTGCCAACCAACGTTGACTCTCCGTCATTTTTCTTGTTTTTTTACGGGCCATCATGAGTTTTTTTTCCAATTACAGCGCACGACGGTACTGACCGCCCACCGCATAAAGTGCTTGTGTCATTTGGCCGAGAGTCGCAACCCGAGCTGTCTTCAGAAGTTCTTCAAAAACGTTGCCGTTCGACAACGCGACAGCCTTCAAGCTTTCAAGGGCCTTTTCTGAATGACTCGAATTCTCTTGTTTCCATGCATCGATACTTTTTAGCCGAGCATCTTTCTCTTCGTAGGAGGCACGAGCCAGCTCAATATTCAGATTGGCTGAGAGTTCATCCTGACGGGGGTTCAAATATGTATTTACGCCAATGATGGGCAATTCACCCGAATGTTTGAGGGTCTCGTAGTACAAACTCTCTTCCTGAATTTTGCCCCGCTGATATTGAGTTTCCATTGCACCCAAGACACCACCACGCGAAGAGATGCGATCGAATTCGCCGAGAACGGCCTCTTCAACAAGATCGGTCAATTGCGACAAAAAGTATGAGCCCTGGTTCGGATTTTCGTTTTTTGCCATGCCGAATTCGCGATTGATAATCATTTGAATTGCCATACTGCGGCGCACGCTCTCTTCGGTTGGAGTCGTTATAGCCTCATCATAAGCATTCGTATGCAGCGAATTGCAGTTATCATTGATGGCAAGCAGCGCCTGCAAAGTTGTTCGAATGTCGTTAAAATCAATTTCCTGCGCATGCAGAGAACGTCCGCTTGTCTGGATGTGGTATTTAAGTTTCTGCGAACGCTCGTTACCATTGTACTTTTCACGAATTGCTATTGCCCAAATTCGACGCGCGACGCGACCAATCACAGAGTACTCGGGATCCATGCCGTTGCTGAAAAAGAATGACAAATTCGGGGCAAAATCGTCGATCTTCATTCCCCGGCTCAAATAATATTCCACATATGTGAAGCCGTTCGAAAGCGTAAACGCAAGCTGGGTAATTGGATTCGCTCCAGCCTCGGCAATATGGTAGCCGGAAATACTCACAGAATAGTAATTCCGAACATCATTACGGATGAAATAATCCTGAATATCGCCCATCATTTTGAGTGCGAAATCGGTTGAAAAAATACACGTGTTTTGTGCCTGATCTTCCTTCAGAATATCTGCCTGTACGGTTCCGCGAACGCGCCTTAAAGTTTCGCCGCGCACAGCTTGAAATTCGTCGGGATTGAGGATTCGGCCTTTTTCTTTTTCAGCGACCTCAATTTGCTGATCAACCGCTGAATTCAAAAAGAATGCCAGGAGAATGGGGGCTGGACCATTGATGGTCATGCTAACGCTGGTGTTCGGATCACAGAGGTCAAACCCGGCATAAAGCTGTTTCATATCGGCCAGTGTCGCAATGCTCACGCCACTTTCGCCGACCTTACCGTAAATATCAGGACGTATCGCCGGATCGTCACCGTACAGAGTGACGCTATCAAACGCCGTCGACAAACGCTTTGCAGGATCATTTTTTGTCAAATAATGAAAACGTCTGTTGGTCCGTTCGGGTCCGCCTTCGCCAGCAAATTGCCGCTTAGGATCCTCATCCGAGCGTTTGAATGGAAAGACTCCTGCGGTGTAGGGAAACGATCCTGGCACATTCTCAGAGCGTGAAAAATTAAGAATCTCTCCCCAATCATGGGTACTAGGGAGCGCAACGCGCGGAATCTTTGAGCCCGACAAACTCAACAAGTGAGTTGGAACTTCATGAGTGCGTCCGCGCACCTCATACTTATATTTATCGCCTCGATAATTGCCGCAGATAGCTTCCCAATGCGTTATTGTGTTGCGCGCTTCTTCGCTCAAAAGCTGCCAGCTTTGATTGCGTTTCTCTGTTTGTTCGGCTGTCAGCTCAACCAACTGACTCGCTCGCACAAGCGACTGTGCGTCTCGCGCCTGTTCCGAAAGAAGATGTGTTTCGGCGTGATAAGCGCGAACAGTTGCAGCAATCTCACTGAGATAATTTGTTCTGTTCTGCGGAATGATCGGGGAAACCTGAGTGCTCTTCGAGGCAACGGACAGTTGCAATCTTTCAACCCAGTGTTTCGAACCACTCCTCTCATTGAGGACTCTGAGTAGAGCTCTATAGAGGGCATTAACCCCATCGTCATTGAATTTAGATGCAATGGTACCAAACAGTGGATAGAGATTTTCATCGACATGTTGCCCTTGAAAACGCGACCGACGCAACTGCGCTTTGACATCTCGAAACGCATCTTCTGAGCCTCGCCTATCAAATTTATTGATAGCTATGAGGTCCGCGAAATCGAGCATGTCGATTTTCTCAAGTTGAGTCGCAGCACCATATTCACTGGTCATCACATACATTGCCAAATCGCTGACTCCGAGAATTCCGGTGTCGCCCTGTCCAATTCCACTCGTTTCAACGATGACCAAATCAAAACCAGAAGCACGCGCCATTGCGATTGCATCCTGCATCACGCCAGCAAGTTCACTTTTGCTGCCACGAGTCGCAAAGCTGCGCATAAAAACATTTGGATGACTGATTGCATTCATTCGAATGCGGTCGCCCAAAAGTGCGCCTCCAGTTTTTTTCTTGGATGGGTCAACGCTGAAAATGCAGATCTTACGTTCTGGAAATTCAAGCGTGAAGCGCCGAATGATTTCGTCAGTCAAACTGCTCTTGCCAGCTCCTCCTGTTCCCGTAACCCCAAGAACGAGCGGATGTGTGCCTTTGTGATTTGCACCGTCTTTTTCCAGCGATGACTTAAGGCGAAAAGATTCGACTTGATTCTGGATATTTGAGGGCAGGGCTTGGATTTGATTTTCAAGCAGAGTCAGCGCTCGCGCCAACCGGAGTGTTTGATCTGCAGAGAGAGGATGAGCAGAAAGATCGGAAGGCCAGGTATTAAGAGCATAATCGGATCGCTCGAGCATATCACCAATCATACCCATGAGGCCAAGTCGCCGGCCATCGTCTGGGGAGTAAATCCTCGTGACACCAGACCTGTGCAAATCGTCGATCTCGGAGGGAATAATGACTCCGCCGCCGCCGCCAAAGATTTTCACGTCGCTGCGCCCAGCCTTGTTGAGGCATTCTCTCATGTACTTGAAAAATTCTACGTGCCCGCCTTGGTAGGAGCTGATGGCAACAGCTTGCGCATCCTCTTGGAGAACAGCACTCACGATATCTTGCACACTTCGATTGTGACCAAGGTGAATGACCTCAGCACCGCCCTGTTGCAACAGCCTCCGCATAATATTGATGCTCGCATCGTGACCATCAAAAAGAGCGGTGGCTGTCACAAAGCGGATTTTGTGTTTCAGGGTATAAGGAATGGTGTTGTCCATGGTGTTCTCCGGACCGAATGAACTCAGTGTTGGCGGAAGTCATAGCCTGCAATACCCCTTTCACTCAACAGCGTGGGGCCTCTGACGCAGATGATTAGCCTTCAATCCTAAGGCACTGTATTCTTTGTCATCCTTGGAGGATCACCATGTGGCCCAAAACCCTCTGTGACCTGGCACAGCGCCTGTCGTCACCCCAAGACTTGCTAAAGCACCCTGAGGCCATCGTTCAATCGCTAAGCACCGACAGTCGTAAAGTGGGTAGCGATGAGCTGTTTGTTGCCATTCGTGGAGAGACACACGATGGCCACAATTACGTTGAGTCTGCCCTCAAACAAGGTGCAGTTGCGGCGATGGTTGAGAAATCGTGGTTGGAGAAGAACCCGAAATGGAAGTCGCAGTGTTTGCCCGTTGAAGACACAACTCAGGCCATGAGAACGCTCGGGAAATCTTTTCGTTCGGAATTCAACTTCCCGCTCATTGCTGTGGGTGGTAGCAATGGCAAGACGACAACCAAAGAAATGCTGGCTTGCCTGCTCACAGCATTGAACGCCCAAGTCACGCGCACCCACAAAAGCGAAAATGGTTTCCTTGGCCTTGCTATTACGTTGACTCAAAAAGCGCACCGCAGGAACATTCGCACTGCAGCACTTGTTGCAGAAATAGGAATTGACGATGTGGGTGCGATGAACGAACACGTTTCAATTGCGACACCCGACATTGCACTGCTCACCGCACTTGGTCCTGAGCACCTCGCCGGACTCGGCTCTTGGGACAGAGCTGTGGAAGAGGAACTCATTCTCTTCCGTGAAGCCCCCAAAAGTTGTCGACGCATCTGGCAATGCTCTGAGCCCCGACTTCGCGAAGTTCTTTATGAAATTCGCGAGGGCGACGTGCTGGTATGCGAATCAGGATCTTTCGGCAGTCTTGTCCCAGCCGTTCATCAACTTGCACGAGCAGAAAAAATTTCAATTCTGAGGTTCGAGATCGTTGAGCAGAAGGCCACTCAAAGCATCGTAAATACGAGCTGGACACCAAGCTCATTCGACGACAATCAAAAGCCATGGACAATGACCTTTGAAGTTCCATTACCAGGAATTCATAATGCACAAAATTTTGTTCTCGCACTGGCCACGGCATCGATCCTATGTCCCGACGTGACGAAACTTAAAACTGCGTGGAAAGAATTCACTCCACCCGAGATGCGGTCCCGCATTGTGAAGCTCAATAAAGGGATCACATTGTACGACGATTGCTATAACGCGAGCCCAGCAAGTATGGATGCCGCATTCGATGCACTTCTCTCGTCAGAATGGAAACATCAACACAAGATTCTCGTTCTTGGTGACATGCTCGACCTCGGTGAGGAGTCAAAGAGTTGGCATCTCAAACTGGTCGAAAAACTTCTGAAATTTGAAAACTCAGACTTGTGCCTGTTCGGAACAGCCATGTATGATGTCTTTAACGAAATCAAATTAAAACATTCCGACGCATTGCAAACAGCGAATATGAGGCTGAGGCACGCGGGAGCAGAAACAGATCCGGCATCGTTCATGAACGTTTTGTCAGATTCCATCTGCGACTCAGTGGTGCTCGTTAAAGGAAGTCGCGGAATGGATTTGGGACGATTCGTTAAGTCTTGTGAGGCATGGTCTTTGGCTCAAGGTTGAGCCATTGAACTTTTCACATTCTTGGAGTGTTCATGCGACCCGAGACACTACAGGATGAACTTTCAAGAATTCTGGAAGCCAGTTTTCCGAAGCCATCGGAAAACCCTACGGAAGAACTTTGTCTGTCTGAAACTGAAATGTTTCAACTTTGGAATTTTCTCGGTGAAGAACTCGGAATCGATCTTTCACTCGCCACACCCGATCAACGAAAACTACTTTTCGATGCTTGTGAACATGGGCGAAAGCTCTCTCCCAAAGCGTTTGGCTCTCTGCTCTGGCTCGTTTATTACGGCGATCTGATGTAGCGCACCGACCTAGCTTGCCCCGGCATTCGAGTGGTGCTATCCGGCGTGCATTGGTCCCGTGGTGAAGTGGATATCACGCAAGCCTCCGAAGCTTGAAGCCCATGTTCGATTCATGGCGGGACCGCCATCCTTCTGACCTTCAAGCCTCGAAACACACTGGTAGAATCCTCATACGCAAACAAAGAATGCTTCGAGGGTACCATGTCAAATGTGCAAAGAATCGCTTCTTTCTTAGCTGCAGTTCTATCCACGAGCGGAAGCCTAAAAGCGTTCTCCCAAGATGAAAAAAACAACGAGCAGACTCCGCAAACTTCGGAGGGAACTGCGGGCGATTCATCCGCAGCCAAGCCAAAGGCGGCACCTGCAGAAGATAAATTTATCCCGGAAAAGACAATAGAAAACCGGGTCAAAACTGAGCGTAAAGAAAAAAAAGACTACGACCGTTCGCGCCAATCCGGGACTGGTTTTGGTGTTTTTGGTGGCGCGGATCTTGGCATCATTTTTACTTCACCAACGGGAGATCTCTATCCAAAACTTGAGTCGTCACAACTTGGCTTTACACCAACTGCAAAAATTCTTGGTAGCGTTTTTACGCGACGCATAGTTCTCGATCTGGGACTTGGACTTCAATATGCCCTTTATTCAGGAGAGCGTATTGGACAAATCGTTGTCAAGCAGGATGAAGATGGCAACGAGTTTCCTTTTCCAGAACCCATCAAGGAGCCGTACTCATTTTCGCAGACCACAATGGTGATCGAAGGAGCGGCTAGGCTCAAATTTAAGCAGAACTTTCAGGCGGGACTTCTTGGAACGGCACTCTTTTCAAATTCATCTGCCGGTTTTACTTCATTACGACCTGGTGAAGACGTAAACCCCGAGCCCTACACCGTTTTTATCGGGCCTCAATTCATTTACGAAAAGCCATTTCAGAAATACATTTCGAGAATTGGTGCAAGCTTTTCAGTTTCGCTCACTGGGTCAAACCGCACGGCTTACCTAGCGAATCTTCATGCTGGGATTGGCTCTTTCTTAAGTGAAGGAGCAACTATCGTAAGAACTCAAAGAGAGACCAAGGTAAAAACAAAGATTGTTAAAGAAGTAATTTCCATGAAGGCACAAACTGCGGAAGTCACAGACAACATTAGTTTCATCTTTGACTCGCAGATGGTTAACTTCAAACTCAACAGCTCGGAATTGAGCGAAAAATCTGCAGCATTTCTTTCAGCTCTCGGTGAAGTTTTAGCGAGAGAAAAGGATATTTGGGATAAATTGATTATTGAAGGACACACTGACACACGCGGTTCTGCAAACTTCAATCAGAAACTCTCAGCGCTGCGAGCTAAAACCGTTGCAGCGGAACTTGAAAAGGCCGGTGTTCCTGCGAGTGCTCTAGTCGCAACCGGACTTGGAGCAAGCAAACCGCTCATAAGTAATGAGACGTCTGAGGTTGACTTTGCCCGCAACCGAAGAGTCGAGATCCGAATTTTTGGGTTAAAAGATGCACGCAGACTGCAAAAATCAGTTGATGAAGTGCAGGCTCAATTCTTCGGAAAATCGACTCCGCGTGTTCCAATTCCTCAGAGCACACCGGAAACAGCCACTCCGCCAGATCCACAAGTGCCAGTTTGGGATCCGGGCATCGACAACCCCGTCGGAAACTAAAAAAATTATTTTATGAACAAGAGAGAATAAGATGATTGAAATACGGAAGTTTCCAACTCGACTCTTTGCTATTTTCCTGACCTTGGGAACCACGTGTGCAGCTTGGGCACAGGAGACACAACCCGAGACGTCTGCACAGACCCCTGATGCAATAGACGCCGACACACGGCCCGGTTCTGCGTCGAGCGAATCAAGCACAACCAAGACAACCCGCACGCAGATACGCACACGCCCTAAATCAAAAATTGAAGAATTTGGAACAAGCTTTATTTTTTCGGCAGATCTTGGACTTTTGTCAGCTCTTCCGTCGACCAAGGTCAAAGACTATGGTCCAAAATTCGGCTTGGCCGTGGAAGGAAAAGCACTCGGCAGCATTCTTCTCAACAATTACATTATCGACGCAGGATTCGGTTGGTTCTTTTACAACATTAGCGGAGCAGAACCACTGAGAAATGAATCTGGCGATATTCTCGTGACAGATGACGACGTCGCCATCACTGACACAACCGGAATCAAACTTTCGGGCTCGGTGTTTGAGATTGCCCCAAGCTATCGCCTCAAAAGCAATCTCTTTGCGGGCCCGGTTGTCCAACTTCGGTACCCTGCTGATTTGAGTTATGACAGCACAATTGCTCGAAAGAAAATTGGAATCCTCGTCGGCGGGCAGGGCGGATATCAGATCTTTGAAGAAGATTTGAACACTCGATTTGTCGGCCGTGTGATGACAACTCTCAATGACACCAATTGGCTTGGAATTTATTTAATGGCGGGCGTACAAGTTGGCTTGCCGTTTACCCAACCTGAAATTCTGACAATCCAGGAAACCACCACAAAAACGACCGAAAAGCGGATCGTTGAGTATAGGAAGCAGGAATATAAATTTAAGGTCACGCGAGACATCGTGAAGTTAGTCCTGGACAATCTGGTCGTCTTCTTTCCTGATCCTGGCTACCCAACCCTCACCACAGAATCTCAAAGCTTTCTCATTGACCTCGCCCAGTCGCTCAGCACATCAGAAAAAGACTGGGGAACACTCAGAATCGACACTGTTTCCAGGGATCACGGCCAGGTGATCCGAGATGCGCTCGTTTCAGCAGGCATTAGCGATAAAAAAGTGCGGTTCGGTCAGGTTGTCTCAGGACCTAAGGTCAGCAACCCGCCTGTTGAGATTTCCTTCACCAACGTAAAAAACTCACCAAAGCTTATGGATTCGGTTCGCAATGCCATGAAGGCGATGGATATTCCAGAAACTTGTGAAGGGGGAGTGTGCAAGTAGTAATGGAGCCCCAGGAGGGATTTGAACCCCCGACCAGCTGATTACAAATCAGCTGCTCTGGCCAACTGAGCTACTGGGGCAACCACCCGTCGAGATAGTTCATCGCTGCCGGGCTTGTCAAGTCCTCAACATCCAACCGCCCTTGAGCAGTGATACGCTTCAAAAGGAGTCGAGCTGTACCGTGCATGGTGGGGGGGGAGCGCAATGAAAAACTGCAAGAGGGCCTTCGGTTCAACACTCGCCACAACATGTTTGTTTGTGTCTTCGGTTGGTTTGCTGAGCTTCTCGAACAGGGCCGAAGCTCAAGCATTGGTTGGTTCGGAACAGTTTCAGGAACTCTTTGCCTCAGCGGGCTACAGTGCCCTCTTTGGGGCCGCACTCGGAACAGCCATCCTACCGTTTATGCCAGACAACTCTGTTTCGAATCTGAGAGTTGTCGCCGGAGGGGCATCCATTGGATTTGTTGTAGGGAGCGCAATGGCGCTCTATGGGCTGCGACAGCAGCAGCAGCAAACTTATGGAATGCAATACAACCCCGAGGGTGAAGCGGGGCATCTCGAGGGAGGCGACTGGCGCTGGGACGTGGGGACGTCGAACGGAAAAGATGTCTTTCTTAGAATGGACTCCCGCTTCTGAACGTCTTTGATTCCAGCAGCGCCTCTGATACAACCCCAACCAGTAAAACTTGGGGAACAAAGCCATGACAACTCATTATTTTAGCCCTGGCCCAGCAACTCTACCAGCTGCTGTCCGTGATCTCGTAAAACTCGAGTTGCTAGACACCTTCGGGTTTGGTGTCAGTGTCATGGAAATATCCCATCGTTCAAAACAGTACGAAAAACTCAACGAGGAAACCCTCAAACTCGCCCAAGATGTTTTTGAGGTGCCTTCTTCTCACAAACTGCTCATAACACCATTTGGCGCACAGCAGCATTTTTCTCTGCTTATCCATCATCTCTCTCGTCCGGGTGATACTTTAGCCTACACGGAAACAGGAGTTTGGGCCCACCTGGCTACTGTTGATGCAAAGGCATCTCAGCGCAAAGTTGAAGTCGTCTATGATGGTGCACCAGCACTCAATTCTTTGGGGAATCAGGCGCAATGGAACATTCCAGAAAACGCTAAATATCTCCATCTCACAGTGAATAATACAGTCGAAGGCACGGAATATTCTTCCCTCGAATTTCCGGGTAAAGTTCCTTTGGTGCTCGACATGACGAGCGCTCTTGCATCACGACGTGACATTCCCTGGGATCGCACCCATCTCATTTATGCGAGTGCACAAAAGAACTTCGGAATCGCGGGATGCTCGATTGTCATAATTAAGAACGAAATCTTTGAGCAGGCGCGGGAAACGGCCAAGCAAAATTTGCTAGGCAACGCCCTCAATTATTGCTCAATTTTTGATGCCAAGAGCGCGCTAAACACGCCTCCTGTGTTTCCAATCTTTGTCACCAACCGCTACCTGCACTGGATGAAGTCGGTGGGTGGAATTGAGACAATGGAACAATGGGCCAAAGAGCGGGCACGTCTCATCTACTCGGAAATTGATGACGCGTTCTACAAAGGGCATGCCGTCGCGGAGCATCGTTCGCGCCATAATTTTGTATTCAAATTGCAGACTCCAGAACTCGACGCTCTATTTGTCGCCGAGGCACAGAAAGAGGGCATTTTCGAAATTAAGGGATACAGAACACTCGGGGGAGTGCGGGCATCCATGTACAACGGCATTAGCCTCGAATCGGCGCAATATTTTGCACATTTCATGCGCGCCTTTAAAGCAAAGCACGGCTAAGGAATTTGCGCCACAAATGAACATTTCAACCATACGCTCTGAAATTCGTTTGGCTTTTCATGAATGGCGGAGCCTCCTTGGTGAATCCCTCAACTACGAGCTGCAAAAGCGCGTCATCGATTCCCAGCTCTTAGGCCCGGCCCACGCCTCACTCAAAACCATCGAAGACAATGTCAAACAGATCGCATCGAGAGGCTTTGCAGCTCGAGTGAAGCTCACTAGGATCATGATGAGAATGGCAGCCGCTTTCCTGAACAACAACCGGGAGGCTTTTGAACAGGCCATTGTCGACCTCATTGAACTTGGAAAGAAGGTTTCTCAATGAACCGGAGTGGGCCCAAACCGACAAACTCTTCAGAAAACGCCGCTCAATCTGGTGACAAAAAGCGCGGCGTGACTCTCAAACCACTGCCCGCGAGTATTCGCATCGACCTCTTTGGTGACCTTCTGAAATTCGCAAAGAAGTCTCCTCAGACAATGTCTTTCAGAAAGTTCGACCAACTCGCATTATTTCTTGCACAAAAACCCCGAGAAGAGCGTTTATTGGTCTACAAAATTTTTTGTGGCCTGAGTCTCACAGCTCACGCGCGCCGGACCCAGGAAACTGCGGACAGAAAAAATATTTTTGACTTAAAAAATAAAATCTTCCTCTCGATTGCGAACGATCCTGCTTTACGAAGAATGATTAATCTTCGCTTGGGTATCAGCAAGCGATTTAAAGTGATTGAATATTGCCCGACATGTACCGCAAGAAACCAAACTGAGAACATTCCTCCGCGCGAATGGAAATTCTGTCAGAAGTGCAAAATAGATCGCAATTATTATAACATCATTAGCCTTCACCACCGCTTTGATGAAGGCTCCGGCGCTCTCTTCCTCGGACAGGAGCATCTCGAAGACATCGACTTTAACAAAGTGATTAAAAGAGTTCCTCTTACCCAGATAGAAGAAGAGCTCTCTTTTTCAAAATATAAATTCAGCCCCAAAACACTTATCTCCATTGAACTTGAGAGCCTCAAAAACTGTGCCCTCAAGTTGATAGATCTGGCAAAAAAGCCCACAGGGCCTATCTCTGCACCGAAGCAAATCGGACCAACTCCAATCAAGAGGTAAGCTCCATGGCGAGTTCTGTTGCGTTGTTGCTCGCTCTAACTCCCCTGACCCACGAAGCTTCCCCACTGGCATTGGGCCTCGGGAACGAACAGCTCTTGCAAACAGAAGGTGCCTGCGGGACGTTCTGTTTAAACGCATCGAATGCACACCACGACATCAAAGCAAGCGCCCACGCCTCGATGGCTCTCGTTCCGCAACAAACGGCGACGAGCAGCGACGGGCTCAAATTGAGCCCAACAAAAATAAACACCTATGATGTCAGCTGGCATCCGTATTTTGATGTGGTTGCCGCCGCTGGCTACAGAAGTTCAACACGCTCAACCGAACGATCAACGGCCTCTAAAACGGTGAGACGAATTACTGCCTCAACAACTGAAATTCCAGTTGCATTCTCAACACGGCTGGCTGAATCATTCTCATTCGCCACCAAATATATTTTCAGATCTATTGAGGTAAAACAAGAAAACCTCGCAAACTCGGCAAGCAAATTAGATTCCATGACGACACAACCCAATCGCTGGGGGGCTGATGTCGTTTGGCAAAAGGATGATCTTACGGGAATCGGCATTTCCTATTTAGCACCAACTTCATTGCCGATGAAGTCGAAAAATGGAGTCAGCCCCTACAGCACGCTCAGCGTCGCAACTCCACGCTGGACAGACCCGCAGGAATTCACAGCATCACTCGCAAGGCTTGCAACCATTCGTCCGCCCGATGGAGTTGTCTTCGGCCCATTCGAAAATGTTTTTCACGGGGCCTTGTCAATTGTGACCTGGGAATCCGGAGAGCCGGTTGCATACTCGGCATTGGCTTCCTCCGCGGTAAGCAAGGATGGATGGAGTCTCACAGATAGCGGCACGCAAACCGAAGAATTTAGATTCAATACGCTCGATCCCAGTGTTTCACTGAGTGCTGGCCTTGAGAGCCTATGGGCGCGCAGTTCAATTGGAGCCATTTCAACATATACGCACATTCGGATGAATCATATTGCAAGCAAAAAAGAACAAAACCAATGGCAGGGAGGTTTTGGCGTAGGCATCACCAGCCGATTCTTAACACTTCAAGCGTCTTCGCTGTGGCGAGAAAAAGAATCTGGATATGCTCTCGGTCTGTCTTCTTCTCTTTGATTTCGGTTCAGAGGAGGGACGTTTCCTTGATTTTTGAATATCCTATGGAAATCTCTTTTTTTCATGTCGATGCCATTTCCGCCGAGAGCCAGAATGCGGTCATATCATCTGAAATCTTTGATCCAGCCAAATTTCGCGTCGAGCTCTGTAAAATTTCATTTGATGAAAATCAAATAAATCAAATGAAATGCGATGCAATTATTATCGGACAAAAGAAAGTCACGGAACAATTTTGGAGCTTTGCCTCTCAACTACGCTCCACGACCAAACACATGAATCGCCTCATACTCTCTTTCTCTGAGAATTGGTCTGACGAGGCTGCACAGCAGAGGGCGTATGACCTTTGCATCGAAACTCATGACAGTTTTGAATCATGTCTCAATAGCCTCGGCGAAATTTATTCGGGAAGCGACTTTGCAGATGACTCCAGCGAGAGAGCGCAGAAGTTCAGTGCACAAAGACTTTTCGACAATGGAGAACATAGTGAGCTTTTGAAGCTGCTCTCGAAAGACAAGGCAATTGAGGGGCTCAAACAACACGCATCAGCAATCTCGAGTGCTGTTTGGCTCAACGAAGAAAATTTTACCAAGGCCGAACAGTGTCTGCGTTTGGCTCTTTCACAAAACCAGTCAAATGTCTCCATCAGAAACATGCTGGCACGTCTGCTGTCACGCCAAGGCAATTACAGCGAAGCATTGATGTTACTTGAACATCATTCTCGCGCACCATTCATGGAAACTCTGACTCTCCTCAACATGGCACGAATAGCTATGGAAGCGGCAGATCACTCAAGGGCAGAGCGTTGCTTCATTGAGTGTCATCAACGTGACAAGTCCAATCCAGAAGCAGAGCTAGGCCTTGGAAAGATCGCCTTTGCCCGCGGCAATCTCGAGAAGGCCTCAATCCACTTCACTCGTGCTGGCCGGAGCGATGAATTGGCTTCCTATTTTAACCAAATGGCCATCGCTTTGGTGAATCAACAACGCTACAAAGATGCTTTGGCAATTTACCAAAGTGCCTTGAAAATTTTGCCCTCACGCGACAAACACCATTTCATTCACTACAATATTGCTCTGGCGCAGAAGAAACGTGGAGCACTGCTTGAGGCCGCAGACTCCTTCGCTGCTTCTTTGAAACTTTCTCCTGAATACGAGAAAGCAATTCAAGGGCTCAGCGAGGTCTTAAGGATGGCGGCCGAAAATGGGACTGATAAAAAACCATTTGAGCATTACCGAGAACTCCTCGTCGAAAGAAAGAAAACTTAAAAGAGCGCACGTTGTGCTCCCAGCGAATCGAGGACATTAAGAATGTTCAAAAAGATACTCCTGATTCTCGTTTTGGGTGGTGGATTTATCGCCGTTTCCGCTGGTGGAATCGCGGGAATGTTGGCATGGAACTACGTCCAGAAAATTGAGAAGACACTACCACCCGTAGATAAACTCAAGAACTACGCTCCGGCCTTGCCTACAATTATTTACAGCACTGAGGGAACAAAAATCGGCGAGCTGTTCGAAGAGAAACGCTATCCGGTCGCCCTCGCAGAGGTTTCGCCGATACTCGTCAAGAGCTTTCTTGCGTCAGAGGATGCACGCTTTTATGAACATTCAGGAGTCGATCCCCAAGGCCTTGCTCGTGCAGCCATCGCACATTTTCTAAAACAAGGCGCCAAGCAGGGTGGCAGTACAATTACTCAGCAACTTGTGAAAAATGTATTACTCACTCGTGAACGGACTATTGAACGCAAGGTCAAAGACATTCTTCTCGCGTTGAAAATTGAAAAATCATTCAGCAAAGATGAAATTCTCGAGATGTATCTCAATACAATATTTCTTGGGAACAACTCATATGGCGTGGAAGCCGCAGCTCGGAATTACTTCCGTAAGTCATCAAAGAAACTCAGACTCTCGGAAGCTGCTCTCATTGCCGGGCTTGCACCCGCGCCTTCGGCATATGCACCTACTGACAATTTTGAGAAAGCCAAAAATCGCCAGCGCTTTGTCCTAGATCGCATGGTTCAAAACGGTTGGGTGAGCAAAACAGATGCTGATAAGGCTTTTGCGGAAACTCTCACTGTTCATCGAGCTGAAACTCCCAACACACGCTCAGCTCCCTACTTCCTCATAGAAGTGAAAAAGCAACTGGAAAACTCGCTGCAGCTCGAGAACCTCCTCACATCAGGCTACAGGGTTCAAACCTCACTCAATCTTGCTTTGCAGAAGCACTCGCAAAATGTTGTCTCAACATTTCTGGAACAATTTGAATCGAAGAAAGCCTTTCATAAACCGATTGCTCGCCACGGAAGTCAATACGCATCAGCCCTTGAAAAACTTGCTCGCAGCGCTTGGAGTAACGAGGAAGAAGAGGACATTCGGGGAATCGTTATCGATCTCGACCCTTCACTAGACATTGCTCTTGTAGCAACTCAAACAGGACCTGGTCTTCTTCTCGCAGAAGACCATCGATGGGCACTTCGGGCCGCTGCAAGCAAAAAAACAAGTGCCATTCAAGATTTTGCAGATATTCTTGCTATTGGTGATGAAGTTCACATTAAAAAGGTCGACACGCGCGCTCCGAAGCGGTTAGGCAAGGTTGCAAAGTACTTTTCAGAACACGCTGAAACCCTCAAGCTTTTCGGAATGACCGAAGAGACTTTCAAGTACGACTTCTACCAACTCACTGACACCGAAGGGATTGAGGCCGCAGCCATCATCATGGATGCGCAATCTGGAGACATTCTGACTTTGGTAGGTGGTAGTAGTTTTCAAAGCAGCCAATTCAATCGCGCGACCCAAGCTTTGCGACAAGTTGGCAGCAGCGTGAAGCCTCTCTATTATAGTTTAGCTTTGGATAATGGCTTTTCTCCCGCCTCGCGAATCGACAGTCCGCCCATTGTCATGGGAGATTGGAAGCCCGAAAATTACGACAAAGAATTTACTGGCCGAACGAACCTGCGCACGTCACTTGTGCACTCCTACAACATCAGCAGCATTCAGCTTTTCAAGGCTATAGGAATTCCGCTAGCAGCCTCGCACTTCAAGAAGCTTGGTTTGCCCTGGGACGATGTTAATTTGGCTCATTCACTTGGAGCTGGTTCGGCAACTTTATTGCAAATGGTTCAAGCTTATTCTCCGTTTGCAAACGCTGGACGCATCACGGAAGCGCATTACATCAAAGCCATTCAAAACAGAGACGATGAGATTATAGTTTCCGCTTCAGATCCTCGTCTCAAAGCCGCACCGCTTCCTCTGGCAGCAAAACAATCCTCTTCAACGACTCAAGACAACGGTTCTCCAACCGAAGATATGCGTCAGGTTCTGAGCCCTGCAGCCGCTTACGTCGGCTCGCGTGTCATGCAAGACGTCATTCGTTTCGGGACAGGCACTCGGGCTCAAGGCATTCCGTTCGCAGCAGGAAAAACCGGAACCACAAACGGATATACAGATGCGTGGTTCATAGGAGTGACTCCAAGACTTATCTGCGCGGTATGGGTTGGATTCGATGACGCAAAGAAAAGTCTTGGCGGTGAGGGAACAGGTGGAAAAATGGCCGCACCACTCTGGAAACAGATCATGGAAGCTGCCGTAAAGCTGTATCCATCTAACGAGTGGGTTGTTCCCGAGAATGTTATTAATGTTCGAGTAGGATATGGTGGAGAAAGAATTTATGGCAGTGGAGGAATACTCATGCCAGCAGTGGCGGGAAGTGAACCAGGATCACCTGGCGCCCGCGACGCACTTGGACTCGACCTTGGCTCTCCGCTCTCCGGTGGCTCAACTGATTCTAATGAAGCAGCAACAAAGAATGAGACACACGACGATAGTACTTCTCTCAGAAGAATGTACTAAGGAGATATTCTCAAAGCTCAGGCCTTGCCTTGCGGATTTCCACCTTGAATGACAACACTCAATTCATCCACAAGACTCTTCAGTCGCTGTGCCTGGTCCTGTAATTTTTCCGAAGCTTGCGCAGATGAGTCAGCTGACATTGCGTTGTTCTGTGTCGTTTGATCGAGCTGATTCAGCGCGCTGCTGATTTCAGAAATTCCCTGTACCTGCTCTTCGCTTGCAGCAGATATAGATCCGGTGACCTGGTTGACTTTGCTGATCGAATCAATGATTTGATCAAACACCTTGCCCGCGCTGTCAGCCAGGCGCGCCCCTTGTTCTGCTGTTTCGGTACTCTCGGATATTAACTTTGAGATATCGGTTGCAGCTGATGAGGTTCTTTGTGCAAGTGTGCGAACTGCTTCCGCAACAACTGCAAAGCCCTTGCCTTGCTCGCCAGCGCGAGCTGCTTCTACGGCAGCGTTCAATGCAAGCAGATTAGTTTGGAATGCAATGTCATTGATGAGGCTCGTAATCTCTCCAACTTTTTTCGATCCCTTGTGAATGTCTCCCATTGCCGTAATGAGTTGTTTCATTTCTTTTTGTCCCTGACGGGCAGTCTGTTCGGCAACTTGCGCGACATCGGCTCCCTCGCGTGCACTCTCCGAGTTCTGTGTCACAATTCGAGAAAGAGCTTCAATGGCCGCGACCGTTTCTTCGAGCGAGGCAGCTGCTTCGTTTGCAGCCGAGGCAACATTTGAGCTCACTTCATTCATCTGTGTACTGGCATCCGCAATTTCATCGCCCGATGAGCCGAGCGATTTCGAAACAGTTGCAAGTTTGTTCATTGGGGAACGAACGAGCAAAAGGCCTACCACCAAAGCAATTGAGGTGAAGAAAGCCCCACCCATTGCGATTTGTCTCGTAGTTGCTGAAGTGATGTCCTCAACTGGTTTCATATTTAACATGACAGTGTATGCACCACGAAGAGCGCCATTCTTCATGTCTTCCATTTGGTATCCAAGAATGTCTTTTCCGTTCTTCCAAGGGCTCGTCGACGGACTTCCGTGACACATCATGCATCCCTGACGTTCATCCAAACGAATTGGCCTTGTGACGGCGTAAAATTTCCCATCATCGGATTTATTAACCATCTCTTTGAGGAATGGGTCTTGCTCAAAAGAGCGCAGGATCTCCATTTCTTCAGCATTGGCTCGATGTTCCTCACGACGTGGTTGATCCGAGAAAATACGGAATTTATATCCATCTGTTTTCTCGCCTGCATACCCCATGGTAAACAACACAATGATTGGAACAGCCTTTAATAGACGTTCCTTGTGTTCTTTAGGCAAATTGCCGTCTGGGTATTTAATTCTTGTTTCTTCAAACATCTGCCCAAGAATTCCCAGATCGCCAACGTATGCTTTGGCTTCTTCAATGCGTGACATGATAGCGCTCGACTTTTCGAGGAGAGCGCGTTCAGCATTCTCACGGACCAGGTATCGAGCCACAAAGATCGCCGACAGCGTGCAAACAACGCACGATGCCAGAACGACGCTCAAAACCTTGGTTCGAAATGTGATTTTCATTTTCTCACCTCAAAGGGCAAAACAAACAAGATCGCGAAATTCTGACTTTCTCAATGTAACAACGTAGACTTAAGTTCCAAAGACGGTGTTCTTGGCGACCGCCAAAAACACGTTCACTTGTCCGCCAGCGAACTGTTGGCGGTACAGCAACCAAACCCAATCAAGGAGCAACTTAGCCTTGAAAGAAATGCACTTTGAAACAACAAACCCTGACTGTGAGTTATTCCTCAGCTCCGAAGGTGTCGGTTTTCTGATGCTCTCGGCAAGCAGTGACAGTCTGAGAAAATGGCAGGGCCTGACGGTCGCAGACGTCTCAGTTTGCGCCGGGGTTCGATGGGCCTTTGAGTTTAAGGGCCAGAGACACACTCTCTTGCCCGGCCACTGGCGTTATACGGAACGTGACACATCGACCATCACACGCCATTTCGAAACAAACTTTGGCCTTTGGTTCGTTGAGAGGTGGGATTGGGGTCAACCGGATGAAGGTCTCAAAGTAACGCTCTCCACGGGTGCAGACCATGAAGTCAAAAGTGCAATCGACGATATCTCAATTTCGGCAACCCCCCTGTGGACCTTGTCGCCTGCTGGATACCCATCCTGTGGGGGCATCGACGCAACTCTTTCACTCCATCCAGCTTCACCTGGTGAAATACAAATTCAGGCGCAATTATTGGACATTCCTGTGAAGATAAAATGCCAAAAAGTGAGTCTAAATGACGCGCCGCTGAAGGCGGGTGAGTGGCAAATTCTCCAAGATGCACAGCCCGAGAGAATTCCAACACCAAAGGATGCCTGCAGAGGGGAGCAATTCGAGCGAGAGGTGTTGCTGACGCACGAATGTACTCTCGGTTTGAAAATGGGCGAAAAAGCACAGCTTGTTTTTTCGTTTGAAAACAGCTCAGAAGAACACAAGCGAAATATTGTTCGCGTGAGTGATCAGGTGAGCCTCGATTGTGAATCCGAGTCACTGACAACTGCATTCACAAATTGTGCTGAGAGTTTGAATCAATTGATCCGAAGTCGGGCCGATGGACGGCTTGGACTCCAAGCCGGGCTACCTTGGTTTACCCAATTCTGGACGCGCGACATGTGTCACAGTTTTCGAGCCGCGTTTCTTTGGTCCGGACGATTTGCCGACGGACAGGCGCTGATTACCGACCTTTGGATGCAAACAAAGGGGCGATCGATTCCCAACTACACAACAACACAAACGACAACCAACAACAGCATCGACGCGCTCCCTCTTTTACTCCTAACAACCGCCGACCTTGTCGACCACACAGGTTGGACCGCGTTGATGGAAACTTCGCTTCCTGAAATTGAACATCGTTTACTTGAGGCTGCGCGAGTTTTTGCAAGCAATGATTTGATTCGCCACGGGCCTGCTGACACGTGGATGGATGCTCAAAAACATACCTCGCTAGGCGTGCAAATTGCCTGCAGCCCAAGAGCCGACAGGGCCTTTGAGATCCAAGCGTTTTGGATCTCGGCACTACACCGCTGGAGTGAACTTCTGGGAAAGAAAGGTAACATTCAGCTCAACGCGACTCTTGCAAATGCAGCAGCGCGCGGTCTTAGTACCCTCCGGAGGCTCTACTTAGGCACCGACGGCAAAAGCTGGGCCGATACGCTCCGTCCTGACAACACCCCAGATTTCTCTCTGCGCCCCAATATTCTGCTAGGATTGTCGGCATTGCACAGAGCCGATTGTCTTTTAAAATTGATGAGTCATTCAGAGCTGCAAAAATGCCTTGAGAATCTCATCGAAATGAATGTGATTATGCCATACGGCGTGCGAACACTTAGCCCGGAAACCTCAGTCCGACATTCGCTTCCAATCAATGAACTTTTCGATGATGAAAGTGCATACATCCACGAAAACAAAATCCATTTTCACCCGTACCATGAGTTCGGCTCTCGTCACGGTCTCGAACATCCTGATTGGGCATACCATAACGGGACCATTTGGCCGTGGCTCAGCAACTCTGCATGCGAGTTGCTGCTCATCGCAGGACTCAATGAACCTGCCGAGCAACTTCGAAATACGTTAGTTTTTCATGCGAACCAGGGCATTCAAGGGGGCGCACTCCCGGAACTACTTGATGGTCTCTCGAGTCATTCGCCTTGGAGTTGGCCCAAAGGAGCTCCCCATCAAGCTTGGAGCGAAGCCGCATTTATTCACATGATTGTCGAAGAATGGATGGGAATCAGGATAGTAAACATCGGCAAAACCCTCCAGCTCGACTCATCAAAATGGAAGGGATTCCCTGATTTCTCATTTGAGTTCACTGTGCAGAACGGGAAAATTCAAATCAATAAATATGGACAGACTTCCCGAATACAATTCACTGCGAAAGAATCCGGAGCTTTGCTAGAGGTGGTTCATAGAATGAACCCGGCGGCGGAAGAGCCCCTACAGATCTACAAACTCAACAGGAGCGAGCCCCTCATTCTGAAACTGTGCTTCTCATAAGATTGAAACGACGAATCCATCCCGCATTAAAGTTAGATTTTTTTCTAACGTGAACCTTCAATGCAGGGAGGAGACGACATGAATCACGAGTTGAACCTCAGTCCTGAACCCGAGGAAAAGAGAACAATCAAGAAAATTCTGTTTTCTGGTCCTCGTGCCGAACATTTTGCCGTTCAAGCGAAGAATCTCTGGAGTCATCTGTATAACGATGCTCGCTCGATGTTCCGCGCGGAAGATCCCAAGCATGTTCATCCTCATATCGATGTGCTCGAAAACAGAAGTCTTTACGATATTAGGGTCGATCTTCCCGGCGTCGATGCCAACAGTATTGAACTCCTGACCGATGGAAAAATTCTACACATCAAAGCAAAACGCAGATGCGAGGAATCGGCAGAGCTAAAGATGGCCCACTGTGAGCATCGTTCTGAAACATATGAACGCGACATAAGACTCGCAGACGATGCCGTTGTTGAAGAAAAGTCGGCCACATTCGCTGAAGGAGTTCTTTCCATCCGTATTCCACGCAAAGCTGCCTAAGACACCCTTGTTCTAAAAGTTCGCTCCGTGGCTGCAAAACTACCCAACCACGGAAAACCTTTTTACATTTCGCCGTGAGGTTTCAAATGCAATGTTTCAAAGGCTGTTCCTCCTTTTTGTTCGTCAGTATGGGCATCTTCTGCTTTGCAAATTCATATGCTGTTGAAGCGCGTGCCGACAGCCCATCGGTTTCACGTGAACCGGCCCCTGTTGAACATGTCTTTGTACCTCAGGGGTTTGACGACAACGATAATGCCGAGGTTATCATTCAAGGAAGATTCCCGAATGCCTGCATGAAAACAGGCCCCGTTGAAAAAACAGTTGATCCGCAAACGCAGACAATCCGCCTGCGACCACAAGTTTTTGTGTATCGAGGTGAGCCGTGCGCCCAGGTGATTGTTCCTTTTATTCAGAGAGTCACATTTGGGACTCTAAAAGAAGGAACCTGGAAAGTTGAGATTGAAGGAATGCCTTCAGTCGCTCCTCTGCCGCTTGTAGTAAAACGCGCACTATCTGCAGCTCCCGATGAGTTTCTCTACGCTCCAGTTGAAGAGGTTGTTCTGCTGCCTGGAAATCTGGGTACAAGGCAAAAACTTGTTGTGAGCGGAAATTGGCCTATCATTCCTGCGCGTGGCTGCTTTGTGATGAAACAGATTCGAACAACTCTCGGTGCCGACAACACACTCGTCGTCCAGCCCATCGCCGAGTTGTTGCCAGCCGAGCAATGTTCCCCCACATCGCAACGAAAGCGTGCTTTCCAAGCATCTGTTTTTCTCGACAAGTCGCTGCAACTCGACTCACTGATCCATGTCAGGGTTCTCAATGGAGAATCCCTAAATAAGTTCTATGAATCGCTCTGAAGAACACAAAACAGACAACGTGGAGGATGGCAAATGCGCTACAAGTTAAATAGCTCAAGGCAGCTTTACACGGCAGCAGCGATCTCATCTCTTATTCTTGTTGCCTGCGGAGAAAATGGAAAAGTCGAAGACATCCATTCGCAGGTCAATATTGTTGGTGGACGTGCGATTCCAGAGGATGTGAGCGACGCACGGCGTGTTTCGACTGTAGCTCTAACAACCGACCACCGAAGTGTGCGTCGGCCCTCTTCAACTCCGCTATTCGATTCCGGTCGATCTTTTTGCACTGCAACAGTCATTTCAAAAAAAGCTTTACTGACAGCTGCGCACTGTATTCAGGATTTTGATCCCCAAACCAAGTTGAAGGGCGACTCTTGGATATTGCCAGCCGCTCGCGACTTTATCGCTTCATTTGGAATTAAAGTCGGAAAGCAGGGCGCGTGGATTCGAGCAAAGAAGGTTGTGCCGCATCCAGAATGGGATCCATTGCAAACTCTCAGCGGTAATCCAAACAGTGCACCACATGACATCGGTGTCGTTATTCTTGAGGAAGAAATTCCATCCAACTATCAGCCTGTGGAAGTCGCTTCTGAAAACTTTGAATTAAAAGAGAAGCAACAAGTCACGCTGGTAGGTTTTGGAGTGACTTTATCCCGACGCAACAACAACACGGGGCTCCTCAGAGAAGTCCAACTCCCACTTCAGGGTGTCGACAAAAAAAGTCAAACTCTGAACGTAGGCTCATGGATGAAGGGAGCCTGTGCGGGAGACTCGGGAGGACCAATGTATACGCAAGATGCGAATGGAAAATGGCTTGTTGTTGGAGTTACTTCTGCGGGTATCGAAATCTTTCAAACCTGCATTGGACTCGACAACTCTTATACCGACGCACGAGCGCACAAAAACTGGATTCGTTCGGTGCTCCAGGGGAACAACGACGATCTGCTTTAAGGATCAGCTCGAGGTTGTGATGCCTGCAGAGACAAGGTCGTGGAGCCTCAGGAGGCCCACGGCCTTTCCATTTGAGTCGACGATGGGAATTGCATTCAGAGGGCGCGGACGATTCTCCATGAGTTGCAAAGCCTCAACTGCCAGAGTTCCCGGCAAGAGGGTCACTGGATTTGCATTCATAAAATCTTCCACAGTGCATTCAAAGACCTTCGGCCCGCGCAGTTCCATAGCAGCGCGCAGATCGCGCTCGGCAACAAAGCCGAACATTTTATCAGAGTCATCCACGACTAAAAGTGCGCCCAAAGCACACTCCGTCATGCGCGATATGACTTCCTTGAATGTTGCACCGATGGGAATCCGAGGTAGAAATTGACCGCACACCATAAGGTCATCGACGCGCACGAATATGCGTTTGCCGATAGCACCTCCCGGATGATTCCTGGCGTACGAAGCGAGATCGAACAATCTCTGCTCCATGGAGGCTGCCACCAAAAGCTGCCCTAATGCGAGAGTTGTCACGGTGCTTGTCAGTGGGGCTTGATTCAGAGGACATGCCTCGCCTTGAGCGGGAAGCTGGAGCGTGACATCGCAGGCTTGCGCGAGGGGGGAGTCGGGTCTCGCAGTCACAGCCACGAGACTGCAGCCTCTTTCGCGCAGCAGGGGCACGACTGCCAGAAGCTCTGCACTTCGTCCGTTGTTTGAGACGAGCAACACGGGGTCACCCCCAACAACAGAACCAAGATCTCCGTGAAGTGCCTCGGTTGGATGAAGAAATCGAGCATTGATACCAACACTCGCCAACATAGAAACGAGGACCTGAGCAACTCCTCCCGATTTGCCGACGGCAGCGAAATGAAGAGTTTGATATGAAACGCGCGAGGCGTTTTGGGTGGATGAGGTTTCTGGAATTCGACACCGGCAGAGCAGCTCGAGAGTGCGAACGAATGAGTCTTGAAAATGTTCCGAAGACTGCAATTGCACATGAAAGTGTTCAATTGCGCGACTCATATGCAACGCACGCTGTGAAGCACTTGAAAGGATATCGCGTTCCATCCCACACACCTTCCGAAAGGCACTGTGCCGATTCGGATCAGCACATCAATTGATAATCAATGAACATCAACTTTGGCAGGAATGACAAAAACACTTTGAGGTGAAGTTTCTCTTGGAAGAGCTTCCTCAGTCACCAAATCTGCTGAAGACTCATCCTGCGATGTGGCCTGGCGCAGAGGATCTCTGCGCTTTCGCAAACGCGTTGCCCTTTTAGGCATCGCGTCCGAGTTCACCTGCTCCATCATTTTATGTGCTTCATCGAGGTGATCATCCAAAACTTCAGGATCAACTCCCTCAAACTGAACTCCGAAGGCTTTTTCCACGGGATTTCCCATATCTACACCGGCCAGATCCTCGAGAGATCTCCATTGAGCTTCTTGCAGGGTGACCAACCGCTTCGAAAACTCCATCTGCCAAGCAGACATGGCTTCCTGGCGTTCACAGAGTTCCTCAAGAACTCCATGAACCAGGCTGAGCTGATCTTGGGTTTCGAGGAGAAGACGTTTGAGTTCTGCCATCGATGATGCAGGTTTCGGCACAGCCGCGCGTGCACGGCTGCGAGGTTTTTGCGCACTGTCTGATTTTACCTTGCGAACTTCTGCCATCAGAGGAGCTCCAAACGAAGAAGGCTGCGAGGACGACTTAAACTCATGAGCACCAATTAGGCCTCAAGATGGGCATCCACAACGCCATCTTTTGCTTCAGCCTGTGACATAGTTGGGGGATTCTTGTCAAAGAGAATGATTCCATTTTGATGCATGGCCTGCCAGAAGCCAGGGTCTGGCATCACGCCCACTTCGAATGGGACAGTTTCAAAAAGCTGCTGCTTTCCATCGACAATCCCTTCTTTCACAGAAGAACAGAATGCTTGCATTGCATCGGGTGACTCTTCGATACCGGTCACTCTTAAGAAAATTGTTCGAATCCAGCCATTTTCTCCAGCGTTTGGAGGAAGAATTGCCCCAAGGACGGCGGCTTCAACTTTTGCATTAGAATTAAGCACACCTGCCGTATGGACCTTTTGCTCGTCATTGAAGACGTCGGGAGGGAAGGCCACCTGCATTTGTCCATCTTGGGCTTCAGCAGGAGCCGCTTCACCGCCACTCGCCACCTGAACAGGTGTTTGCTGAGACTGGGGCACGATGCCCATCGCTAGCTGCCTATATTCAACTTTAGGAAGAATAATAAAAGGTGCACTTCCTGGGTTAATGACAATGACTTCAGCTGGACTCGGTTCAAGGAGCTTGAAGATGTCTTGTCCGCGGACTGACACGTACTGGCCACCGTCAGGGCGCCATCGACGAGCCGCAGCGCCACTTGTGAATGCTGCGGCAAAAGGAGTGCCCGCGGAATTCTGCAGAATGGCAACATTCATGTTTTGCGCAGGCTCTGTTCCTGTTTCGCTCGTTTGAGCATTTTGCTCAGGCTCAGAGAGTGCCAAGAGGAGCTCGGAAAACAAGAGCTCCTGATAAACTTTTCTTCGACTGTCCGGGGTGTCTTGGCGGGCATTTTCAACCATTGCCTGCTCAAGATATTCAGCTGCTTTGGGCTCTGTCGGCTCATTGCCCTGAGCGGTGATTTCAGTTTCAGCTTGAGGAGAAGCAGTCGCCCCTGCCTTCACGGGTGTCGCATTGGCGGCAGGAACAGCATTTGGAGTTGTTTCAGAATCACGTTTGCCAAAAAGCTTCTTCAGAACCATGTTTGCCTCGCAAGTCAGCTGCGCTTTAACAAAAATCGATTACAGGATCGGAGAAGGATGCCCCGAAGAAGACTCCATTGCAAGCTATTCAGAGCCTAGCTTCAGCTGTATTTTCTTCGCTTGGCTTCGCGCCACAACTCGTCCCAAATCTCAAGGGTGAGGCCTTTCGCATACTCTTCCGTCACCTCGACACCACGTTCGCGTAAGATGGTTTCCATTCCTTCGAATCTCGAAAGAAACTTTTCAACACTCGCACGTGCCGAAAGGTCGAAATCAACGGAAGTTGATTCCTTGAATTTCGATTCATTCATAAAAACAACGATATTGGCCAAAGCCAACACCACGTCACCCAGTTCATCGGCCACTCGCGCCTGACTCGGCTGTTCTGCAAAAAGTTCTCGCTTGAGTTCTTCAACCTCTGAGGTGAGATCAGCAAAGGTCTGCTCGAGAGTCTTCCAGGCGAAACCTAATTTCCAAGACGATTTGGACACAGCAGACGTAAAAGCCAACGTCGGCTGGGCCGATTTTTTTCGAACCTTGTGAAGAAGTGATTCAGGGACTTCAGATGCTGTTGTGGTTGTCTCGGTTGCCTTTATAACTTCCCACTGGCGCACAACATCATCAGCGGTTGCAACTGTATTGTCATTGCTCAAAAAAACATGCGGGTGTCTGCGAATCATTTTTTCGCAAATATCCTCAAACACATCAGCTACATTGAAGTGCTTTTTTTCTGATGCAATCTGCGAATTTAAAAACACCTGCAGCAAAACGTCGCCAAGCTCACTGCAATAAGCTTTAGCTGTTCCTAGGTCGCCAGCTTTCGCGTATTGGGCTGCCGCCTCGATCGCTTCATAGGCCTCTTCCACCAGGTATGGGCGAAGAGAATCTACGTCTTGTTTCTTGTCCCAAGGGCATCCATCCGGGGCCCTCAGCGCAGCAACAGTTTTTGCAAAAAGAACCGACCGCAATCCAAGATTATAGAGATCCCGGTGCGATGACAGACCGACGTTTGTTTTCAATTTTGGGTGGTGCAGAGGCGAATGAACTTGATTGTTCTTAGTGCTGGAAGATTTTATCTGATTTTGAGATGTGCCAGTGCTTGATTGCTCATTCGTATCAAACTCAATTAAGCTTGCCTCATAGTCAGAGGGCGCCTGAAAGCCGGCCAAATTCAAAACGGTTGCAGCAACATTGGCGAGCCCTGCATTGGCTATATCAGATCGCAGATTCAGCGGGCGCCCAAGTAGTTCAGCATTGAAGATGCAAAACGGCACGGGTGAAAGAGTGTGACTCGTTTTTACCCGCGGCACTCCGTTCGCATCGAGCTGAACCTTCCCTGATTTTTTATCAACTTCAAACATCTCATCAGCGTTCCCGTGGTCGGCTGTCACGACGACAATCGTATTTGTTTCACGTGCGCACTCCAAAATTCGGCCCAAGGCCAAATCTACTGACGCAACTGAAACCAGTGTTGCAGCAAAGTCGCCCGTGTGCCCAACCATGTCGCCGTTTGCAAAATTGATTCTTCCGACGCGAAAATTATTGTTCCGCATTTCAAGGATTGTTCTGTCGGCAATCTCTGCAGATTTCATCCAGGGACGCTCAGAAAAGGGGATCAAATCAGATGGGATCTCGACATAATTCTCGAGCTTTTCGCTAAATTTTCCACTTCGATTTCCATTCCAGAAGTACGTCACATGACCAAATTTCTGAGTTTCACTGCAGGCAAATTGTTTCACACCTGCCGCACTGAGCAGTTCACTCATTGTTTTGTCAATTTGAGGAGGCTCGACAAGATAGGTTTCTGGAATTTTAAGGTCACCATCATATTGCATGATTCCTGCATAGTGTATCGCGGGAAATCTCTTGCGGCTGAAGGCTTTAAAATCTTTCTCTGTGAGTGCGCGCGAAATTTGAATCGCTCTATCACCACGAAAGTTAAAGAGAACAAAGCTGTCGCCATCCAAAACTGCGCCT
>CAIZJW010000017.1 GCA_903933385.1 uncultured Silvanigrella sp. | reverse complement strand
CGCTACAGAGCCCAAAAGAGTTGCGATGGAGAGTGCAGTCAGCCCCTTCAGCCAGCTAAAAAGGAACATTGTCAGATGAGTTGCGATACTGGGTTGTTGAGGGTTGTCTGCTAAAAAAGGCAGAACAGTGTGTTTGAATAAGTACAAAACACTTGCAAGAAACAAAAGCACAATTGCGTACGCCATAAACCGAGTGAGCAGCAAGCCGTGGCGAGAGACACCCGCAGGGATATAGAGTTCTGAGACTCCTCGTGCCGAGAAATCGGTTGAGCAGAGGCTAGCTCCCGAAAAGATGCCTACGAGTAAAAGTAACTGGTCAGAAATAAAATATGAGAAAACATCAATGATGCGGCTTTCGTGGGTGAGTGCACTTCCGCTGAGTGTACTCATGAGAAGCAGAAGGACGAAGCCCGAAATGCCACTCGTCCAAAGAAGTTGTCCGCGGAGGTTCTCTCGAAGCGTGATTTTAAAAACTCCAGATACTCGCAACATAATTACTCCGGAAGGGCACAGCCTGTTTTAATTTTCAGTTGCTCATTTTCAATGACCCATGTTTCCCGAACATGTACACGCAATCTCTGTGGA
This sequence comes from uncultured Silvanigrella sp., assembly GCA_903933385.1. Taxonomy (GTDB): domain Bacteria; phylum Bdellovibrionota_B; class Oligoflexia; order Silvanigrellales; family Silvanigrellaceae; genus RFOM01. Next base: position 2,919 of record CAIZJW010000017.1, on the reverse strand, counting down.
GCGTCGTGGCTCGAGATGAGGAGGAATTTTTTTTGCTCGGCGAGTGAAATAAGCAAGTCGGCAAGTTCGGTGCGAGCCCAAGGATCCAGCCCGGAAAATGGCTCATCGAGAACGAATCCCTTAGGTTGACCAGAAAGAGCCAAAGTGAGCAAAAGACGCTGTTGTTGTCCTTTAGAAAGAAGATGTGCAGGACGATTGAGTAGATTTGAGATGCTCAGTGAATGTGTACGAGAGTTGACAGCCTCCATTTGGTCAATTTTCTCAGCGTTGAGTCCAAGTAAACTTTCAAGCAGTTCGGCTACTTTTATTCTTGCCGGCAAGACCGGCAGTTCGGGAATGTATCCAATTTTTCCACGTGGGGTCTTTTCTTCATCAAACCACTTAATCTCTCCTCGTGATGGGCGCATGAGTCCCAACAGGCAGCGGAGCAGGGTCGACTTTCCAACACCGTTGCGGCCCACAAGGAGAATCATTCCAGGGGCGTTGATCTCTAGGCTCGGAATTTGCCAAAGAATCCGATTCGGCTCATTCGAGAAAATATCGTTTGTGCGCCATTCATATTTCAAATTGTGTGCAGTGAGGATTTTTTCGCTCATTGATTGACTCGTTCTATGGAGTTCTCGTTTGAACAGATTTTTCTTTCAATTAGACGCTTTTTGGACAATGGGAACATAATAAGGAGTTGTTTGCAGTTTTTTTGTTTACTTTCGTCATCGCTTAGAAATGGGTCCTCTCCCGAGCGCAGCTTCGAAATGGTTTTGTTCAGCCACTGAGAATTTGGGAACACTTCTAGCACTTTTTCGTAGGCTTGAGCCGCAGCGCTGAGGTCGCCATTGAAGAGATGTGTTAGGTAGGCAACTGTTAACACGAGATCTGCAGCGAGTCTGGGATCGTTTGCTCCTGCTCGAGCAATGTCGAGCGCGACATCAACGTCGTTTCTCACAAATGCAAAGTAGCTCGCAGGAAAAATGAATATTTCTCTCATCCCGATCGACTCTTTTGCAAATTCGGGAATATCTGCGACAAATGAATTGAGTCTCTTTTCTATCTGCTCTCGCTGTTGAATGGTGAGTTCTTTTGCTGTGTCGGCATGCCAAGCGTTCACCGTTGCAGCGAGCCCATTCAATGCCCACAGCGACCAAGCAAATTCTCTGTGTCCAAATGCAAGGGCGGCAGGGATCGCAAATTTACTTAAACTACCACGCGTCACGGGCCGCTTATCTTGCCTTGAAACAAGCCACAGTGCGCTTGAAATTGATGTCAAGCCAGCAACAATCAGAATTGAGTGTGGGTAAAGCAGTTTGAGTCTTGGCCAGAGCAATTTTAGTTCTCCTGCTGACGCAAATTTCCCTTCAAGCACCAACCATGAGGCGCACATGGCCAATGAAGATAATTAAAAGCTCGATCGAAATAATGAGCACCAGAGGGCTAAAGTCGATATAGGAGCCCGCGTTGTACACAACAAGTTTGGGAAATCGTCTTTTGAGAGCATTGGCCGGCGGATCGGCGAGAGGAAAGACCATTCGTCCAATGATCGACGTTTCATCGGCGCGTGCCATACGCAGAATGGCAGCCGCGAAGAGAATGATGGAATAGAGGCGCAGCAGATAAGTGATCGCAGTAAAAATGAATGCCAGTAAATGGATCACAGTATAGACCTCCGAACGTACGGATACAGTGTAAAGGACTTATCGCAAGTCGCAAGAATCAATGAGAAAGGTTGGTTGTGTCAAGAATTCGTCACGTCTCTCATTCGGGGGAAGAATTTGCCGACATTAGAGAACGCGGTTTTGGCTCGTTTTAGGGAGGCGTGTGTGGCTGATAACAATAACTTGGGGCTTGTTCCTGTGGGAAGCAACCTCTTTGAGTTGATTGAATTCACGCTGACTCGAAAGCAGCCACTCAATCCCCTTTTGGATAGCGACGACGATTTGAGTGCATCGCTCGTTGAACCGACACTTTTTGGGGTCAATGTTGCAAAGGTTCGTGAAGTGATTCGCCTTCCAGCGCTCGAACCCTCTTTGGGTAAACGACCTGAGGTTCTCGGTGTTTTTCAACTGCGCGGGCGGCCAATTCCAGCCATCCACTTAGCCTGTGCTTTGGGTTTCAGCAAAGAGCCCGTGTCGCAAACTGCGCAGGTGCTCGTGACTGAATTTTCGGGCCGTTTGACGGGTTTTGTTGTTGCCGGTGCGCGTCGGATTCGCCGTGTCAGTTGGGATGAAGTGATTCCACCGCAAAAGGATATCTTTGGAGGCATCACGGGCATGATGCTCGACGAGAAAAAACGCTTTGTGTTCATTATCGACTTCGAAAAGATCTTGGCAGATATCGAGGGTGAGCAATCGCCAATGTTCGAGCAGCCCGCTCTGCAAGCGATGACCATGGTTTCCTCTTTCCCTCAACGAGGTTTTCACGGAAGCGATCTTCCTGTTGTACTCGTTGTTGATGATTCTTCAACCGCACGCAAAGCCCTCATTGAAATTGTCAGACATTTTTCCTGCGAGATTCTAGAATGCGGTGATGGCGAGCAGGCATGGCAGGAATGTTTGCGACTTCGCGAACGAAAGAAGTCGTTTATGGTGATTTCCGATGTAGAAATGCCGCGACTCGATGGTTACTCTTTTGTGCGAAGAATAAGAACTGATTCGAGATTCGCAGAAATACCATTTTTGCTCCATTCAAGCTTGAGCGGAGAATCAAATAAAGAGCGTGCTCTCGCTGCGGGAGCCGATGCCTTCATTGGTAAATTCAATCGCAATGATATCAATCTTGCCGTGGAAACATGTTTGAGTGTTTTGTCTCAGCAAGGTGATATTTGGAATAAGGTTTCATGAAGCCAATTCAGTTGTCTTTCAAACCAGGTGATTTTATTTTCCGTGAAGGCGACACTTGCAACGGCGTTTTCATAATCCGCGAAGG
>CAIZJW010000016.1 GCA_903933385.1 uncultured Silvanigrella sp. | reverse complement strand
GGCAGGAAAGCCTTTGGGTTGAATTCAGAAGCCATCATGAGTTTGTCTTTGATGGTTTTGGTGCGCGATAATCGGGTTAAAAAGCGGCGTGCTTCATCAGAAAATGTGATTGGAACGTCAGAGAGTACTTCCACTCCGCCTGCCAAAACCATACGGTTTCGACCTGCGAGAATTGCGTCAGCTGCCAATTGAACGGCTTGCAGTGAGCTCGCGCATGCGCGGTTCAGGGTATAGCCAGGAATGGATTTGGGGAGTCCCGCAAACAAAGCAATGTCGCGGGCAATGTTTGGGTTTTTAGTTTGAGGTACCACGGCCCCCCAAATAACTTCATCGATATCGGAAGCCTTGGCACCTGTACGCGCAATGACTTCAGTGGCAGGACGAATACTTAAGCTAAGCGGAGTTTCACGCTCAAAGACGCCAAAAGATCGCACAAAAGGCGTGCGAACTGCGCCCACCACGGCCACGCGGGCCTGTCCCGCATTTATTGCCTCTGCATTTTCGGAATTCTGACGAGTTTTTTTCTGGCCCATGTTGCCCCCCGGGGTTGGCGCTACTTTCGATCCAAAAAAGGGTCCGACAAAGATTATCGGAACTTATGCGGGGGGCAAAGTCGTGCTCTTGGCATATGGCTGGCATCGCTGTAACAAATAGAGACCAAAATGAAGTCACTCTCCAAGGAATGTTACAATTCCTGGATTGAATGCAATAAAAAGTATCAAAGGAAGGTCATCCTATGGGTCGTCATGCAACAGTTGCAGGAAGAATGGCTGCAAGCGCCGCCGCGCGTGGAAGAATTTTCACAAAATTGGCGCGCGAAATTATGGTCGCAGCGCGCACTGGAAGTGATCCAAATTTCAATGCCCGGTTGCGTCTGGCAGTCGATCGAGCGCGCGATAACAACATGCCCAAAGATGTGATCGAGCGAGCTATTAAGAAGGGCGCAGGCGAACTCGAAGGCATGACTTTCGAAGAAATCACATACGAAGGCTACGGCCCAGGTGGTTCGGCAATTCTCGTTGAAGTGCTCACCGACAATCGCAATCGAACGAACCCTGAATTGCGAAAGATCTTCACCAAAAACAACGGCAACATGGGCGAAATGGGCTCGGTTGCTTGGATGTTTAAGAAAAAAGGTGTCCTTGATATTGAATTGGGGGCAGTCACCGAAGATCGAGTTATGGAGCTCGCATTGGATGCTGGTGCGGAAGATGTTGTCGTTGAAGAGGGTTTCGCAACCGTCTACACGGGCCCCACTGAGTTTCATTCAGTACGCGATGCGTTAATTGCAGCTAGTTTGAAATTCGATAAAGCAGGCTTGGAGTTGATTCCAGAGACACGCGTTTCACTGAAAGGCGAAAATGCACAAAATGCTCTCGAGCTTGTTGAGAAACTCGAAGAGCAAGATGATGTGCAGGCTGTCTATCATAACTTCGATGTAGAGGAGTGAGAGGCACTTCCTGCGCCTCCCTTCAAGAGCTCGCCAATGCCTCCCAATGAACTCAGGACTCCCGATGCTTCGTAGGGAATGAAAACTTTATCGGTTGATTTGCTTGTCATGTCGCCGAAGCGTTTCAAATATTCCATTGCGATGAGATACTGGGCAGCAACGTGTGAATTGCCGAAGGCATCACGCACATTTGAAATTGCAAAGGCTTGTGCTTTTGCGACAGCTTCAATGCTTTGAGCCTGTCCAACGGCGCGTTCTATGATTGCATCGCGATCACCAAGAGCCTGATTTATTTTTTCTTGCTGCTCGCCTTGAGAGCGCTCAATGCGGCTCTGCTTGTCCCCTTCAGCCTCAAGAATTCGACTTTGCTTTGAACCTTCCGCAGTGAGTACCTGAGCGCGCCTTTCTCGTTCGGCTTGCATTTGTTTTTCCATAGCCTGTTGAACTTCAACAGGCGGTGTGATGTTGCGCAGTTCAACGCGATTTACTTTGAGTC
>CAIZJW010000015.1 GCA_903933385.1 uncultured Silvanigrella sp. | reverse complement strand
TACGCAGCAACGGCAGCCTTCGTGTGAGCACGGATGATGGTCTCAAATGGAGTGAAACATTCGTCTATGCTCCAAAGCCGAAGCCCTACTTCACGGGATATTCTGATATCGCAAGGTTTGAAGACGGCAACGTTGCAGTTCTCTATGAGCGCGGCGAATACGACGAAAACAACAAGGGTGAGCGTTACGATGAAATCGGATACACGGTCATCAGCATCGGCGGCGATGGGGGCATCTCAATCCTCAGTCAGGATCCGAAGGGACATTGCGAAATGAAGAGCTGCCTTGGCAGCAAGGACGCACAGGAGAAAATCTTCGAAAAAATAACTGAGAAAAGCTGCAGGAGCGAATGCAGTTCAAAAAAAGCATGGGAGCAGCGCCGGTGTCGTTGGAAGAGTGAAAAAAACCAAGAATCGGATTGGCTGATTCTTCGAGAAGGGCGCAACTGCTAACGCGACCTAAGGTGACACTGATTTAGGCGAGACCTTTCTTCCTGCAAAGTATTGACAGACGACTAACGCGCGCACTCTTGGAAATTTTAATGGACTCGCATGGCAGGAATTGCGGGAGGAATCGGAACAATGCCAGCTTGATTGCAACAACGATTGGACGGGCGCGGATGTGGACCACGGCCGGCCGGACTAAAGTCAAACGACCCCGTCAGGGTCCTGCATCGAAAAAATCTCAAAACACCCATGTTTGGCTCAATCAATTCATCTGACCGAGGGGGGTAGGGGTTGCCCTTTACCCTCCCCCCTCCCTCGCCCTGCCGAAAGAGAGGGGACTTGAGGGGAATGTCTCAGTAATATAGATAGTTACGCAAAAACCTCGACAATCAACGCTCAATAAAAAGCATCGATAAGGGGCTGGATGAACTTTTTGGGGTGCTCTTGAGCGCTCAAAGTGGGCCAAAATTTTCCTACATGCCATCACTTTCCTCTGCTCTTTCTCAAAAGATGTGATACAAGCCGGTTTGGGAAACTTCCACAGCTATTCATCGAGTCAGTTGCTCTTGTTTAAGGTGCCGTGGATTTTATCAATTGGAGATCCCATGGCTAATGCAAAATTGTACGTCGGCAACCTCTCTTACAACTCAACCGAAGACAGCCTCGCTAGTCTCTTTGCGCAGTTTGGAGAAGTTGTTTCTGCTCGCATCGTGACAGATCGCGAAACTGGCCGCTCAAAAGGCTTTGGATTTGTTGAGATGGCATCTGCTGAAGCTGCTCAACAGAGCATCGCTCAACTCAACGGCCAACAAATTGATGGCCGTCAACTCACAGTCAACGAAGCTCGTCCACAAGAGCCTCGCCAAGGCGGCGGCGGCCGTGGATTCGGCGGCGGCGGACGCGGCGGATACGGCGGCGGCGGCGGCGGCGGCGGATACGGCGGTCGCTACTGAGTCCAACCTGCCAAGGACCCACGTTTATTTATAGTTGGCCCGTCTGAACTCAGACGGGCTTATTTTTTTGGGATTTATGCGGATGATTCTCACTGAAGTCTGTCGCACAGTTTCTTGCTTGTGCGAGTGTTGACTTCTTTTTGTTTGTGTCACGCATCCGCGAGCTCTTCATCAGGCATGGCCGAGCGGCAACGTTTTAACAGCCGCAAATCGTGATGGCGATTTTTCTGTAAATATGCTATCATCGTTTGCGAGGGATAAAAAATGTCTGATTACGGTTATATAAAGCGCCAGCTCGAGCTCGATGATCTCTTGGCAGACAAATCGTGCTTCCTTTTTGGGCCTCGACAAACGGGCAAGAGCTCATTCATTCGAAGTCAGCTCAGCGAAAAGCCCGCCCTCGTTATCAACCTTTTGGACCAGTCGGTTTACTTCGACTACAGCCGGCACCCAGGGCGATTGAACGAGATTATCAATGGCATGAAATTGAAGAATGCTTTGATTGTGATCGACGAAATTCAGCGCATACCCGAAATCCTCAACGACGTTCACCTTCAAATTGAAGAGAAGGGCAATCGCTTTTTGCTGACGGGCTCAAGCGCGCGCAAGCTCAAACGTATTGGTACTAATCTTCTTGGTGGCAGGGCGCGGACGCGAAATTTACATGCGTTTTCGGCAATGGAGATTCCTGATTTCTCTCTCGAAGAAGCAATGTATCGGGGAACACTTCCGTTTATCATTCATTCAAAATTTCCTGATGAAGATCTCGCAGCCTATGTGGGGCGCTATCTTCAAGAAGAAATCGCTGCCGAAGGGGTGTCCCGAAACATACCAGCATTCAGTCGATTTCTCGAAGTTGCTGCGTGCTGCAACACACAGGTTCTCAACTACAGTGCCATAGCATCTGACACAGGGATGTCGCGGCAGACAGTGACAAATTATTTTCAGATTCTCAAAGATACGCTGATTGGCTATGAACTCACTCCGTTCACAAAAACGATCAAGCGCAAAGCAACGGAAACACCCAAATTTTATCTTTTCGATATGGGAATTGTCCGATTCCTGCGCAAGCTTCCGCGGATTTCAAAGGCGAATGAGGATTTTGGAACGTTTTTCGAGCAATTCATTTTTCTCGAGCTCAATGCATGGCGTGATTATTACTCTCCACGTTCGGATTTTAATTTCTGGCGCACTCTCAAGGGAGATTATGAGGTGGACTTCATCATCAATGATGTCGCGATTGAAGTGAAATCGACCACCAACGTGCAAAAGAAACATTTGAGCGGATTGATTGCTTTGCAGGAAGAAAAAATCTGTAGAAAGTACGTTGTCATCTCGCAGGATTCACAAAAACGATATCTCGAAAAAGGAGGCATCTGGATTTACCCTTGGCAGGAATTCGTTCAAGAGCTCTGGGCTCCCAAATCGAGGTTCTGGAAAGACTGAGCTGGAATAAAAATGCCTGCGAATGCATGCAGATCAATGACCGCGCGCGAGCGTTGAAGAGTTCCTAAGAAACCCATGATGGCAGTGCGCGTTCTATCTGCGCATGATCACCAGCCTTCTTCAGAGTCGGTCAAATGGTGTCTTCTCATTTATTTTGTCGAAGCATCTTCTCTTTCGATTCTCGAGACGGCATACGCTGCGGGGGAAATTTCAATCGATCAGTTCGAAAGTGAATCGTTTAAGAATGACGGCGTGCATGATTTAGCACCCTCACAGAGGAGCCGCGAAACCTTGCGCCCGTGGCTTTTTTTGATTCAGTTTTTTGGGGCTGGATATTGAAGTCAAGCTCGTGTATTTCTGGTCTGCACTGCCTATTGCGAAGGCGTCTTTTGAACAGCTGGCACATGACCGCAGATCGAGACCACTTTGATCTGCAAACGGAGCTGGCGAGAACGAGGAAGTCGAAAATGGGTGATTGCTGCCAAAGCAAATCGAGTGACCTCGAGAAAATTCGCAAAGACCAGTCCAAAGTGCTTTGGATTTGCTCCCGCAATGACATCATTGCAAACACATCCCTGCTAGCTGCCGCGAGTCTCGTAGCCTTCACGAATTCACCATGGCCCGATAACGTCGTGGGCTTAGGGATCACGGTTCTCTTTTTCAAATCGGGAATTGGCGTACTTGCTGGAGCGCGCAGTGAGCTTGCGTACGAGGCAGGGATGAGGGCGCGGACGTGATTGAAATCGCTACATTGTATAGGTATTTAGCTTGGGTCATTGCGCTCGTTGCATCTCTCGGTAGCCTTTTCTTCAGCGAAGTGATGAAACTCCCTCCGTGCGTGCTTTGCTGGTATCAGCGGATAGCGATGTATCCGTTGGTCGCCATCATCGGTTCAGCAATAATTCTCAAAGATGGTCACCTTCGTTTTTATGCCCTGCCGTTAAGTGGCTCGGGTTTTGTGATTTCGGTGTACCACAACCTTCTATACTACAAGGTCATCTCGGACAGCATCAAACCTTGCACATCCGGGGTCTCTTGCACCGCAAAGCAAATTGAGTGGCTTGGGTTCATCACGATCCCGCTTTTGGCTTTGACGGCATTCTTCATTATCAACGTGCTTTTGCTTCTCGACAGTAGGGCAAACAAATTGGAGCGTAACTGACGTGAAAAAGGAATTGAAAATACTGATTGGAATCCTCGTTCTCTTCATCGTTGGATTTGCGGTCGCAGCGCAACTTTACAAATCGGCGAACATCTCAACATCAACGCCGGCCTCAAGTGAAGTTGGCTCAGTGAGCATCTCCTCATCCTCGGTTGTCGATGAACGCCTTGTCAGGCCCGACAGTCCTACTCTTGGCCCAGAAAACGCGGCAGTAACGCTGGTGGAGTTTCTCGACCCCGAGTGTGAGTCCTGTCGCGCATTCTTTCCCGTCGTGAAGCGCATCCTCACTGAGTACGATGGCCGCATCCGGCTTGTGGTCCGATATATGCCCTTTCACTCAAATTCCGTTCTGGCCGCGCAAGCAACCGAAGCCGCAGGTGCGCAGGGTAAGTATTGGGAGATGCAAGAGCTGCTCTTCGCAAAACAAGGTGAGTGGGGCCACAACAGCGAGCCGCAGCGGGAACTCATGATTAAGTACGCCAAAGAGCTTGGGCTCGACGTGGAGAAGTTCCAAGCGTCGCTTTCCAATATGCTGGTGTTTCAGAAGCTTGAACGTGACAAGCAGGACGGAGTCGCTTTGGGCGTCAACGGCACGCCGACGTTTATCGTCAATGGTCAGAAGCTAGAAAATTTGAGTTACGATGCTTTGAAAGTGGCTATTGACAGCATCCTGCAAGCCTCAAAATAGGAGAGCTGCGTGGAGTGGCTCCTTCAACCCAGCAGCGCGACATTTATAACCCGACTGTTTCAATTGCATCTATGGGAATGGGAAAAGCTTGTTGCAGCAGGAGACAAGAGTTCGCAGCGGAGTGACTACGAACTTGCGAAGAAACGACCGCGAATACTGCCTTCCCCCGGTTCTTTTCCTTGCTGCTCGATTCCGAGCAGCAGTTTTTTGTGTTTCAGGTTTTCTGTTTGGGTAGGGGCTCATTTCTTGCGAGTTTCATTCAGCGTATCGCACTGGAGTCGTCACTTTGTCTAAAACGTAGAGGTCTTGGACGCCGTCAGCGATGTTTGAACCGGTTGCGACACGGAAGTCGGAATCAATGTAGATATTTCTGATATTGCCTTGAGCGCCGACGGGGCCGCGAGGTGCCCTGTTGTTTCCAGGGGGAACAACGGTGAAAGCTTTTCCTGTTTCGATACTCTGAGCGAGATCTGCAAGATTTTCTTTGTCCGACAACGCATTTGGCCGAATGGCAACTCTCGTAAACTCAATGTTCAAGAAGTCGCCTGCGGGCTTGTACTGTCCGCGCAACACACCCAAAACAGTGATGACTCCCTTCAGATTGGCAAGGTTATAAAAGTAACCATTGCGTGTGATTACTTGATAAGTCGAATCACGGTCGGTTCTGAATCCGGGGGGTTCGGGCTCAACGTCGTCTGAGTATATTTCCTTCCATGCACCCTCAAGTGAGGGGAGGTCTTGCTCAGCAGAAAGCGGAGTGTGATACCCAGACAGCTCGTCTACGAGCGGATTGAGCATTGCTCGAGTTTCTTTGAGATTGTCTCGATTGCCCAAGTTTTGAAGCGCAATATCACGAATTCCCTGTTTGAGGATTTCTATTCGTGAATTGTCTTGCGCTTGAATGGCAGCTGGTGATGCAAGTGCACAGAGAAGGAGCCCGCGTGTAAATATGTTCATATGACCATCCTTATTTCAAAGTACGTTGAACGCCTATTTTTATGATGCCAGTGCGAAATACGGATGTACTAATCTGTAAATACGTTCAGCACAAGTCATACTCGCAGTCTGACTTAACTTAGAAATGCTCGGCGCCGCAAAAGGCTCAATGTTCCAGAGCACTATCGTTGAAGACTTGAATTTGAAGATTGAATCTCGGTGAGCATGACTTCGAAAGCATCGAGAGCATTTTCTCTTGCCTGAACTGCGGCTTCTTGAGTTCCTCCCGGGCAGGCTGCGTTTCCCGGAAAGTTTGGCCTCCGGCTCAACGGGTCGAGGTGTCCCACGTTTTCGAGACGGACAGTTTCATTAGCTTGTGCCCCCATGCGCTCAGTGTACCAGAGGTGACCAAAGGCTCGTGAAACACAAGGGACTCCTCCAAATCCACCGCGTTCGCCAAGTTCAGTGTGGAGTATTTTGAGTGCACTTGGGTAATCGCTCTGGCTCTTTCCACGCAGATTCCGCCATATCGGAGTCACGGACTCCAGAAAAATCGGAAACTTTGTCAGATTTCTTTGAAGTGGAGGGGGACCATCCACAGGGTCCAGCAAGAACACTCCATCGACCGCAGTTTCGCCTTCAGAGGCAAGTCGTGCAGCGAATTTGGCTCCAGCACTGTAGCCAAAAAAGACTCTGGCCGAGTGTGGATCTTTTGCAATGTCCTCAAGGACGATGTTTCTGTACTTCGCTAAGTCGCGCTGATGATCCGCTGTGAATGGATTCGTATCCAACTCAAGAACTCGGATCGTAAAGCCTGCCGTTGAAGCTTTTTCTGTGTACTCACTCAAAGACGCAACAGTGCAAAGTGCCCCGCAAAAAAAGAATGCCAACATAAAACCCCTCTGCCTGAAGCGAAGTTCTCAAACCAATTGAGCACTAGGCTTGTTCTTCGTGGCTGTTGTCAAGAGCAGAAGCGATAAAAGAAAAAAGAGACTGAATTAATTAAATCTTTTGAAATGCCCCAAGTCATCCGTGAGTTCACTGTGTTCTGTGTGCTAGCGGCCCCTGGTAGCTGAAATAAGGTAGGGGCTAGGTATGAAATATTCGATAAAAACTCTTCTCATGATCGTTGGTTTTACATGCTGTGTTGCAAGTTGTGGTCGTGACGAGAGTCCGATGGTCAAGGGAGGTGAGGGTGCCCAGAGTCCTTCGCCAGTTCTCGTTGATTCTGCTCCTGTTCCTGAATTTGAATCTGAAATCAAAGAGACTCAAGACAAAGTCACGAGCGGCGAGGCCTCACAGCAAGTGGCAGAAGACCTGGAGCCTCCAGTTGAGCCTATCTTCAGTGCAGCAGAGGTGGCACTGCACAACGGCAAAGCCGATTGCTGGATCATCATTGGCGATTCAGTTTACGACATTACAGATTTCTTCGAGAGCCACCCGGGAGGCGAGGCTCCAGTGCGCTTTTGCGGACGCGATGCAACGGCCATCTTTTCACGAATTCATGCGGGCTCAGAGGGTGCTGGTTTCATGGCTCAACAGTACCGAATTGGTCGGCTGATGCGGTGACAGTTTGCGGATCTTTGGCTCTGCTCATCGTGCAACGCGACGTGCGTAAAATCCCTGGACCGCAGCTGGGAAGACTCCCTTGGGGCCAATCTTGCACACCATGACGACCACTCTGTAGGTCTGCCTCTTCGTGAGCTGACACGAGTCACGCCTTTTTGATCGTGGCCACTACATTTTCATTGGAATGCGGCAGCCTCAACCTCAGGGCCTCGCTAAGCAACGCATTTTTATTTTTATTTCCTCATTACTGATGGAAGTAGGAATAACTTTCTTCTCGGAGAAGGTGAGGCTGATTCGCGATTAAACGTATGATTATTGTCTGTATGGTTTTAGTCATCGCTTTAAAAAGTTTTTCGAGGTTTTAAAAAATAGACGTGCCTCTCAGAAGGTATCTTTTCTGCAAAAGTGCAAAAAAACTGGAGGCGACTGGCATGGCTACGACTCTTGCGAGAAAAAACATTTGTTTTTTAGAATTGAAGATGTCACTGGGCACGACTTCGGATCGTCCATTATGACAGGCTTGGCTGCCGGAGCCGTCAAGGCATGGAACCAGCACCTCCGCGCATCTGGTCCATCATGGCCTTCATCTGTTTCTTGAAAGCATCAGGAGTTGGTGATTTGCAAGCTGCGGATGCGCTGGCAGCTGGTCAGAAATGTCATGATGTGTTGTGTCATTTGCATCATCTTGAATTCATCTCTTCATGAATAACGAACCCACGTATCTTCGCGCTAAAAAGTCGATTCTACCAGCTGGGATTTTGAAATTTCAGGATGAAATGACGGAAGAACAAAACGACCGACTATTGTTTGCAAAAACGAATCCCTAAACACTTTTCACACCGAATCAGAAAACCCACAGGATACCCCCCTGGGGTGTCACAAATGTTCATCCAGATCCGTAAACAGGGTTGTTCGGGTGTTCCCAGAATTCCTTAGCGTCTCAAACAAAAACATGGACCCCGACCGAAACAAAAGTGGCGTTGTGCAGGCTGAAGGGGGCGGATTTTTCGGAAGGACTCAATGCGCAATGGGCTTAATTCATCCTAGGAACCTCTTCGAATGAGGCTGCGCAATTGAGAGGTCAAAATTGCGATGTTTGTCTTTTCAACGTCCCCCACTAATCTACACCGGTTCGCTGACTCGAAGCTCAGGAGTGAACCATGGGATCGTTTGTCATAAAGTATATGGGAATTGCCGTTTTCGCCACCATCGGTTGTAAGCAGAGAGATTTCAACTCCGACTCAAGCAAACAGAATCTTGCTGTCAAACCATTGAGCAGTTTCACCGATGAATCGTCTGACTCTATTTTTGTCACTGCCGGATTTCTGAAGCAGAAAATCTTACTTTTGAGAAAGGACAAGTATTTACCTCGCGATATCGCCGAATATGTCGCAGGCGAATCACAGCTCAAGAGCATGGAATTCTTCATGAGAGAAACAAAGGTTGAAAAGAAATCTGGCCAATGTTGGTATTATTTGTCGCAATCGGCAGATGGCAAAAAGACGACCCGTTTGTTGTCGAAAAATTTCGTCAGTATTGATGGCATAGAAAAAATCTTGCATGACAAAGTGAAAAATCCACAATCTGATTATGACCTGGCGCAATGGCAGAAGACTCGCGAGTTGATTGCTGAAAACAGAGACCAATTCTACGGTTGTCTTAAGTCAAAAACCAAATGCAGTCTGAACGACATGCTCCTCACTGATGTTTTTGTTTCTCTTTACGTTCCCTCTGTTGTTGAGGCGGGGAAAGACAAATTATTCTTCTTCCAGAATCACCCCTGTCCGACGACACCCAAAAATTAACTTAGGGGGGATATCAAAAAAATAAATCACGTTTCTCAAAATAAAGGATCGTGATTTCGCTCAGTGTCTATTCCAGGTACGAGCCACTTTTGGAAAGCGTTATTTCAATTCTCTGCAATTCGGAATTTTCATCATCAACATTTTCCAAAGCCACCGCGAAAGCATACTGCACCGGAGATATTTGCTGCTCAAGTGTGATAAATGCGGCGGACGCATGAAGCTTATAGGCGTGGTTTTTGATCAACCCACCATCGCAACAACGTTGCGTGCATTGGGCCTCCCCTGATGATTGGTTGGCGTGAGGTTGTCAGGGGGGTTAAATTTACCTTTGATTTGAACAAAAGAGCAGTAATTTACAACAAAGGTGGTGAGAGCTGCGGCTACATGCCATCTCCCGGAAATAACAATTCAATCCCAAGAAACGGCATGATGTTACTTTAGAGGGTAGCCTAGACTCTGGAGTCTTGTTGGTTTACTTCAAACAGAACCATAAAGGTCATGCAGAAAATCTTTCCAATGAACGCATTCCACACCGTTTAATATCTTCGCAGTGGGATCATTGCTGATACATTTTTTGATCACATTTTCAAAATGTGATCCCGAGGAATTCAGAGCCTCAATATGACGTTCCTCAACAAATTCAGTGGATTTTATTTCAAGCAAAATGATCTTTTTTCCTGGTCGAGAAATGACAAGATCAATCTCTTTTCCACCGTGAGGCAGGTAGTAAAACAATTGAGTGTTGCGACTTGAATAGCGTGCCCAGCGAATCACTTCCAGTACGATCCATTGTTCAAAGAGATCGCCATAAAGGCTGGTGCTGGGGGTGAGCCTCGATTCTAATTGTCTTGCCAACGCTCTGCAGACTCCCAAGTCAAAAAAATAGAATTTTGGGTGACGCATGACTCTTTCACGAACGCTTGGAATCCATGGCTCTAAAATGAAACCTAAGTGTGTATCTTCGAGAATTTGAAAGTAGTTCTGCACAGTCTTGCTATCAACTCTGCAGGCTTTTGCGATGTTGGAGTGATTTATGATTTTTGAGTTTGCCTGCGCTGCAACTTCAAGAAATTTGCGAAATGGATCGATCTTTCTGATGATCTGCTCGGCAGCAATCTCTTCACGCAAAAAGAGGTGCGCATAACTTTCGAGATACTCCTGTTTCTCCTCTCTGTTCTCGAATGAGTATATTTGTGGAAGAGTTCCGAAATGAAGCGCGTCGGATAAATTGAATTGCTCAACTCCAATTTCAGCAAAAGTCAGTGGAAACATTTCGCGAAAAAATGCTCGACCGGCGAGAAGATTGCTACCATCTTTCTTGAGTTTTCTTGCGTTTGAGCCCGTCAGAATGAATTTAATTTTCTCTTTCTCGATGAGATAGTGGACCACATCAAGAATTTTTGGAACTTTTTGAACTTCGTCGATGATGACCCACTCTGGTTTTGCGCTTTCGACCATACCGATCAGGTCATCTGGGCGAAGCGCGAGCTGCTGTTGAACACGTGGGAGGAGTAAATCGATGAAGAGGATTTTTTCACTGGTGAAAAGCGAGCGAACCCACGTCGTTTTCCCGGTTCCGCGCGCCCCAAAGAGGAAGAAGCTATTTGATTTTGGCGGCTTACAAATTCGCCGGAACATACTCCAATTCCTCATTGATATTTTGGAGTATAGTCTTGGCGGTCGTGAATTGGCAAGGAATTGAATAACAAATGACGCCGAAATGCGACGTTATGGGCTGTTCGAGAGTTCGCAAAACAGACCTGGGTTCGAGAGGGGCATTCGGACACAACACGGTTGCAATATTTTAGGGGTGATTTCGGAAGGCCCACTAGAGTCATCCCTTTTTTGTGTAAAGTTTATTGCTTGTCGTAATTACGCTCGTAGCCAAGTGGAGACGTGTAACCCACCGAACAGCAACGACCCGCACCTTAGGAAGCGCTGAGTCTTTTCAGCAATTCAACCGTTTTCTTTGGTACAAGAGCCCCTGAGGCATACTGATGCAAAATGCTGCCGATGTGCGTTTGATAAGGAATACCTAATTCTTCAGCTTCGGTTTTAATGGCAGCTAAAATGTTTGCCTCAAGCCGCAAGCTTATTGGAATTTTGCCTGCATCAGACGAAGTTTTAACTTTACCGGGGCGCTCTTTAAGTTTTTTTAAGTTGTACTCTTTTTTCATGATAAGCATTTGCCTCCTTCTTTGTGGCCTTTCGAGCAGAAATGATTCGAATCATCTCTCCTTCGGCACGTTCACAGAAAACGACGAGCAGCAATTTTGGGGTGAGTGAGTGCCCTATGCGGATATATCTATCTTCGACATCGCTGCTGTCAGGGTCGAAAAATTCACGAGACGCAGCATCAGTCCAAATGGTCTGTGCCTCTTCAAATCAGATGCCGTGTTTTCTGAAGTTCGTTCGGTTTTTGTCTTCGTCCCAGTCAAATCTCATAAGAAATCAGTATTCTATTGTATATACGATGTCAATTTTAGAATATCCTGCGGTCACAATTGAACGCAAATCGGAAAGGGAATTGAACGCAGATTGAACGCAATTCGCAAATAGGGGGTAGCGAGGGAGGTATTCTGAGCAACAAACAAAAGAAGGCTGGTTGAAGTCTTCTGAACAACAGCATTTGAGGCAGAGGCTGTTGAACCTACCGGCCGAACTTAACTACCCGTAAAATTTGTATTTTAAATTCT
>CAIZJW010000014.1 GCA_903933385.1 uncultured Silvanigrella sp. | reverse complement strand
TGCCAAAACGCAACAAACCTTAGTTGCTATTCTGCGCGCTCTTGAGCACGGCCTACTGCGGGTCGTCACTCCGCTCGGAACAGAAGCAACGCACACACACGCGCCACTCAATGGCGACCTCCGAAGTTGGGATGTTCATGCCTGGGTGAAGCAAGCTGTGCTTCTGACGCTGCGATGGCGTTCACCACGGATGTCAACAGGTGTGTCCGCGTATGCAGGCGAGCAATCTGTTTCTCAAGGCCGTATTCACGGCGATGCACTTGTGTTTCATGATAAGCTCGATACTCGCTCCGATCATGCTGAAATGCGCGTGCGCGTTGTGCCACCCGGCGTCATTCGAGAAGGTGCTTACATGGCGCCCGGTGCAATTCTGATGCCGGGTTATGTGAATATTGGTGCCTTTGTGGGTGCCGGAACTATGGTTGATACCTGGGCCACGGTTGGTTCATGTGCGCAAATCGGAGCGAATGTTCACTTGGCTGGTGGAGTCGGGATTGGCGGAGTGCTCGAGCCCGCAAATGCGCGGCCCGTTATCATTGGCGACAATGCTTTTGTGGGAAGCCGCGCTATTGTGGTGGAAGGTGCAGTTGTGAGCGCGGGCGCCGTTTTGGGAGCGAATGTTTGCATTACGGCAACCACCCCCATTTACGATGTCACTTCGCCTGAGCGCGTTGAATACCGTGGGTATGTGCCTCCGAATGCTGTGGTTGCTCCGGGAACTCGAACTAAATCTTTTCCGGGTGGCGATGTGCAATTACAATGTTCTTACATCATCGCTTGGCGCAACGATAGAACTGATTCTAAGGTCAGTCTCAATGAAGTTCTGCGCGAAACTGGCATTGCTGTTTGAGCCCAGCAGCAGCCACACATTGTGTATCGCTAAAGTGATGATTTATTCACTCTGTTGAGAATAACCTCACGCGCTCGAACTGTTGGTCCAAGATTTTCGAGAAGCATCTGTGTGCCTAGAATGCGTCTGTTGAGGAACATCAGTTCGGCTGGTGGTGGACGCAGTAGGGTGGCCTTTGCAAAACTGAGGATTTTGTCTTTCAGGCGTTTGGTGAGCTGACATTGATTCCAGGAAAAATAATTGTGCGTGAATGGCTCGCAAGTCACAGCCATCATCTGAACGAACGAATCACGAGCTTCCTCTGAGTCGGTGGCAAAAAGTAATTTCATTTTTTCAGCCACCTGGATGATGTCTTTTTTGCTTCCAGAAAGACATGCCAAACAAAGATCTCGATAGTTTTCACGCAACGTCAAGTTCAATTCTTCGGTGGCACCGAAGTCCAGCAAACAAAGCTTTCCATTCGGTGTTACGAGGAAATTTGCCGGATTTGGATCGGATTGAATAAAGCCATTTTCAAAGATTTCAAAAAAGAGCAGTTCAAGCATTGAGAGTCCGAGTTGGTCGCGGAGTATCTCGTTTTCTTGCTTCACGTTTGGAGCGCCTTCACGCGACATCCAATCTTTTAAATTCACGCCGTCTATCCATTGGGTGACGAGTAAGCTCTCGTTACATAGTTCCGGAAAAACTTCCGGAACTATGAGCGAGTCGAAGCTTTTGAGTTTATCGCGATAAAATATGTAAAAGTCTCTTTCTTTTGCGAAGTTTAACTCCTGCAAAAAGAGCGATTCCACGCGCGCGAAAAGTTCATCGTAATTTGCTTTAGCTGGGAGAACGTTGGCAAGGAGCAAAACGCGACGGATATTTTCAAGATCCGATCGCACGCTTGCTTCAAGTCCAGGATAGCGAACTTTCACTGCCACCCGGGTTCCATCGTGCAGCTGAGCTCGGTGCACCTGCCCAATGCTCGCCGCATGAATTGCAGTTTCATCGATGCTTGCAAAAGGCCATGGTCCGTCAAGAGCATTCTCAATGAGCGGTTTGATTTCGTTCCAAGGGCGCGAAGTGGCATTCGATTGCAGTCGCGAAAGAGCCTCACGCCATGGTTTGGGCAGAACAGAATCGTCGGCAAGGCTCAGAAGCTGTCCCATTTTCATCGCAGCACCCTTAAGATCATCAAGGCCACGCGCCAAGCGGAGTGCTGCGGCACTCTCCAAAAACTCTTCTGCCGGTGTGCCTGCGAGAGTGCGTTTTATTTTTTCCGAACCTGCCCGCACCGCGGTGCTACCGAGTGTCCGGAGGAGAGAAAAAGCTCTTTTTCGTGAATCCGAACCGTTGTTCAAGAGTTGGTCACCCGCATCAAACGAGTTTGAAAAGTTTCTCAAAGCGAAGCGCTTTCATACCACTTTGTACCTTGGGAAGCGCGTTTTGAATTGTGACTTCTTTTCGCAGCACAGCTGGTGTGAGACGAAAGGCTACGAGAGCTCCATAGCCAAGCACGCCATCAATCTGGCAAGCAGCGAGGTCAATCACGATGTTTGCCTGACTCTTACCATCACACAAATGACTCAACTTGTTTGGCAAAGCGCTCGCAGCTGTTTCATCGAGTTGGCCATCGAGAGTGAGCACCAGTTTGTCGCCTGTTTCTAAACAGCTTAAATTCATCTTGCCACTCCGTCAGACAAGGTTTGAAGACACTTCTTATTCAACCGCTAGCGTGCAAGAGCGTCAAGCTCGGTATGATGATCAATTGCATCAGTCTGCTCGGCTGTGTCACCATGAAAGGCGGCAGAATGTGCCGATGATCGCCCGCAGGAGTTAAAAAATATGTTTGTCAGTCGGTCGGTGTCCGTTCTCAATTTGGTTGCAATATCTTTCGGCGCGACCACTTTTACAGGCTGTCTTTCCATGGGAGTTCGCTCGGCAGGTTCCGAGTTGCCTCAGGCTGGCACTCAGTTCGGCGATGGACAATTGAGTGTTTCAGTGAAGCATAACTGCAGCGAGCGTTGTGAAACAGTGAGCGCCAAATTTGAAAATCTCACCGCGTCACCGATGGAAATCATCGTGAACCAGTCGAAGCTGAAAAGAGGCGCAGAAAAATTCGCCATGAAGAGGCAGGGAGAGCAAACTGGAAATTTGAAGATTCCGGCAAAAGGAAGCGTCTCGGCCGATTTCGCACCCTATTCAGCTGCTAATGGACGACGACTCAGCTATATCGCTCCGAAATCGGTCTGGTGTTCGATGAAAGTCGATGCGGCCTGCAAGAATTCAAGCGAAGCAGATGCAAATTGTGCGGGATATGCTCGTTCGTACTTTGATGTTTACACTGAAGCAGGTGGGTGGATAGTTCTCTCTTTCGCTTATAAAGTTGGTGACAGGCAGGAGTTCGTCCAAAGTCCTGCCCCTGAAACAATGGGCAGAGGTCCTGATGTTGTTCCGCGAGAAAATGACCGTGCACCAGCGTTTTTCCGCGAGCCTGATTCAGTTGTCTTTTACAAGATGGAATGCAACGAAAATTGCAGATGCACAGACGTCACAAAGCCACGGCGCTTTTCAGACGACAAACTCAAGCCCGTGATTGAGCCCACACCTTAAATTGAGAAATAGTGAAATGAGCGCGGACGAGAGTCGAAATCTTTGAGGCGCCGTTCAAAACGGAGCAAACACACGACTTCTGTCATGAGATCAGTGTGCACGTTCACCACGAATTGATGCAATCGGTCAAAGACAAACTTTATTCCAAGCCCACCACTTTTGCGGCCATCGACGTCACCTAAATCAAGTGTCCTGTCGAGATATCGCAAGATGGTGTCTTTCTGTAATCGGCCAAAACGATCGCTGACCGAGAGTCCGAATTGCTCTCCGTCGAATGCCCATTTTACTGTGACAAGATCGGTGTGGTCGAGATGAAATTCCGTGCGATGGGGTTGGCCTTTGTAGCGGAAGTTCGCATCAAAGACAGCATTTAATATGAGCTCGTCGAGCATCTCTGAAATGCGTCGTCCGTATTCTTGGAACCGATTGTTTTCAATATTGCCGCCCAAGTATCGAACAAAATCACCAACTCTCTGGATAGCGGCATCTTTATCGGCATGGCTCAGAATGTCATGACGAAAGATTTCACATGAACCTTTGATGTATTTTTCGACTCCAAAGATGTCGGAGGTTTGAAACTTACGAATGATTGTTTGCATGTCGCGAGGTTCAAATTCGTTGTTATTTGAAGCCACAAAACATTGCACCGGTAAGCAATCGCGGATGTTGGTTGGCAATTCGCCAATAGGAGAGCGTATGGTTAAGATGATGAGACAATTCGGATAAAGTTGGCTGAATTTTTCGACAACATCATGATGGCCTTCATCGGTAATAAGAAGGCTTCTGCGATGTGATGATCTCGATTCACTCATCATTTTAAAGATGTCGTCAGCCGTTGGGCATTCTTCGAGCGCTATCCCAGCTGAGCGAATAATTACGCTCAAATCATTGATGTTGGATTTAGAAAAATCTGGAAGGAAAAGAAGAGCGCGCATCTGGGATTTCCTCATAAACAAGACGCCGCCTCGGAAAGCCACAGGCGGCGTGTCTCATACTTGAATTGTCACAGAGGTTTTTTAGTTTTTCAACGTCAAGCGTGAGCGGAACCAGCAGGTTGGTCGTAATCCGAACTCTTTTGCGTCAAGTTCAGTGCAGGTATACTTTGCCGACTCTTGTTCAGCCTGCAAGCTTCCTTGTCCGCGCGCATGTTTCTTGCCAGGAATAAGCATGGAGTCGTAGGGCTTGCCGCAAAGCGCGCCTTGGAAATAGGTATCGAGTCGACATTGTGCAGCAGGATGGCTGTCGCTGATTTTTGTGACTTTCTTAGCATCAGGCGTGTCAAAGCGAGGCTCTGCAGCGTTGCCGAGTTTTGAAAGCAGGTTTGCAAGCGAGAATCCCGCCGCTGCGGTGCGATAGCAAAGGTCTCGGTCGGTTTGAACTGTGTAAGCGTCGTCGCATTTTGATTTCTCGAACTCGCCGATCTGAGCGCGGAATTGTGCATTCACATCTTTTTGCTCACCCCAAATACGGCGCGCGCAGGTATGAGTTGCGAAATAATCGGATTGTCCTTCATTTGCAGCCCAGCTAGTTCCTTTGAAGGGGAAGCCTGCAAAGTGGTGGCCAAGTTCATGACAAACCACAAGAGCGAAGCCGTCGGGAGTGACCTCAGGACGACGTGCAAGTCCACCGTACATGTTGATGATCCACGAGTTGCCCATCTGTTGAGCCGATGCGTTCACAGTGGAATTAGTCCAAAGGGCGTTCACTCGAATGGTTGCTTTATACTTTGCAGCGGGCTCGTTGTATTGCTTTACAACGCCCTCGATAATTTCTTTGAACTCAGCTTCGGTCATGTTTGCGATCATTTCCTGGTTGTCTTCCAGGTAAAGATCGTTCGGAGGTAAAATTGATGCCTGCGCCCAGGAGGAGAGTCCAGCGAGAAGTGCTGCTGAAACCATACGAGTGGAGCGTGACATGTAGAATCCTCCGGACATGGTTGTTACGTTTCGATTGGCTCGTCAATCAAGATGCTCCGCCAACACGGGGAGGTAAACCTCACCGAGTTATTATTTTGACTCCTCCGAGAAGGTGTCTACTTTTTAGACGTTTTTACTGTTTGTTTGATTTTTATTTAGACGAATGACAACGACTGGCTAAAATAAACACGAATTTTGGTCGTTTACCTGTTGGCCTTCAACTTGCTTTGGAAGGGCGTCGAATGTTTTCGCCCCGAGAAGGAGAGATTCATGCACGCCAAATCGAGAGCCCTACGCTTGTGCTTTGGAGTTGTAACTTTTTTGATAACACTCTCCCCGCAAGGTGCCTTTGCGCGCGGTGACCGGGTGATGGGTGCTGCATCTGAGGGCGCCCAGCTTCACGTAAAGTACCTTGAAAAAATGGAGCGTCTCGATCTCGAACGCAAACAGTGTCGCAAGGATATCGAGCTGGTTGTCAATCCACAATTGGCTCTGATGGATGAGCTGGGAGTGGCGGGGTTGGCGGGGCCAGCAAGGTCAGCCCATGACGAAGGAAAAATGAACAGCCAAGCGCAGCAGCTTCAAAAAATTCAAAGCGATCTTCTGCATCTTGGTAAACTTGTCCAGCAATCGCAAAACAAAAAGGATGATGCGACCCACCAGCGCCATCTCCAGGCATTTGAGCAACGCATGCGTGAATATTCTTTGGTGCAACGGCGTTTGGATAACCAGACAAATTCGATTGTGAATCGTTCCGAAAAAGCAGTGACCAATTTCGTCCCATTTGCAAAAGCTGTTCTGCAAATCAAGCGCTCTGAGGCTTGTCAGGGACTGTGGCAAGATCTTCGCCCGCAGTTGCCAAGGAACATGGAGCAGGCACTTCTGAAAAATAGAAACCGCATCAAGGTTCAGGTGGCATCCCTCAAACAGGGGCACCAGAATTTTGCCATCGTAGCAACTCGCCTTCTTGAAAGATTCAAGCCAATGCGAGCTGTCGCCTTGGAAGATGACCTGTCGCTCTGATTCTATTGTTTAACTGCTTGTCGTGAGCTTTAATTTCAGATGAGCAAACTTTTGCTGAATTTGCAAACGCTGAACAAGCAGAAATACACTTGGCACAACGATGAGAGTCAGCACGGTGGAAGATACAAGTCCTCCGATCACGCAAACTGCCATTGGTGCTCTTGCTTCACCGCCATCACCATGGCCAATTGCAATAGGCAACATCCCAAAAATCATCGCTGCCGTTGTCATTAAAATGGGCCGCAATCGCACTGGGCCCGCTTCAATCAGAGCGTCAAATACAGTTTTTCCATCGCGGATGCGCATTAAGGTAAAGTCGATAAGAAGAATTGCATTCTTTGTCACAAGACCCATAAGCATAATGAGCCCAATCATCGCGTAAATGCTCATTGACTTTTGGGTGAGTAGTAATCCGGCAAACGCCCCGGAAAACGCCAGTGGCACTGACATCATAATAACGAATGGTGTGACGTAACTCTCGAATTGTGCACATAGAACAATGAAAACAAGAACAATAGCTAAGCCAAGCGCGCTGAGCATTGCGCTGACGGCATCTTTTAAAAGTTTAGCCTGACCTTCAAAGCTGAAACTCAATTCAGGTGGAATTGTTTTGCGAACTTCATTTTCCAAAAGCCGAATTGCACCCCCCAAATCTTTACCTTGAAAATTCGCTAATACGACAATTTGTCGTTGTCCGCCCAAGCGTTCAACCTTTGAAAGCGAATCTTTTTGTTCAATCCGGGCAACGCTTGTGAGTGCAATTGGAATTCCCTGCGGATTCGGCAAAGTGATGCCGGCGAGATCGGTGACTTGCTGCGAATCAATTTCCGCAACTCGCGCGCGAACATCAAATCGTTCGCCCTTGTCTTCAATCTCTCCTACTTTGATTCCTTCAAACAACGTGCGCAATGCAAAACCCACCTGTTGCGTGGTCATACTGACGTCAGCGGCTCGCACAGGGTCGGTGACCACACGCACTTCTTTGACAAGAGGTGGTTCTGAAGTCTGGACATCAACTGCGCCAGGAATATTTGCCTTAACCCACTCACGCATACCGTTTGCATACTTACTTAGCTGCTCAAAGTCGTTTCCTTGGAGAATCAATTGAATGGGTTGTTGCCGGCCACCACCACTGCCTGATTGTTCTGTGACCTCCAGTTTTTCGGTGGGGTCAGGAAATCGTTTGAGGAGGTCAGTGCGCAGGCGTTTGACCATCTCTTCCTGTGAAAACGAGCGCGCGCTTTTCGAGATGAGATTCACATCAAAGCGAGCGAGGTTTGGTTTTCTTTCAGCATTGGCTCCAATTGCCATAACTACGCTCTCTACGCCTGGGTAGGCGCGCAGAAAGGAGTCGACAATGGCAGCACGTTCTTTCATGAGAACAATTGGAGAACCTTCAGGCAATTCATAGTTGACTGCGAACTGACTTCTGTCTTCCTTCGGAAAAAATGCCACAGGTACAAAACGCAAAAGTACGACACTCACGATGAGTACGCCAACTCCGAGAAGTACGGTTTGCCAAGGGCGCCCCAAGGAAGCACGCAGAATGCTGCGATAGCTGTCTTCAACGCGTTTAAATGCTTTTTCAACGGGGACAAAGAAAGATGGAATGCTACCGTGGTGTGCTTTGAGAAGACGAGAACTCATCATGGGCGTGAGTGTGAATGCCACAAACAGAGACACCAAGACTGAAAATGCAACAGTCATACCAAATTGGTAGAAAAATCTCCCGAGGATTCCTTCCATGAATGCCACAGGGATAAAGACAGCTACGATTGAAAGAGTGATTGCAATAGCAGCCAAGCCAATTTCAGCAGTTCCGTTCTTTGCAGCGTCTAAGGGAGATTCGCCCAATTCCAATCGTCGATAAATATTTTCTATGACAACAATTGCATCATCTACAAGAATTCCAATGGAGAGTGTGAGGCCAAGAGTGGTCATTAGATTCAGGGTAAAGCCCATTGTTTGCACGAACCAGAAGGTCGCAATCACTGACGTTGGAATCGCGCATGCACTGATGATTGTTGCTCGCCAATCGTAGAGAAAGAGAAGAACGATGACGACTGCAAGAAGTGCTCCAAGAATGAGATCGAACTTTACCGAATCGATTGAGCCTTTGATGTATTTCGAATTGTCTTGAAAAACCTGAAATTTAACTCCACTTGGGAGTGATTTTTGTAGTTGAGATATCTTTTCCTTCGCAGTTTCGGCAATGGCCACTGTGTTGCCGCCGGATTGCTTGTAAAGGACCATCACAATCGCAGTTTGTCCATTGGCTGTTGCATAACCTGTTTCGTCGGCGAGCGTATCTTGCACTTCGGCGACATCTTTGACGCGAATTTTTTGTCCGGTACGCAATGCAATTGGTATTTCTCCGACTTCTGTCGCAGAGCTTAATGTGCCCTCGGTTCGGATGCGCAAAAGACTTTCGCGGTTTTCTATTTTTCCGCTCGGAACATCGAGATTCTGTGACTGCACAGCCTGAACCAGTTGCGATGGCGACAAGCCGAATGCCTGCAAACGTGAGCGCGACATCAGGATATGAATCTCACGTTCTCGTTGGCCAGCCAAATCAACTCGTCCAACACCAGGCACTGTTTCGAGGGCAGGCTTAACTTTGTCTTTGGCGAGTTTTGAGAGTTGAGTGTACGGTAACTCTTCCGACGAGAGTGTCATGGTGATAATAGGCGCGCCACCCACATCGAATTTTGCAACCACTGGGGCAAGAGCTTCAGTAGGAAGTTGTGATGTGAGAGTTGAAATTTTGTCGCGGACGTCCTGGGCTGCCTTGTCGCCATTGCGTTCAAGCTTGAAGCGCAAAACAACCTGTCCAAAATTTGGGAATGCGGTTGCGTTGAGTGCTTCTAAGCCCTCAAGTCCGTTCAAACTCTTTTCCAATGGCTCAAGGATTTTCTGTTCAACAGTTTTTGGGTCGGCTCCCGGATAGGCAACTTGCACAGTCACAACCGGAAAGTCGATGTTGGGGAACTGATCGATTCCCAGTTTTTTATAAGAAAAGAAACCGAAAACAATCAGTATCACGTTGAGCATCGTGGCAAAGACAGGCCTTTTGATGGACACATCAGAGAGCAACATGGCTCCGACTCCTTACAGTTGAGCTTCGACAAATTGACCGGGAATGATTTCTCCGGGCAATGCTCCTTGAACTCGTCCAATCACTTCAAAGGTACGCGAGTTTTCTTGAATGACGGGGACAATTCTTAATATTTTGGCTTGAGTTTCTTTGCTAAGAGAGGGGATCGAGAGATTTACTACATGTCCTGGCTTGACTCGCTTGATGAGGTTTTCAGGAACACGCAGCGAAACTTCTAATTCATTCATTGAAGCAACTTCAAAAACAGCAGCGCCGATTCCCACATATTCCCCTTCAACTTTGAGGCGTCGCGAAATGACGCCGTCGAAGGAGGCTGTGAGCTTGGTGTCAGAAAAGGTTTTTTCTGCCTGCTGCAAATTGATTTGTGCTTGCGCAAAACCGATTTGAGCGGTGGATAGAGTATTGGTTATGCGCTCTAGATTTGCTTGAGTGGTAGCCCCTTCTTTCTTCAGCTGCTCTTCACGCTGCATGTCTTTGCGCGCCTGCTCAAGAGCAATTCGGGCTTGTTCCTTTTGATTCTCAGCCAACCTTAGTCGCAGTTGAGCATCGGTATCGTCGAGAATTGCAAGGGTTTGACCACGGCGAACCTTTTCTCCCACTTGAACAACAGTTTTGTTGATGTGTCCCGAAATTTTGAAGCTTGCCTGACCCTGTTTGCCAGAATTCACTTGACCCGAAACACGCGTTATCGACTCAGCCGCTGGTGCTTGTGGAGCCGCGGCAGCTGGCTTGACAGGCGCTGTGGGAGCAGAGGGCGACAATGTGTTTTGTTGGTTGGGAGAAACCGAAGCAACGGCCGAAGAGGATATGGAAGTGTCGGAGGAGACAAGAGGTGTGTCTTTTGGGAGATCGATCTTTTCCTTTCCGGTGCATGCTGTAAAAGCTGAAAGCGCGGCGAAAAGGCTCAATTGCAGTGTTTTTTTCTTCATCTTAAATTGCATTGATTCTCCCTTCAGAAGAAAATTTAAAGCAGCAGAGTTTTCATCTTTTTTCATGGTGTGGGCTCGAGTCCCATGTTGCGCTGGAGTCGGAACCAGGCAAGGTCAACTTCGGCACGGGCGTTTACAAGTCCGCCACGGGCGCGCGCCTGGTCGCGTTCAGCTGAAATGAGATCAGTGGGCGATGCTTGTGCATTAGTGAATCGGGCTTGAGTGAGCCTATACACTTCTTCCGCAAGGCGGACGCTTGAAATTGACGACTGCAGAAGGTCTGCAGTTGATCTCAAATCGAGATAGCTCTTAATGACTTCTGTTTTGAGCAAGGATTCTGCTTGCTGTGCATTGATTTCAGCTTTAGTGCGTTGTGCAACTACCTCTGATATTTTGTTCCAGCGCGTTCCCCAGTCCCAGATGTTCCATTTAAGTTGTAGGCCAAAAGAGAATTTGTTCTGCACATCATTTTTCTTAGCCAAAACAAAGTTTGCGGGAGTGTCAGTCGCGCGACTTTTAAGATCAGCGATTTCAAAATCGCGCTCGTATCGAGCAAAGCCATTGAGAGATGGTGCGTAGTCGAGCCTGGCAGCCCATGTGGTCAGGTTTGCGATGCTCAGTTGATTTTGTGCAGCTTTGAGTTCTGGACGTTTCGCAAATGCAGATTTGAGAACCTCAGCAAGTGGAGGGGGGGTGAGCTTACGAATTTCAAAGAAAGACTCGCCAGGTGATTCAAGCTGCTGGCCAGCATTTGAATCTTGGAGAGTTTCTGAAAGTGAGAGCAGGGCAAGTTCATTGGCGACTCCTGCCTGTGTGAGTTGTGCTCTTGAATCTGCAACACTGAGCTCAAACCGCATGACATCGGCTTGGCTCAACTTTCCTGCTCTGTACAGAGCCTCTGAATCATTTTTTTGTTTCTCTACAAGTGCCAAACTCGATTCTGCAATTTTTAAGAATTGCTGGGTTCGAACGGCAGTGAGAAATGCCTGAGCTCCCAAAAGAGCAGCGTCGCGTTTGGCCTGCTCAGAATTCAAAGCAGCCACATCGGCCATCATTGAACTTGCTCTTGCCATTAAACTGAGTGGGAAAAATCCAACAATGGGTTGTGAGACCTGAAGTGCAGCCGTTGTGACTCGCTTGGGAAACTGTGGTGCCCAACTTTGTCCGGTTGCTTTATTCACTTTGGAATCCCAAATGAGTTGTTGGGCATCTGCATCAATGCGCGGAAACAGTGCTCCCAGAGCTTGCGCAGCTCGGGCCTGTGCTTCATCTAGTTGTGCTTGTGCCATTTGAACAACGAA
Source organism: uncultured Silvanigrella sp. (assembly GCA_903933385.1). Lineage (GTDB taxonomy): Bacteria > Bdellovibrionota_B > Oligoflexia > Silvanigrellales > Silvanigrellaceae > RFOM01. The sequence continues at coordinate 2,609 of CAIZJW010000014.1, read as the reverse complement.
TGCTCGTTCTTGAGCTTGGCGCATTGCCTTTTGGAGTGTGAGAGTGGGTGGCTCAGTTTTTTGTTGAGCAGTGGCAGCGCTGCCACAACATACGCTCATAAGAAAAAGAGCGAGTCTTTGAGTGGCATTTTTGCGCAGAAACCCCATGACTTCAACCTCAATTTTGAATCCGACTTAAAATAAATTTGCGCGAGGAATTTCCTTCAAAAGGGGCGCTGCGGCATCTTTTGCAGAGAGTTGTGGCTCTGTGTCAGAGGGCCAGAGGATGCCGACTTCTGGGTCATTCCAACGCAAACTTCCTTCGCACTCAGGATGATAAACATCGGTGCATTTGTATGAAAAGAGTGCGGTATCACTGGTGACAACAAATCCGTGCGCAAACCCTGGCGGAACATAAAACTGAGTTTTGCTCTCCGAGTCGAGAAACAAGCCAAACCATCTTCCGAATGTCGGAGATTTGGTGCGCAGGTCGACTGCTACATCCCAAACCTGCCCGGAAACAACACTCACAAGTTTTCCTTGCGTGTGAGGTTTTTGAAAGTGCAACCCGCGCAGCACCCCCTTCTGTGAATAGGAGAGATTGTCCTGGACAAAGTGTTCTTTGATTCCGGCTTCTTGGTAGCGCTGTTGATTGTATGTCTCGAGAAAGAAACCGCGGTGATCTCCAAAGATCTTAGGCTCAAGGATAAGTAGCCCTTCAATAGGTGTTGTGCGGATTTTCATACTTAGCTCCGTTTTGATTCAGTTCGTTTGATTTGACTCACTAAAGCAGCATGACAAGCACGACAGTTCCGAGAAGCAGCGGGTATCCTGCGAGTCGGACAGCGACCCAAGCCCAATTGCTTTTTTTGAGAGCAACCCAGGCAACCCATGCTCCGTGAATCAAAAAGACGTAGATGAGTGCATGCGAAATGAGCGACAGCTTTTCAAGAATGGCCGGGCTGGTGAGTATGCCCTGTTTTTCAGGTGGCATGAGCTTGTCCATTGCGGGTGCCCAACGCACCAAAAAAGGTTGGCCTGCGATCTGGAATCCCGCCAGGAGTAAGGCGCTGAGGACATTGACCACCACAGGCTGAAACTTAAAGTAAATGCTGTTTTTGACTCGCAACGAAATGAGTCCGAGCACAATAAAAAAAACGGGCTCAATGAGGCTGATGGGTTCAAAGGCTCCCAAAATCAACCAGTTGGCCACGCACAGGGCGATCGATAAAACGATTGCAAGCACGACCCCAGTTTTCAGTCCTGCCGTGGCATCAGCAATGGCAAAGGCAATAATGGGAAGCAAGGTCATGAGAAGAAAAGTGAGGGTCATCCCAGTCAATCATCCTATGTTCGAAAGCTTCATCTGAGAACGAAAAATAGACGCCTTTGACTTGATCATTCCAAAAACCTACCAGACATTAAAGGTAAAGGCCCGTTTACGGGTTAAAAGAATGTTTTGCATTACTGAAGAGCAAAAAATGAACACTCAAGCACCAGAAACAACCAAGCCTAGTCATTTTATTCGTCAGATCATCGAAGACGATCGCGCTCATGGCAAAAACCAAGGGAAGGTAGTGACGCGATTCCCCCCAGAGCCCAATGGTTATCTTCATCTTGGACATGCAAAATCTATCTGCTTAAATTTTGGATTAGCGCGCGACTACTCAGGCGCATGTCACCTTCGCATGGATGATACGAATCCCACCAAGGAAGAACAAGAATACGTAGACGCCATTATGGAGGATGTGCGCTGGCTTGGATTTGATTGGCGGGACAAGTTTTTTCATGCCTCCGATTATTTCGGGCAGCTCCACGACTTTGCTGTTGAGTTAATAAAGTTAGGCAAGGCCTATGTGTGCGAGCTCACTGCCGAGCAAATGCGTGAGTACCGCGGCACACTCACTCAGCCAGGCAAAGAAAGTCCTTTTAGAAACCGCAGTGTTGATGAGAATATTTCACTCTTCGCAGGCATGAAGAATGGTGATTTTCCAGATAATAGCAGAACACTGCGCCTCAAAATCGACATGAATTCATCCAATATCAATTTACGCGATCCTGTCATCTATCGAATTCGCCGTGCGCATCATCAGCGCACGGGCGATACCTGGTGCATATATCCAATGTACGACTATGCGCACTGCCTTTCTGACATGCTCGAGGGAATCACCCATTCGATTTGTACTTTGGAATTTGAAGATCACCGTCCGCTGTACGATTGGATTCTCGAAACTCTTAAAACTCCCTGCCACCCGCAGCAAATTGAATTTGCACGTCTCAATCTAGAATTTACGATGATGAGTAAACGTCGACTTCTTGAACTTGTAGAAGGCAAGCATGTCGAGAGCTGGGATGATCCACGTATGCCCACTATTTCAGGTATACGTAGACGGGGAATTACTTCTGAGGCGATCCGTAATTTTGCGGAACGTGTTGGCGTCACGAAGAAAAATACCACAATAGAAATTGAGCTTTTTGAAAGCACTGTGCGCGAAGATCTCGATGTGAATTGCGCACGAGCAATGGCGGTGATTCAACCTCTAAAGCTCGTTTTGACGAATGTTTCCGAAGGCCATGAAGAGTGGATTGATTGCTCTTGGCACCCCAAAAAGCCCGAAATGGGCTCAAGA
>CAIZJW010000013.1 GCA_903933385.1 uncultured Silvanigrella sp. | reverse complement strand
GCTGAGTTATAAAGCCAACGACGGCAAAACGTATACGCTCAATCTTATCGATACCCCCGGGCACGTTGACTTCACCTATGAAGTGAGCCGAAGCCTAAGCGCCTGTGAAGGGGCTATTTTGGTTGTTGATGCAACCCAAGGTGTTGAGGCGCAAACGGTGGCCAATGTCTATTTGGCAATGGACAACAACGTCGAAATTTTTCCTGTCATAAACAAAGTCGATTTGCCAAGCGCCGATTACGAAAAAGTGTGTGCTCAAATTGAAGAAGAGCTTTCCATCGATACCTCTGCTGCAGTACCATGCAGCGCCAAAACGGGCATGGGTGTTGATAATATATTGGAGAGCATTATTCACAGCGTGCCAGCGCCTCCTGACAATCGTACTCAGCCTTTGCGCGCTTTAATTTTCGACAGTTGGTTCGACAGTTACCAAGGTGTGATTGTATTGGTTCGCGTTGTTGATGGAGTCGTTCGGATTGGCGACAGAATCACGATGATGAGCTGCGGCAAGAGTTTCGAAGTACAAAAAGTGGGTGTGATGTGTGTGCGTGCATTCCCGCGTGAAGTGCTGAGTGCAGGTGAAGTAGGTTACGTTATTGCCAACGTCAAAGATGTTCGCGATACGCGGGTTGGCGACACAATTTGCGCGGAAGGCTCCGTGGTTGAGCCTCTGCCCGGATTCAAAAAAGCAAAACAGATGGTATTTGCTGGAGTGTTTCCCGTTGAATCGAATCAATATGAAGCTCTCAAAGATGCACTTGCGAAACTCACCTTGAACGACAGTTCTTTGAGCTATGAGCCTGAAACTTCGGTCGCCTTGGGCTTCGGATTTCGGTGTGGATTTCTTGGACTCCTGCACATGGAAATCGTTCAGGAACGACTTGAGCGCGAATATGGTATGAACCTTATTTTCACGGCACCAACGTGTGTTTATGAAATCACCACCACAAAGGGTGAGCATCTGAAGGTCGACAACCCATCCAAGCTGCCAGCCGCCGCCAACATCGAAAAATTTTTTGAGCCAATGGTGGTGGCAACTTTTCACTTACCGCAGGAATATTTGGGCTCTGTCATGGGTCTTCTTTCCGAGCGTCGTGGTGTTCAAGTAAAAATGGACTACCTCTCTCAAAGCCGAGTCATGTTGCAGTACGAACTTCCATTGAATGAGATGGTGTTCGACTTTTTCGACAGGCTTAAAAGCGTTTCCAGGGGCTATGCCAGCATGGACTATGAGTTTCTCGATTATCGAGAATCCGATCTCGTGAAACTCGATGTCCTTGTGAATGCTGAGCCAGTAGATGCGTTGTCTTGTATTGTTCACCGTTCCAGTTCTTTTGAACGCGGTAAATTGCTTGTGAAGAAATTGCGCAAGATTATTCCTCGCCAGCAATTCGAGGTTCCCCTCCAAGCGGCCGTAGGTTCAAAAGTCATTGCGCGTGAAACGCTGAGTGCGCTGCGTAAAGACGTAACCGCAAAGTGCTATGGTGGCGATATTTCGCGTAAGCGCAAACTTCTTGAGAAGCAAAAAGAAGGCAAAAAACGAATGAAACAGGTTGGGTCAGTGGAAATTCCTCAGGAAGCATTCATGGCGATCCTCGACCTTTCGGACGTCGAGTGACACCTTTCCTTCGGGAAAGAGGCAATCGTTGGTGCGGAGATTTTTTGTCATGGTCGCTTTGAATCGAAGTTTAGCAATTCGAATGATCGCCGTCGTATTGATGCTGTTGGTTTTGCTCGTGGCAGTCATGGCCTGGCCTGTTGTCAGGTTCTTGTACCGAGAACGGACCCTGGCTGAAGCTGTTCGCAGATACGCCGAAACTCCGGGCGTTCTCATGACTCCCGACGATGATGTGAGACAGTATTTAGTGAAGCTTGCCAAGCATCACCGTATGGAAATGTCAGAGGGTGATGTGGAGATTGACTATCAGTCCACCCCTGAGGCCTTTGGTGTTCCCACCCGCATCGGATACACTCTTCCTGCTAAGGTAGATTTTCATGGTTTGCGGGTTGTTCCTTTTGTCGCGCAGCGAAGTTTCTCAGTTGCGAAACAAGGTCAGCCACAAGTAAAATAAATCTTGGTTGGTTCTGGTTGAATCTAGCGGGAGTCCACATGAACGCGGAACGTTGCCAAGATTTGCTCAATACGCTTCTTGACTACTCCTGCGCACCTGAGTTTGCGGATCAAATGCGCATCGCGCGTGAGCTTTTTGCAATTGCTACTGGAAAAGTCAACGACGACGACCCCTTCTACGACAGCCGAATGTGTTCGTTCCAAGAATATTTCCTATTCGATTATCGTTTGTCAGATGTGTTCTCGGGCTCGACCGTTTATGAAACCTGGTTGCTCCAAGCTCAAACCAAGATGAACCCCGAAGAACTTAATGAGTACGAGCAATTTCGCAGTTTCAGGCATTCACTCTTTCTGGTTGAGCGTCTGAACGCAAGTAGTTTGACCGTCACAGATCTCATTGCCCATCAACGCTTTGAAGTGTTTTCTCTTCCGCAATTCATGTTCGCAGGCTTCGAGCCGGGGCTTGTTTTTGAAGGTCGTGCTGTCACCTTTGGTGGTCTTGATTACTTCACCGGTGCCTTCATCATCCATCCAGAAGATGTTCGCGGGCGAATAGAAAAATACGTGAAACAGTTTCTAAATAGTGGAATGCACTGCAACGCGCAGCACACAGCCGATTGGCGCGCAGAATTGACCCGCCGTCACGCGCTTCTCTCTTCGGTCAGTGAGCAAAAGCGTATTGCCGAGAGCGCTGATAAAAAGCGCGCTGTCGATATGCTCAAGGCAAGCAAGCAGCTTGTGAGTGTGTCACGTATCGTGAGTTCGCCTCATCTTGTCATGGCCATTGGGAGGCACGAGCAAGTGTCTCCGTTTGTTCCGGAAACACCTTTCTACGATGCTGTGCCGCTCATTCACAAACTCGCGTATTGCGAAATGAAGAGCTACCGCTATCGCCATATTGGGCCCGAAAAAGTTTATACACTTGAGGCCGACGATCAAGGGAAAATGGTTCTCGCTCCATCCCTCAGTCATCCTTCTTCAGATTCTCCTGCTGTTGTTCCTTCTTCCGGGAAAGCGGTGTGAAGGTCACTTCCTCTTTAGGTCGCGCAGGAAGTTCATCTATTCTGTCTGTTTCAAGCTTGTTCGAAATTGATCTTTTCTTGTGCTGATGTTGGCGGCTGGTGGCTTCATCTTCTGAGAATATTGATTTTTCTTGAAAGACTCCGTGAATGTAGGCGTTTTCAGTCAGGAGATTATCATCCGTGATTGATTCATATTCGTTTTCATCGGTTTCACCCGGATTCAGGCTATTGAGATCGCTCCCCGAATCAACGCCAGCACCCACTCCGCCATCTAAGCCAAGCAGCAAGGCGTTTGTGCGGGTGTCCATTCTGCGCTCAAGTTCTATGCCTAAATCAATAGGTGCCTCGTCCATTGGCTGCAGGTGTTGATGAGGATTCACAGTCTTTTGGACCTTCCTCTTTTTCTTTTTTTCTGGCGGATCCTTTTCAATTTCTGGAGTGATCATTCTGACCCCCGTATAAAAACAGCACGCGATGCTTTTTGGCATCGAGGTGATACTTAATTGTAACTGTTCTCTGGATTTGGTGGAGAAGAGATTCTTTAATTCGAGTAAGAAAACTCAGTTGAAAATGACAATTGTTGCTCCGTCGCCACCTTCGCCCGATGTTCCCGGACGAAAACGAAGCGAGTAGCCACAGTTCTGCAGAAATTCTCTCAAGGCTGCCTTAATGCGACCAGTGCCATGCCCATGGACAATGACGACAGTGTGTTGATCGTTGCGCCATGATTTATCGAGAAATCGCTCGACATGTTCAAGCGCGGTGTCCACAAGATGACCACGCACATCGATGGTGTTGTCGCGAGTGGGTAGCACTGGCTCAATGCTCATGTCGAGAACATTTCGGTTGCGTTTTTCTGCGGTGGGCAACTGAATGGTGAGCTTTTTATGATGTTGCTTTGGAGTTTGTGCTGCTTGGTCGATTGTCATCAGGGCAGAGTGGTGAATTTTTGTTTTGAGGGCGCCGAACCGACATTCAACCATTCCTTTGCTGTCGGCCACACGAAGAATTTCCCCCACCTGATCGAATTGAGTGGTTTTACAACGTTTTCCGACGCTCCAAAAATCGGCTGGCCGTTGTGCATCGGCCGCTTTTCGTTCTCGTGTTTCCGAAAGTAACTCTTCCGCTTTTTGAGTTGTTTGCTTCAGATCGCCGCTGATCTCTGTGCGTCGCGCCGCGAAATCATCGCCTGTGCGCTCAAAAACTTTCCGCATCACTTCAAGGCTACCGCGCGCCTCGTCGATGAGATCGCGCTGTGACAAGCGTGCCGGACGACGTGCTTTGTGAAATTCTATTTCATCCTCTGATTCTTCCCATTCCGATTTCTTGGCGGGAAGACCCATTTTGATGTTCGCCAACTGCGAGAAATCGCTCAGGCTGCGCGATTTTCTTTTCTCCGCTTCTGCTATGGCTCGAACTTCATCTTTTGAAAGAGGCTTGTTCTCTTGCGATTGAATTCCGCCGCGTTGAGATTTCGCAGCCGGTTGAGAAGTTTCCGAGGTGAGTGATGATGAGTCTGCGGTGTCGAGCTCTGAGGCGGAATTGCGGTCTCTTTGTTCTTGAATAAGTTGTTGCTGTGCGCGTTCAAATTGACGAGCACGTGTTTCGAGACGGTTTTCAAAGGCGTTGAAACGCTTTTGCACTCGTGTTGTGAAGTCTAACATCAGTGCTTCTTGCGCGCCCGTGAGGGCTTTGCGCTGGCTACTCAGTGCATTCACTTCATTTTCGAGTTCAGCATTTAGTTTTAGGTTCTTTTCAACCGAGGCTCGCAATTCATGGCGTGCTTTTTGAAGTTCGGCAAGCATGTTTTCGAGTTCTATCTCGCGTTCACCCCGGTACCTAACCGCCCGCTGCAGGAGTTCTTCGGGATAGTTGAGTCGTCGTGCAAGTTCCACTGCAAAGCTTTGTCCCGGGACGCCGTTGAGAAGATGGAATGTTGGTTTGAGGCGTTCAGGCTCAAACTCCATACTTGCGTTGGCAAATGTGAGTGGTTGTTTGTCTGCTAGGGTTTTGAGCGAAGAAAAGTGTGTTGTGATAACTGTGGTTGTGCCGCGTTCAGCAAGTGTTTCAAGAGTGGCTTGTGCCATCGCAGAGCCAATAGTTGGATCGGTACCAACAAAACCCTCATCGAGGAGAACTAGAACGCGCGCCCCAGCTAATTCACAGATTCGCTTAACGTGCAGCAAGTGGCCCGAGAATGTAGAGAGGTCTTCCCTGCGGTCTTGGCGATCGCCCATTTCAACATAAATTGAGTCAAAGTCGAAAAAATTTGCGCTCCGTGCTGGAACGAACAAGCCTGCCAGGGCCATGGCGCAGAGCATTCCAACTGTTTTCATTGCGACCGTTTTCCCGCCCGCATTTGGCCCGGATAGCACCCACACGCGTGGACATTTGTTGCCCACTGGATTTGGTGCAAGTAGCAAATGATTTGCAACACAATCTTTATCTTCGAGAACGAAGAGTGGATGGCGTGCATCGAAGAGTTCGAATCGAGCCCCTTGCGGACTGTTATGAAAATTGGGAGCGACTCCCTGCAATCGGGCCGCAAGACGAGCGCGTGCTGAAATGTCGTCGAAGGTCTCAAGAATTTCGAGTGCAGAGGTGAGCTCGCTGCGCAAACCATAAGCTTCGTCGGAAAATAAGCGCAGAACTCTGTTTTCAGCAACCATCACGTCTGCTTCAGCCGCAGTGAGTTGAGATTGGAGCTCACTGAGTCCGGAGGGCTCGACAAAGAGAGTGTTACCGGTTGAACTCACTCCGCGCGGAATTCCCGGAACATCAGATTTGCGATCGACTCGAACGGGGAGAACGTAGCGACCGTCGC
>CAIZJW010000012.1 GCA_903933385.1 uncultured Silvanigrella sp. | reverse complement strand
TTGCTCTGAGGGCTCCAGGTTGGATGGTATCGATCACCGACTTGCTCATGAACAGGCCTCACTTCAGCGAGAAGGGGCGCTGCTTGGAAACTGCAAACGCTTTCTTGCCGGAAGGCGCAAGTCATCACAATCACTCAAGTCTGTCAAGGTGAAAAAGAGATTAGAGAATGCTTTCAGCCACAAGCATTTTGCAGACCTCTAAGCTGCTGACCCGCTCGGTCGCTGCCCGGAAATTTAAGACAAGTCGATGCTGCAAAACTGCTGCTGCGACCATTTGTACATGTTCCCATCCCACCTGGTTTGCATTGCACATGAAGGCTATTGCTTTTGCAGATAACACCAGTGATTGAGACGCGCGCGGGCTCGCTCCGTAATCGACAAAGTTTTTCACAATTCCAAGCGAGCTTTCGGAGGGGCGTGTGTTGCGGACGAGGCGCACGCAGGCCTCGATGAGTGCCTGAGGCATCGGGAATTGTTCAATTGCCTGGCGCGCGTTGACAACCAATGCTGAGCCGGGAAGTGGCGCAAGTTCTTTGTCAAGGCTCGAGAGTGTAGCGACCTGAACTTCCGTTTCGAAGTTAGGATAGCCAACGTCTATGTTCACAAGGAACCGGTCGAGTTGTGCTTCGGGCAGGGGAAATGTTCCCTCGTTCTCGATGGGGTTCTGGGTTGCAAAAACATAAAAAGGACGAGGTAAAGCGCGGCTTTGACCATTCAAACTCACCTGCCGCTCCTGCATAGCCTCAAGGAGAGCTGATTGGGTTCGGGGTGACGCACGGTTAATTTCGTCCGCGAGAATGAAAGGCGCGAATATTGGGCCAGGAACGAAAGCGATGCGCTTAAGATCAGGGTTTTTCTCATCGAACTGAATCGTGTCACCACCCAAAATGTCATAAGGCGTAAGATCTGGCGTGAACTGAATGCGCTTGTAGCCGCAGCCCAATGCTTGAGCCAGAGATCTCACCAGCGTGGTCTTGGCCACCCCTGGGGCGCCAGTCAAGAGGGCATGCCCACCGCAAAGAACTGTCATGACAACCAAATCAATGACCTGTGGCTGGCCTAGAACCTTCGTGCCAAGCAGGCGCCGTAGTTCATGCGTGTTTTCTCGGAGCTGGTTCAAATCCATTGGTTTATCCCTCGAATGACTTGCAAGAAGTGTCCGGGATCACCGGGAAGCCGTCAAGATTGACCCCGGCTGCACAGTTCCCTAGAACCTTCCTCAGTGTGAATTTTCTGGCAGAGAAACCATCCGAGCGGACGCAAAGAGAGATGCTGACATGACAAACCCTCTGGAAACCAAAGATTCGAACTCCAAACCCAACGACCAAACAGCAGCCGCACGCGGTTCGTCTCAAGTCATTGTGATTGGTCCGGGAGTTTTCGGACGCGCACTCGCAAGTTGTGCGGCCGAGGGTGGATCTACGGTCACTCTTCTTGGATTGGATGAAAATGCTCTTCGAGATGCTCGGCAAATTGACGGGCTTCAGAAAATAATGAGCTTGCGGACAATGGATGAGCAGGGTTTGCGAGAACTCGAGGCAGCTCGAATTGATTTAATTATTCTGGCGGTTCCATGTCAGGCCTTAAGAAATGTTTCTGACTGGTTGCGCACAAAACTCTGGCCAATTCTCGATCACAGTCAAGGACAAACTGTTGTTCTGTGCGCAGCAAAGGGCATTGAACTTGATTCCTTAAAGCTTCCACACGAGATTCTGACGGAACTTTTGCCGCAAGATGTGGGGATTGGATTGCTGAGCGGCCCCACTTTTGCAATGGAACTTCAGGCGGGACTTCCGACAGCAATTGTTGTTGCCTCGCAGAATGATCACGTCAAACGAGTTGCCGAGCAGCTTCTCCATCGTCCGCACTTTCGCTGTTACGGCAGTGATGATGTGGTGGGAGTGGAATTGGGCGGTGCCCTGAAAAATGTGATTGCGACCGTCGCTGGAGTTGTTGATGGTCTAGAATTGGGACACAACGCACGGGCGGCAGTCGTAACGCGCGGACTCGGCGAGATGGCGCAGATGGGCGTTGCACTTGGCGCGAATCCGATGACTTTTCTCGGATTAAGTGGCCTTGGCGATTTGATTTTGACATGCACAGGAGATCTGTCTCGAAATCGCCGGTTTGGGTTGACGCTCGCTCGTCAGCACGAACGCCCTGTGAACGAAATTCTTGCTGAAATTGGTCAGGTGGTTGAAGGATACACGACTGCGCGAAGCGCATATCTCCTCAGCCAAAAGCTCCAACTCGATACCCCGATTTTAAAAATGGCCTATGAAGTTCTTTATGAAGGACGACCTGTTCGAGATGCAGTCAAACATCTGCTCAATCGCGAGCAAAAAGGTGAATTTGATTGGATTGTCCGATGAAGCAAAGTTTAGAAGTTCTTGTTGCCAGTGTTGTTCAGCAAGCCCTAAGTCAATCCTCCGAGCTCCATCTTGTCGTCGTTCCCACTGACAATGATGCTCTGCTTGTTGAAGAATGTGTGCGGCAAATGGCTGGAACCGGCTTGCATCACGATGAAATTGTTTCAATTCCCAATTTTATTCAATCAGGCGTTTATCGCTTTGAATCATCCAGGCGACAACTTGCCCGCAGGATTGGAGCTTTGCATCTTATCCGTACAACTCGGATGCGCTGTGTGGTTGTTTCAGCTCCAGCGCTCATGAGAGTCGTTCCATCTGCGGAATGGTTGAGTGAGAACACTCTTCAGCTAAACCAGGGCGACGAACAAGATCAAGACTTGATCTGGGAGCGATTGCAGGCACTGGGATACCAAATTGTTCAGCGCGTTGAAGAGGTGGGAGAGTGTGCGGTCCGCGGGGGAATTCTTGATTTCTGGACTCCAGGCGAGCGTTATCCAGTGCGGTGTGAATTTTTCGCCGACAGCATTGAAAAAATCCGTCTGTTTCGCCCTGCTGATCAACGGTCATTTGAAACAAGGTCAAAGGTAAGTTTACTGCCTGCAAGAGAGTTTGTTTGGCCGGGAGAAAGTCAAATCACTCCCTGGATTGATAGGTTTAATAAGGCCATTTTAGCTCAAGGTCTGCAAGGGGCCGTGCGCAACGACCTTCTCGAGAATGTGCGGTATTCGATCCCTTTCCCGGGCATCGATGATTTGACAATTTTGTTTTCATCAACGGAATTCGTTTCGCCGTTGAAGTTTTTGGAAACTCGAGATCTGGCCGAAAACCAGAAGGTCAAAGTTCATCTTCTTGCCGACGTGGCTCAAACTTTCCAGGGATTCAAGGAAGTAATCGACGTTTACGAAAGTGCTTGGCAATCGGGTTTCGGCAAATCTCATATGACCATCAAGCCCGAGAAGATTTTTCCAGAAAGTGAAATATTCTCAGCATGGTTGAATGAAAATAAACCCGCTGAAAATAAAAATATCTTTGCACTTCCTGAAGGAATTGAGCTTAAATTTCAATCCGCAGGAAAGCGAAAATTCTCTGAGCGACTTCAACTGGTCAAGGATGTTTTAGCAGAAAATAGATCATTAGGATGTGTTTTCACGAGTGCATCACGAGATGCTTGTCTGGAATTCGCAGCTCTATTACGAGCCCAGATTTCAGCTGCAGGAAAAATAGAGATCCCAGAAAAAGAAGTTCCTTTGTTTTCTCTTCATGAGTTTGCGTCACAGCCAACGACAGAAAAAAATGATTCGTGGCAAGCTCGTATTGGTAAATTTGCACATCCTTTTCTTTTGCCAGCATCTCATCAACTTGTGCTGCCAGAAGAGTGGTTGCGAGGGATTAGCAAGGATCATTCGCTCGAAATTTTCAGCGAAGAGGATTCAAGAAATGCCTCTCGTGAAGCAACGGAGACATTGCTCACAGGCCACTTCGGCGATTTCGCAGAAGGTGATCTTGTTGTTCACGTCCAACACGGAATTGCTCGTTTTCGCGGTTTAATGACAATCAAGCTTATGGATATTTCGGGCGACTTTCTCGTTTTGGAATATGCAGGCAGTGACAAGATTTATGTTCCTGTCCATAAGCTGAATCTCGTGCAACGCTATATTGGCGCTAGCAAAGCCGACGATGGCTTGCTCGATTCTCTCAAGGGAACACAGTGGGAGAAAAGAAAAGCACGCGCGAAAGAAGAGGCGCACAAACTCGCCAAAGAGCTTATGGAGCACCAGGCAAAGCGAGCAACAACTCCTGGTCATGCCTATTCTAACATTGAAGACAACTATCTTTTATTTGAAGCTGCGTTTCCCTACGATGAAACCCCCGATCAAATTAAAGCAACACGAGAGATTCAAGCAGACATGAGTCGTCCTAAGGCGATGGATAGGCTGCTCTGCGGGGATGTTGGGTTCGGAAAAACTGAAGTTGCCATGAGAGCGGCATATCGTGCGGTTCTCGATGGAAAACAGGTGGCCTGGCTGGTGCCAACAACCGTTCTCGCGCATCAGCATCATCGCAGCTTGAAGGAAAGATTTGGTCAATTTGGGGTCCAGGTAGAAATTCTCGACCGTTCATCCGGTGCTGGCGGTGCAGGAAAAATACTCAAGAAACTGACAGAAGGCTCAATCGATATTCTTGTCGGAACTCATAGGCTCCTGTCACCCGACGTAAAATATAGAGATTTGGGGCTTTTAATAGTTGATGAGGAACAACGGTTTGGTGTTCTTCAGAAGGAAAAGATCAAAACGATTTCATACGGCATTGATGTACTCACCATGAGTGCAACGCCTATCCCTCGAACGTTGCAGATGGCAATGGTGGGTTTGCGCGAATTGAGCCTGCTGACGACTCCGCCCAAAGCTCGCTTGGCTGTAAAAACGTTTGTCTGCCCTTTTGATGAAACGACGATTCGCGATTCAATTCGCTATGAACTGGCCCGAGCCGGGCAAATTTTTTTCGTACACAATCGTGTTGAGGATCTGCCTTCAGTTGAGAATTACCTGCACCAGCTTGTTCCAGAGGCTCGTATTTGTGTTGGACACGGTAAGATGGCTCAAAAAGAACTCGATAAAACCGTGATTGATTTCATGGATCAGAAGTTCGATATTCTTCTCTGCACAACGATTATCGAATCTGGAATCGACATGCCCAATGTGAATACAATCATTGTCCAAGATGCCGATCATTTTGGTCTGTCGCAGCTTTATCAGTTGAGAGGCCGAGTCGGACGTCGCTCAACACGTGGCTATGCTTATTTTTTGATGTCTCCCAGTGCACGAGAAGAAGATGATGGAGTCAAAAGGCTTGAGGTTCTGAGAGAGCACCAAGAGCTTGGAAGTGGTTTTGTCATTGCCAGCCAAGACCTCGAGATGCGGGGCTCGGGAAATATCATGGGTGACGATCAGAGCGGTCGAGTCACTGAAGTGGGGCTCGAAACCTACATGCACATGCTTGATGATGCCATTCGTTCTATTGGTGGACGCAAAGTCAGAGCGCTGCCTGAGGCCGAAATACAAGTACCTATTGAGGCTCAAATTCCCGAAGACTATGTTGAGAATTCGCGTGAGCGACTGCGTCTTTATCGACGCTTTTTTGGAGCCAGAAATGAAGAGAATTTGCAGGCTCTGACTGTGGAATGTGCAGATCGCTTTGGCCCTCTGCCCGACTCGGTGATGCAGCTGGCAGATATGGCAAGGGTTCGGCGTTGGTTGATGAGTTTCGGAGGAATCGGATTAAATGTCAGTGACGACTTCACGGAAGTTAAAATCAGTCCGGAAGTTCTACAGGCCCGAGATGATTCTGACGCCGAAGCAATCGTTAAACGCATATTTGATGTCTGTAACCGTCAAGTGAAGGGCGTTCGTCTGACCCCTGATGGAAGATTGCTGTTACCTTTGAAGAAGAAGCAATTCCAACCTGAGTATGGCCAAACGGGTCTCGGGGAATTGAAGAAATATCTGACTTTGTTTGCAGGTGAAAGTTATGCAGAGGCGGCCCCTCGTAAATAGGAAAGCTCTGGTTCTTTTCATAGCTTCTTTCGTTCAGGTTTCCTTCGCGCCTGCGTTTGCACAGCAGACAGAGCCTATGCAAAAGTCATACAAGGCCATCGAAAAAGCTCTCGAAATAGATGATGTTTTCAAGGCTGAAGAGCTCCTTAAAGCGATTCCTGAGAAACAACTGAACGGTCAGCCTCGAGTTCTCGTTCTCAGGGCGCTTGTTGCTAAAGGTCTGTATCGGCTCGATGAAGCTGAGTTTCTCCTCAAGACAGCGCTGCGCAAAAATGAAAAGTATGGCGATGCTCTTTTCGAGTTGGCTCTCATCTTGATGGAGAAAAAGAATTGGAAAGATGCTGAGGTTTTATTGTATCTCGCCGGCGAGAGCGAAAATTTGAGCAAAGGTCGAAAAAGTTCTTTGCCTTATTATTTGGGGGTTGTCTCTTTCGAGTCTGGCAATGTCTTCGACGCTCGCAATAGTTTTGTTCGTCTCAACTGGCGCAGTGCACTGGATCCTGCATTAGAACAGTCTGCGGGAGCCTATCTCTCGCGAATTGCACGAGTGCGGCCTTGGAGTGTTGTGCTGCCATTGACCTATCAATACGAGTCTAACATTCTCGGAATTGCTGATGGTGCGACTTTGCCTGAGAACTACTCTCAACGCAGCGGAAGTAAATTAATTGCAGGTTCTTTTTTTAATCTGAGCGGTCTGGGTGGAATGACGCAAGGGGAGGGGCCTTGGGGTCTCGGTCTCCGACTTTTGGCGTCAAAGTCAATTCCTGAACAGTTCACCGCTCTAAATCTTGTTTTTGTCGAACCTGAAGCCAACTGGTCGAAGTTCTTGGGCGAACGATTGGGAATATTTAAATTGGCAGCTGTGGCCAACTGGGTGAGTCTGGGAGGCAAGGCTGCCACATCTTCATTGCTATTAAAGTCAACGCTTTTTGAAACAGATTTATCGTTTGGATACGAAGCCGATCTGCAGAAAAATTCTCTTCTCAATCGTTCATCCGTTTTTGTTCGAGGCTTTAGAGAGGCTCAGTTATGGACAAGCTCTGGATGGGGACTGACGATGCCTGTTGAGGCGGGAGCCAGAATACCGATAGATAAAAACAAACCTGGAGAATATCGAACTGATTTTGCCTTGACGCCCGCGCTGTCGTGGAGCCCACAGAGGAGAGTTGCATTTAAGCTCAGTGAAAAACTTGGGATTGAGAGAATCACAGATACACAAACATCAGCTTACTTGCTCTTGAAAAATAGCCCCGGATTCACCCTTTCTTTCACCGTCCAACCATACCTCGTTGTGAGTGGAAGTTTCTCACATGAGTGGGAGAAAAATACCGGTCAGAATGTGATGGTGAAAAAGGGTCTGGCGTCGTTGAGTCTGCTTGGCCTGCTTTAGATAGAGTGTCGAAGAAGAAGCAGTTCATTGCCTCTCTGGCAATAACAAAATGAATTTAAGGGTTAGTTTAGCTCAGTACACTTCTAACTCTTTTGCTGAAATCTCGAATAGCCTCTTGGAGCGATTGTCCGCTGTCTACTGCTTGTCTGACTTCTATGGCCTGCAAGAGGTCGCTCATAATGTCGCCCGGGTCGGGTTTTTGTGAGCATTGACAGGTGCCTGTGTTTTCAAGTTCGCTCACAAAAGAATTGAGTTGTTCAACGGTATACGTTTGTGCCAGTTCGCGCAGTGCCTTAATATCCATGGCAAAGTTCCTTGCTCTGAAACTAATGTGTTTTTCTATGATTTCATAAATTACGCTGAAGTAATTAGCTTTGGATGCCGTTTTCTGCGAGGAAATTGCGCAGGCTTTCTTCGCGAGTTGTGCACAGTGAGGCAACTATCTTGCCGTCTTTGACAAGTGCTAGCGTAGGAAGGTTCTCAATTTCTACCTGCCCGCGAGCATCAGGATTTTTTTCCGCATCTATTTTGAAAAGATCCATCTTAAATTCTTCTGCGACGCGGCGAAACATGGGTGCAGCCATTCGGCATGCTCCACACCAGCTGGCATAGTAATCAACCAAAGCCAATTTGCTCGCTGAAACTGTGCTTGAAAAGGTTGAATCTGAAAGTTCGACGAAGTCTGTCATGAAATTACTCCCGTGCTTTGTTGGAACGACGTGAGGCCACTTTGACAGAGCGAGAGCGACGACTCGCCGAAGCGCGACTTTTTCGCTTCGAGCCTTTCTCGTCTCTTGTCAATCGTTCGTACTGGCCCGAACCAAGAGCTACCGGTATCAACAGACTTTGGCCTTTTGACAAGCGTGCGTTTGGTCGAATCCCGGGATTTGCCTTCAGAAGGGTTGCAAGAGTGATACCGTAACGCCCGGCAAATTGGCCGACATTCTCTCGTTTCTTCACGCGCGCCGCAACATTGTGTGTGCGAGGAGCCTGTGGCAGCGCTTCAACAGCCGCAAAGGCAGTTGCATAACTACTCTCTGGAACGCGCACCAAGTATGGATTTGACGAGCTGCCAGGCGGCGTGATGCCAAGACGCAATTCAGGATTGAGAGTCTCGAGAACTTTTGGATCAACTTCGATCGCTGTGGCTAGGTCGTTCAATCGGACTGATTTTTCAAGAGCAAGTGAACGAGTTCGAACGGCTCGGCTTCCCTCAGAGACTTCGAAGCCAAAGCGCCCAGGATTCTTTGAGATGATCATTGCTGCTATTAGTTTTGGCACATAATTGCGGGTCTCATTGGGCAAGCGCTTTGCTGCGGAAAGAGCAAAAAAGCTTTGTTCCTTCTGACCTCTCCTGCTCTTTGCTACCCGACCTTCGCCAGCATTGTAGCTCGCTGCAGCCAGATGCCAGTCGCCAAAAAGCGTGTACAGATATGTCAGATAGCGCGCAGCAGCGATTGTAGATTTCTCTGGATCGCGACGTTCATCAACGTAATCATTTTGCTTAAGATTATACATTCTGCCAGTTGCGCGCATGAACTGCCACGGGCCAGCAGCGCGTGCCGAAGACAACGCTTTGTTGTTGAACCCAGATTCAATCATCGCAAGATAAATAAGATCTTGCGGTAGTCCGTGCTTTTCGAGAACTGGAACCGTCTGTGGAATGATATCTTCAGCGCGTCGCAGCCAGGTTACAAAAGCTTTGCGACCGCGTGTTTGGAAGTATTGAATCCACTTGATGACATCTTCGTTGATAACAACGGGGTAATCAAAGTTTAAATTCGAGAGAGTTGGCAGAAGGAGTTTCGTGTATTCTTCAGAGCGAGCTGCTTCCAAGGCTTTACGCAGATGCGACGCTTTCTTGAAATTATTTTTATTGGCAGCCAGGAATTGGCTATCGAAAATATTCTGCCATTCCTCCATGTAAATACTACCATCGCAAAGAGCGAAATGGCCTTCGATTCCTGAGTTCTGTAAGAGTTGAGCCATTTCTTCTGGGCTTCGCGCCGAATCGGCATCGAGGGCTTCTTTTTCCTCATCTACAGCACTCTCTTCAACGAGCGCAGAATCCTGATCGTCATATTCATCTTCACTCAACTCTGAATCTGCCAAGGCGGTGTTGAGAGTGCCCTCTTGGCCAGAGTTCGCTGTGTTGATTTGCGATGATTTTGTGTTTGCGTTCGATGTGGCAGTTAAGTTGCCATTTTCGCCTTGAATTGCAACGTTTCCTGGAGCCGTAATCAGCGGGCGTGCAGTGGGCGAGGTGAGTTGGTCGCGTTGCTTAAATTCTTTTGCGCTGGACGCAGAATTTGTGTTGTTTCGCGCGAATTGATTCCACTGAGTCGCACGAGGAACTTGGCCGCTTATCACCGTGTTTTCAAGCATGCTTAATTGCGAGCCGTCGAGCGACAGTCTTGGTGCTGGCCGAAAATTTTCGTTCGACTGGCATGCAGCCACAGAGAAAAGCCCCAATGCCAGAGAAAGCCGAGCGAACCGGCCTGTTGTGTGGCTTTTAAACTTTGTATCCGTCACCGTCATCCTCCAACTCGCAGTTTGAACCGCGTTGGCAATGCTTAAATTAACGGCATTTCTAATGAGTGAAAAACCGATGCCTCGTTTCCCACTTTACCGACTTCGACGCAACGGGAAACTTTTCTCCCGACTGATTCTCGGGCATTGTGCGTGGATAGTTTTTCTGTTTAATGTCTATATAACTATATATATTGGATTTTTTGATTAAAAAGAGGTGAGTTTTGGTCGGAAATCTGACGCTAGAAAAGATGAGAGCCCATATAAAAAGCTATACGGAAGAGCAGTTATCTCAGGTCGTTTCTCGGCTGGAGGGGCGAGCTGCTCAAGGTCAGAGCACTTTGCGGTTTGCTGTTTCATATGAACTGGGTGGGCGTGCGCTCGCTGAGGGGACTCGCGTTGCGCTCAATCATGATGGTGGTTTTCGCTGCACGGTGTGCGACCGTCAGAGCAAGAAACTTTTCGATGGGTGCTGCTATCCATGCTTTCAGACTTCGGCACAAGCAGATCGCTGTGTGCTGAATCCGGTCGGTTGTCACTATATGAAAGGGACATGCCGTGAACCGAAGTGGGGCGAAGAGTTTTGCTACCAAACTCACTACGTTTATCTTGCCCATACCGATAAACTCAAAGTTGGGATTACCAGAAATGGGCAGGTGCCTACTCGTTGGATAGACCAAGGCGCAACCATGGCAGTGCTGCTTGCGAAGGTGGGTTCACGTCATCAAGCAGGGCTCCTCGAAGGTCTTCTTTCACAAAGGTATTCTGACAAAAGCCATTGGATGAAGATGTTAAAATCTGGGAACAATCGCCCGGATCCGAGTGCATTTGACGAAATGCGCAGGGAAGCTTTGTCATTTATGCGGGCGGAATTAGATAGTCCGAATGGCCAAGCATTTATCGCCCCCAAAACTGAATCGCTCGCCTCTGCCTCTGACATCGAGATTCTAGAAGATGCTGTGGTAGCTGAAATTGAATTTCCACTCTGGCAAGATATTCCTGAAAAAATTACATCTTTGAACCTCGAAAAAAACCCTTCTCTGAATTCTAAGATTCTTGGAATAAAGGGACAATACCTATTTCTTGAAAACGGTGTTTTTAACGTGAGGCGTCACGAAGGTTTCGTCGTAACGTGCGATGTTCTGGACTAGAGCGTCCAAGATTGTGAAGAACAATTGCTTCCAATTGATCGATTCCAATGGGCAGCAGGCTCATTGAAAAACGCCTTTTGAGAAGTCGCCAGCGCGTGAATCGAACCAAGGCTTCCCAGAGAATAATGCGCAACCTGTGAACCGTGCCAACAGCAAGAGCAGCAATCGGAAGATGCGCCTTTGTCTTTGCAGCTACAGCAATGAAATGCTGCTCAGCGAATTCTTTGCGCAACTCCAACCACAAAAACGTTCGCCACAGCCATCGTGTGCTCCATCCCAATCCAGAGAGTGGGTTGTCCCAGAGTGATGAAAAACGCAATTCAAACAAGCGGCGTGCAGCAATTTTCACTTCACCAATTAAACTAACTTCATTGACCGTTTGCAAATGAACAGGTTTGCTCCAGGCCTCAACCGTTCGCCAATAGTCATCAAGCGACTTTCGCCTGAGCTGTTCCAAGCATTCTATAACTGCTAAATTTCTTGCGAGCGTTGTGAGTTTCACGAACTCTTGTCGCTCTCGCAACCAATAGGAAGAAGGCAGTTCGATCAGGTATTTAACTCGAACGGGGCGTGCCTTGTCCAGGATCACAAGCTTCAGGTCGGAGGAAGTGATGAGTGAAAATCCATCGGCGGTTTGGCGCAGGTTTGCATGTTCCTCTGGAGAAATGCGCCGGAATCGAATGTCGCAGACCCCTGCTTTCCTTAACTCAGAGAGCCTTTTTGAGAGCGTTTTGAGGTCTCGTTCATCGAGCGTCGGACCAATTTCTATTTCTGGTGAACGCTGAATATGCTGAAACAAAATTGCGGTTGAAACTCTGAATACTCTTAACAGACCAACTTCGAATACAGTGTTTAGAAGATCTCTGAAGCCGAAATATTTGCGAAGCTCGAGTGCAAATGAGTTGCGTGCAGAAATTGAAGTTGCGGTAATCGCAACTTGAGTCAATCCACGCATAGCGGCTTGAACTTCAATTCTAAGATCAATCGCATTTTCCGCGAGCACGCGGATGAAGTCTGCAATAAAATGAACTGTACCATGACTGTATTCATCGGTTTTCATAAGGTCATTGAGTTCATCATAGAGGCGATTGCTATTCAGGCTCTCGGGATTCGAAACCAGGCCATAGAGAGTGCCCATCACGCCAGCAACATCTCGAAGCAGTAATCTGTAGAGCATTGACTTAAAGTTATTGCGTGTCTGCTGGTCCCAAACAAAACACGGATTGAGGTCGATCATAGAAACTGTCAATGAAGAATCATCAAGAAGTATGTTTCCAGGGTGTGGATCGGCCCAAACAATTCCTTTGTCGAACAAAAGCGCGAGATAAGTAGAAATCAGGCGGTCCGCGATTTCACGTCTTTCAAGATATTTGGTCTGAACGCTCCGTGTGATTTTCGCGCCAGGCATTCGCTCCATAAAAAGATATTTAGAGCTGGTTTGAAAATATCGCGGAACTACAACCCGAGAATCCGCTGGAATTGCGTCGCGGATGATGTCAGCATTCTCCTGCTCTCTGCGAAAATCTAATTCGGCTGAGCACTGGCGAAAATAGTGTGTGATGCCCCTCAACAAGGCATCGCACATTCCCCTCAGCTCGAGTTGGAGCGTTTCACCTAAACTTTTATCGTCAGTTATTTTTGTCTGAATTTTGCGCGCGATGTGGGACAAATGAGCAGCCTGAATCTCGAGAAGCTCGTGAAGGCCCGGGCGCTGAATTTTGACAAGAAGCGTCTTTACGCCCCATTTCTTTTGACCCTCTTCATTGAGTTCTAGTTCATAAATTGCCCCCACGCTTGCAGCGGCAAAATGCGGAACCGGCTTTTTGGGTAAAAGTAAAAAGCTCTCCCAATTTTGCTTTACTTCATCCTGTGACAAGACTGTCATAAGGTGGGCATAAGATTTTTCCACACTGGGATAGACACCAGCAGCCGCGTCTTGGCTGCTGCGTAATTCTCGCGCCAGATTCGGGGGGCACATTTCCGACAGAACCTGCGCTGTCTTTAGATACAAGCCGCCCAATTCCTGAATGGCAATGGACATGAGTTTACTTGGAGTGAGTTTGTCGCGTGGAGTGCAAAGCGTGGCAATGAGTGCATTGAGGCTAGCCTCAGGTGGGATAAGCTGAAGCACGTCTTCTAGAAATGGCAGAATGACTTTTCCTCGCGGATCTTGTTCGAGCAAACGAGCCAGTCGAGGAAGTGCGAACTGATTAAATAGATTTCGCATCAGATGGTCGGCGAATCGTCCGAGTTCTTCTCTGTCTTCGTTAGAGAGTTGAAACAGGGCTACATAACACTGTTCTCTTATGGTGGGAAAAAGCGCGGCAGCCTGCTGAGAAAGAGCAGGTATTATTTTCAACACTTCAACGAGTTTTCGGCCGGCATTCCCAAATTCGCTCTGAAGCAGTTCAAGATTCAAAAATAAATAAATCAGGCGAGGATTTTTTTGAACCAGGCTCGCGATGGAGCGGATTGCAGGTTCAAGCACCCCGTGGAGAAATTCATCGGAATTGAGGAACTCTAATTCATTGGAACTGAAATGTTGTGCGAATATTTGAAAGGATTTTTCAAAATCAGCAATAATATCCTTGCCAGTTAAGTTTGCGATTAAGGAGAGCCCTGAGCTGTGCCTCTTTAGTTTTGCGATCGAGTGTCTTGAAATAGGTTCTGTTTTAGCGATTTCACGAATCAATGCCGCGAATGCTCGGGCAAACAATGCAGGGTTTTCGGCAACCTGTTGAGCAATAGGATGAATCCAAGCGACGTCGGATTGAGACCAAAGGTTCGTTCGAACATTTGATTTTTTGCGTTTTGGCTTCTTTTGGGCAGCACCCATTGGCTCTCTTTTCTTCAGTATGAGACGCAGCTCTCTTTCTCTTGATTCGGATCAAATCATTCCAAGGTTCAGAGCAGGCATTTTGACATATTTTGACGACCCATCGACAACTTTGCTGACTCGATGTTCATAAGGGCTCGGAATCATTTTGGAAATTCTACAGGCTCATTTGCTCGGAAAAAGCGCATGGATCTTTGGACTTTAAATCTTTCCTTGATGGCCGAATAAGGTGAGTGTAGGGTCTCTGTACAACTTGAAGTTGTACGATTTGGGGTGCCGTTTAACATCACGACGCTTCGCTGGGCTGAAGAGGAGAATGCCATGAACATTACTGCAAAAACTCGCTTTGGACTTAAAGCCTTGATGGATATTGCCTACCACCACGGGGTGGGGCCCGTTCAGAGACGCCACATCGCTCTGCGACAAGGGATTCCAACAGACTATATGGACCAAATTTTGATGCGCTTAAGAAACAGCGGACTCATTCAGAGCCTACGCGGCCGGGAGGGTGGCTATCACCTCGCTCTCGAGGCAGAGGAAATTAGCGTTTGGGACGTGGTGATGTCTGTTGAAGACGAACCCTATTCAACAGGGCCACACAACCCAGACGAGAATCTTGCCTATGCAACCGAATGCATCACCGAGCCAGCTTGGGACGCGGTGTCTGCGGCCATTACGGCGCAATTGAAGGCATGCACATTGGCAAAGATGCTCACAGAAGCAGAGGGCCGAATTGTTGCCAAGGGATTGGATCCGGTGGACCTGATGGAGCAGCGGCCGAAGGGCAGTGCGCAACTTGGGAGCCGCCAGATCTTGGGAATTGCCCAAGGTTAATGAAAAGTATTTGAGCTCTCCTTGGTGCACCCCCCTCGCATCCTCGACGTGGTTGCGAGGGGGGTTTCCATTTGATACCTCGCGTCCGAGGCTCCGTTTTGCGATTTCTCTTCTTGGTTTCGAGCAGTCGCATCCTGAGGGTCCTGTGGAGAAGAAATGAAAAAGATTGGCGCTTCACTCAGGCTTGAGTTTCCAGTTTTTGCGCACAACGTGCGTCGTTGTGCGGACGGAGTCGAGCGACCGTTGTGTTACTTGGACTCAGCAGTTTCAACTCACAAACCGCAAAAGGTCATCGATAAAATTGTTGAGTTTATGAGCCGTGACTACGGCTCGGTGCACCGGGGAGCTTATCAACTCTCGGTTCGTGCATCTGACCAATACGAAGCTGCACGCGCGCGAGTTGCTCGGTTCATTGGGAGCGGAGTTCGCGCTGAACAAGTTGTCTTTACGCGCGGAACAACCGAATCGTTGAATTTATTGGCGCACGGACTCACTGAAACTCGCCTGACAGCGGATAAAAGAATTGTCATTCCGGCTATCGAGCACCATGCAAACTTCGTGCCTTGGCAGCAGGCTGCACTGAAAGCCGACTGCGAAATTGCTTATATTCCGATGTGTGGAACGTCTGGTTCCGATCTGCGTCTCGACCTGAATGCTGCTGCTAAGCTCATTACTCCCAATACATCGATTGTTTCGCTTGCGCACGTTGGCAATGTTCTTGGTCAGATTAATCCAGTTCAGGACATTGCAGCCCTTGCAAAACGAGTGGGTGCTCTTGTGATTCTCGACTGTGCTCAAAGCATGACTTGTTTTTCAGAAAATCCCTTCGATTGGGGTGTCGATGCAATCGCATTCAGTGGGCACAAGCTCTACGGCCCAACGGGCATTGGTGTTCTTGTGCTTCGCCCTGAGCTCCTGACCGAGCTTCCCCCGCTCCTGACGGGAGGTGGAATGATTAGCAATGTGACGCTCGAGGAGTCTACCTGGACAACAGGAACGGCAAAGTTAGAGGCTGGTACTCCGCCGATCACTGAGGCTGTTGGGTTGGCGGCTGCGCTCGACTGGTTGGATGACGTCGGGCGTTCGCGCATTCACGAGCACGCCTCTTCTTTGGCGTCTAAATTTGCTGAAAAACTAGAAAAGATACCTGGCATTCAACTGTTCTACCCAGGCACTGGCAATGAGACTATTGTCTCGTTCAGACATGCAGCCCTTCATGCACACGATCTGGCAACCATCCTCGATGGCAGCAACGTTGCTATGAGGGCCGGGCATCATTGCGCCTGGCCGCTTGTCCGTCAGTTGGGCGTAGATGCGCTCGTGAGGGCAAGTTTTGCAGCCTATTCAGATGAGGATGACATCGAGCAGGCGATCGAAGCTATAAAAGAGGCAACTTATTTGTTGAAATAGTTTCGTAAATTTTTATATCATCGATTGGATTGTCCAATTTCGTCGCATCAGCGAATTGGCCATGGTAAGCCCCTCGTAGCACCCGATTCCTTTGAATTTGCAGGAAATTTCGGGGTAAAAAGGGATAATCTTCGGAATGGATTGTTGCTATGCTGCAAGGTTCTGAAATAAATAAAGAAACCCCCAATCTTGGCGAGTTGTATCAAGAGATAATCGTTGAACACTCAAAGCGGCCTCGATGCAAAGGGCGTGTTGAGGGGTGTCAGTTTTGTCAGGAGGGTAAGAATCCTCTCTGCGGCGACAACATCACTCTTTACTGCCAGCTTCAAAGCTCACCCCAAACCAACGCATTACCGCGTATTATGGTCAATTTTGAAGGATCTGGATGCAGTATCAGCCAGGCAAGCACAAGTATGATGTGCCAGGCGGTGAGCAATAAAACTGTGAACGAAGCACGCGCTCAAATTAGTAAAGTAGAAGGCATCTACACTGGTCGTGCGGAGCAGAAGTCCGAGGATGATCTTGAAGAAGATGTGGAAGCATTACACGGTGTGAGCAAGTTTCCAGTGCGCATTAAGTGTGCTGCGTTGCCTTGGAAAACTCTCGAATTACTGCTCAATGAAAACTTTGACGAGAATGGTTTGCAGCGTCCAGAGTCACTTTCTTGCAAGCTCAACGAACCCTGCGGCAGCAAGGCTCGCAAACTCAAAGTGATCACAACGGATTGAATTTTAGAAGACTAAAAAAAGAGGCTTTCAACCTCTCGTGAACGGAGTTTCGAAATGTTGGTTGTACAAGGTTTACATGCGAAAGTCGGAGACAAAGAAATTCTCAAGGGAGTCGATCTAGAAATTCCTCGAGGAGAAATTCACGTTGTCATGGGGCCTAACGGCGTTGGAAAATCGACCATGGGTCATGTTCTGATGGGAAATAAGTCCTACGAACAGACTGCCGGACGTATTATTCTCGATGGCACCGACATAAGCGATTTCGACACTGCAGCGAGAGCAAAAGCAGGTCTTTTTCTGGCGTTCCAGTACCCTGTTGCCATTCCAGGATTGCGGGTTTCTGAATACCTCCGAAACTTATACTGCTTGCGCCATAATGTTCAATTAGGCGTTGCAGAGTTCCGCAAAATTGTCCGTGAAAAGCTCGACATGCTCGACATCGATCGGTCGGCACTCAGCAGATATCTCAATGAGGGTTTTTCTGGTGGAGAAATGAAGCGGCTTGAAATGCTGCAGCTCGCTCTCATCAAGCCAAAGGTTGCAATTCTCGATGAAATAGACTCGGGTGTTGATGTTGATGCCCAAAAAACAGTCGCAGAAGCGATCAAGAAAATACGCGAAAGCGATGGAACCTCATTTGTAATCATCACTCACTATCAGCGACTTTTGAATTTCGTGAGCCCTGACAAAGTGCACGTCGTTCTCGATGGCAAGGTGACGCGGAGTGGCGACATGTCTCTTGTTCATGCCCTCGAACGTGAAGGCTACGAATGGGTACGGCAAACAAGCGAATCGTTTTCTGCGAACGCAGCTCAGTGATGGCTGTTTGAGGAGTTCAACATGACCGATACCCTGAGTGAAACTAAGCAAACCGCCGATTTTGACGATTACAAACACGGTTTTCATGTGGCTGAAAACTACGTGTTCAAGGGAGCCAAATCAAAAGTCGGCCTCACCCGAGAAATGGTGATCGAGATTTCAAATTTCAAGCGCGAACCAGAGTGGATGCTTGAAAGACGATTGAAGGCCTTTGAGATCTT
Source organism: uncultured Silvanigrella sp. (assembly GCA_903933385.1). GTDB lineage: Bacteria > Bdellovibrionota_B > Oligoflexia > Silvanigrellales > Silvanigrellaceae > RFOM01. The sequence goes on along the minus strand of CAIZJW010000012.1, from coordinate 846 downwards.
TCAAAGCAAGCCAATGCCAACTTGGGGCGACACCAAAGCCCTCAGTGAAATTGATTTTACGAACATTCACTATTTCGTCCGCCCAACCGAGCGGGTCGGGACAAGTTGGGATGAGGTTCCCTCTGAAATTAAAGATACCTTCGAGCGTCTCGGAATTCCCGAGGCTGAACGCAAGTTTCTTGCGGGTGTCTCAGCACAATTCGAATCAGAAGTTGTTTATCATAGCATGCAAAAACGCCTCGAAGACCAAGGCGTGCTGTTCTTCGACATGGACACTGGCTTGCGTCAGCATCCGGAAATCATAGAGAAGTATTTTGGAACGGTGATTCCTTCTGAGGATAACAAATTCTCCGCTCTAAATACGGCCGTATGGTCTGGTGGTAGTTTTATCTACGTGCCCAAGGGCGTGCATGTAGATATTCCATTGCAGGCGTATTTCCGAATCAATACCGAAAACATGGGGCAATTCGAACGCACTCTGATTATTGCCGACGAAGGCTCGAGCGTGCACTATATCGAGGGCTGCACGGCACCTGTTTACCGTTCCGACTCTCTGCACTCTGCAGTTGTTGAGCTGATTGCCCTCAAAGGTGCAAAAATACGCTATACGACGATCCAAAACTGGTCGAAGAACATTTTCAATTTGGTGACCAAGCGCGCATACGCTTATGATGATGCTGTGGTTGAGTGGGTCGATGGAAATATAGGTTCCAAGCTCACAATGAAATATCCCGCAGTTTATCTCATGGGACCGCGCGCGCGTGGTGAGATTCTGTCTGTCGCGTTTGCTGGCAATGGAATGCATCAAGATGCAGGTTCAAAAATTGTGCACGCAGCGCCCTATAC
>CAIZJW010000011.1 GCA_903933385.1 uncultured Silvanigrella sp. | reverse complement strand
GCTTTGGAAGGCCTTTGCAATTTTTGTTTTTGATTCTGCAGACACTTCCTTGCGGATTACGATTGGATCGTTTGGAATATCCTCAGTGAGGGTAACAATTTTCACTTTCTCTTCAATGTCTGGAAATTGGGTTTTCACCTTTTCCCGAGCGTCCTTGATTTTGCCATCCACAGGCTTGTTGTAGAACACTGCACCTGCATCGACTTGGCCCTGATATACAGCAGTCACAACGGCATCGTGCTTTCCTTGGAAAACTTCTTGAGCTGGTTTTACCTTCGAATCGAGAAAAAGTTTTTTCGGAAGAATGTATCCAGAAGTCGAAGCTGGATCGACGTAGGCAATCTTTTTGCCGTTGAGGTCACTCACAGTTTTTATGTTGCGATCTGAGCGAGCGAGGATTGCTGCGCGATATGTTGTTTCGCCATTTCTCGAAGCCTTCAGGAGAGCTTCTGCACCAAATTTTTCATGGGCAAGCAAGTAACCGAAGGTCGGAAGAAATGCGATGTCGACTTTTTTTGAACCCATTCCTTCAATGGCAACGATGTAGCTGTTGGGAACGGAGATATCGAAATTAAGTCCGGTTTCTTTTTCGAGACACTGAGCGACCGGCTTCATGCTCGAAAGGATTTTGGTGGAATCGGTCGATGGTACCATCACAAGTTTGAGTGGGTTTTTGCGAGTTCCAAGCTTCGAATCGTCTGCGTGCGCGATGGTTGAGGAGAGCGCCATGACAAGAGCTGCCGTTTTTCCATAAAACATACGAAGATCCCTCCGAAGATTAGGCAGAGTTGCCCGGAACAGCGCTTTACCGGAGAGACAAAGCGATTTCAATAAAGAAAAGTCTGGATTATGTTAGGCTGCTGAATTTGCTTTGTTTTTTGCAATCTTTTCGCGCAAAACCTTTTCCTCCTCTGAGCCCTCTTCCGGATGCGAGTAAAAGCATGCTTCAACCTGTTCTTTCGTAAAAAACTCGCGGGTACAGGCGCTGCAGCCGTATTTTGCGTTGTTTCTCCTGTAGGGCTTCATATCCGCTTTTCTGACAAAGATCTCTGCGACTTCGATTGGAATTTCCTTGCTGGAAGTGACCGCATCCAAAAGTGCTTCATCAATCTGGATTGTTTTGTCTTTGAGAATTTTTTCTTGATTGGCATTTAATTTGAGGTTCTCTCCCTCTGGAGGAGCTTGAAGAAGAGCCAAGACATCTGCCCCCATTGAAGCGACGTCTGAAGTTTGCACTTCCATTGAGGCAAACCCTGAGCCTTCCTCCTCTGGTTGTGTTGCCACAGATGCAAACTCTGATGCTTCTGCAAATGCGCTTCCAAGATCGTCAGCACCTAGAGCACTCAATGTGTCTGCGATGTTAGGGTTCAGTTGGCTCGCGTTCGAAACTTTGGCTGTGTCACGTTGTGGTAATGTGTTTTGAGATTCTGGGGTTGCGGAAGCCAATGCTGAAAGCGCCGATGAAGTGTCGAACTCTGGTTGTGGAGAGTCGATCGATTCTAGGTCAATTTGCGCAACAGCATCGAGTTCATCTGCGTTTACAAGTTCGTTGACACTCGACTCACTCATGTGCGCTGCTTCAGTTGAATCAGCTTGGAGAGCGGAATCATGGTTGGAGCTCTCGGGGTTCGAGTTGGAGTCAAATTCCTCGAGTGAAGGCATATCCTCCTCAAATTGACTTGCTGCTGACGCGCTCGAACTGACTTCTGTTGCCATCGCAGACTCATGATGGGCGTGTTCTCCGCTCATCGCCTCTGCTGCAGCTGTAGAAGCATTTTCATCAATAGCTGCAGGTTCTGTGTTTTCGCGGGCCTCAATGGCATGGTTTTCAAACTCGGCCCCTTCATTTTCATAGATTGGGGCGATGAGAGTTTCTTCTGAGAGTTGGGACAGTTCCTGTTCCGCATGAAGATCAGTTCTCAACACTTGCTCGACTGCCGTGTGAGGCTCCTGTTGCGTGTGATGCTTTGAAGAAGAGGGTTGTTGGCGAGGCGGGGATACGGTGGTGTCACGTCCGAGCGCAGCCCGTTCTTTCGTGAGAGTTGTTAGCATTTTTGTATGTTCGGTGAGCGGGTCGATGCGTTCGAGTGCCCTGACTCCATGTGAAGCGAGCCTTTGTGCATATCGCACTTGAACTCTGCGCAGCGCCTTCTCAAATTGCGGGTTGGGCTTCATCCGGCCGAGGCAACGTTCGAAACACTGCTCTGCATCATCGCTATTCACAAAACCACGACCACATGCGGTGCATGCAAAATGGGCTTGGCCCCCGAGGTGGGTAGGTCCAGCAGGAGCTCGCAATCGCAATTCGATAGTGCAGCGTCCGAGGCAATCGAATGCCTTTTCAAGGCCAGTGTGGAGCCGTCCACAGAGTCCACAAACAAATCCGCTTCGAACGCGAAAAACCCGAGGCTCTCCGGGGCTGGACAAGCTTCGCCTTTGGGCCAGTGGAGCCGATGTTTGAGGGCCGTTACCGCTGTTTGAAGCGGTTGCGGGTTCAAGCAACCCTCTTAAATCCTTGGCCATGCGCTTTTCTCCCCGAACCTCTGCAACCTTTGCATATATCGGTTGAATCAAGTCCAGGTTTATGCCAAATGATCCATCTATCCGGAGTCGCTGAACTAATTTAAGACTCTCGAACGTAAAGTCAGGGGGCTCGCTCATGCCGGTACTCACGATAAAGACAGATAAAAAAACCATTGAAGTCGAAAAAAACGCCTCGATCATTGACGTATGTGAACATCACGACACCAGCATTCTTTTCGGTTGCCGTGATGGTGCATGTGGCGCGTGTATGATCCGCGTTGTTGAGCACCCAGAACATTTGAGTAAAATGGAAGAACACGAACGCGATTTCCTTGAAACCATGGCTGCTCGTGAAGATGAACGGCTGGCGTGTCAATGTCGGGTTCTTGGAGATGTTGTTGTCGAAGTCTCCGAATGATGAATTCGCTCGACCGTTTTTTCAAAACAGAACTCTCTTTTGAAAAGTGGCATGGTGCGCGCAACGATTTCTTATTTGTTCGTCTCACAGATTTTGTTTCATCCATGTCCGGCCCAGCAAATCCAGAAACCGTGGCTGAAATTGCGGTTGAGCTCTGCCATCGCAACATTGGCATTGGCTCTGACGGCTTAGTTGTCTGGGAATTCGATACAAGTGATGGAACCACCTTTGCTGGAATTTGGAACAGCGACGGTTCGCGTGCGCAAACCTGCGGCAATGCGCTCCGCTGCTTAGCAAGCCTGCTATTCTCGAAGAAAATATGGGCCGGTGCTGAGTCACTTCAAATCAAAGAAATTGTTTGGTCGGAAAATGTGTTTGTTCCTGGGGAACGAAGTTTTGCTGCACTTCTAGAAGCAAAGCAGAGCAATTCATTTGGTGAATATACAGCTGCTGTGGAAATGGGACATGTTGTTGAACATCGTGGAGGAATGCTTGAGGCATTTCGTAGATGCAGCAGCCGCATAGAGAATCAGGAGTTGTTATCAAAGGTCGTAGCTGTTTCTTTCGTGCAGTTGGCCAATCCTCACCTAGTATTGCAGATTGCTCCTGGTTGTTTTGAGAACCTGACTCTGAATGAGATTTCAGAAATGGGCCGATTTTTGCAGTTGCAAGAGATATGCAAACAATTGAACATTCCGCTCTCGAATATTGGGTTTGTTGAAGTCAGTGAAAGTCCTTCTTCCCAACCCTTGAATGCAGTTGTTTATGAGCGCGGGGCTGGATTAACCCAATGTTGTGGCTCTGGTGGTTGCGCAATGAGAGTTGCTCTCAATGCTACAAGAAGAAAAGAACTGACAGGCACTCTTGCGCTGAAGATGCCTGGAGGGGTCATTGAAATTTCTGAAAAAGAAAACGAGCTGATTCTGAAGGGCCCCGCTCAATTAGTCGCGCAGCTCAGAACCAGCTCCCATTAACCATGCTGTGTCAATCAAGACGAAGCTCAAATTAAGCTCTGCGCCCTCTTTCAAGCTCTTCTTGGTAACGCAACGAATAAAGAACCCAAGGTTGCACTTCCAAACGGCGGAACCCAATAGGTTCACCCGTCCCTTCGCACAATCCGTATGAACCATCATTGGCCTCAATCTTCTTGAGTGCCTTTTCAACAAGGTTCAGCTTATGACGGTCGTGTTCCGCGAGCTTCATACCTACGTCTTGAGCGGTTTCAACGGACGCGAGGTCAGCCTCATCAGCCAAATCATCGCGGCTGATTTCGTACATTCCTTCTGCTTTCCGCTCACGTGATTTCTCGTGGAGTGTTTCGCGAGTTTTGAGTAAAACATCCTTCAGCTTCAGAACTTCGTCGGGAGTCAATTCCTGAAGCTCTTTCGAGATCTTTGATGCCATTTCAGCAACCTCCTGCTGCACACATAGCCAGAGTTGATTCATTCATTCATGAATTTCGACACTTTGGGTCGTATGTATGCACTAGGTTGAAGATTTTGTAAACCGCCCATTCTGATCTTCAAGAATGAGGCGGCTTAGGGCAGTTAGGGCTGGGTTGGAAGAGTCTTCGCCGGAAATTCAGGCTGTGCCGGGGGCTGCAACTCTCACACTGAAGGCTAGTCGGAATCGCCCGGGGACGCATTGCCTTCAAGAGCATGAATTTTAATATTCTCTCTGAAGTGACTTCGCAGCTCAATCAGGGAATTGAATTTTCCGGCCTTTCTGCTTTGGAGAACGAAACCGTCGGGTGTGCGTGCTTTTCCCTCTATAAGAGCATCGCTAAAATCAACGTATTGCACCTTTCTCCCGCGCGCATCTCGGTTCACTTTGAGGACGGCACCCTCCTCCCCAGAAACTTTTCCGGTTGCGGGAATGGTGTCGGCTCCTGCCCAGGCTGAATGTATAAGCGCGAGAGCCACTATTCCTGAAAGAATGATTTTTATGAGAACTGCAACTTTGTCCAAGAAACTAAGATGCGGAGCAACTTGATATTTGTTCTTCATTTGAGGCTTTCCTCCATTTTGAATAGTTCCGATGTCGAATTTGAATTTGAGTCAATCGCACTCTGTTCAGTCGCTTGGCTACCCTGACTTGAACTGGTTGCAGCCATTTCTCGAAGTGATTCATCGGATAAATGTTTGTCTTGCCCAGCCATCAATTTTCGCAACTCCTGTTTCATCCCAACAGCAGTTTCGAGTGATCGACGGTCCGATTTACTTAAAGCGAGAGAGCGTTCGACGTAGGTGGAGGCTTTCTTGTAATCCTTCAGTCGATCACGAGCAATGACGGCAAGATTCTCTAAAATGAGCGCATTATCGCCCGTTTTTTTGAGGACCATTTCTAGGGCTTCAACGGCTGAATCAGTTTGCCCTTGTGCGCTCATGACAAGTGCTCGACCAACCTGTGCATCGAGATGTTGAGGAACGATAGCAAGAACTTTGTCGAAATGTGCACCCGCCTTTCCGGAATGCCCATTCTGGAAAAGCATCACTCCCATGTTCATCAAAGTTGGAATATGCAGTGGATCAAGTGAAAGCGCTTTGCTCCACAATGCCTTTGCGTACAAAGGATGATCGAGTTGACTTTGAGCAAGACCCTGAAGTGAAAAAAGTTCGGCGTCTTGTGGGGCGAGTGAGAGAGCCGTTTCAATCATCGTCAACGATTCGTGGGCTTTTCTCTCCATCAATGCAGCTTTGATAAGTGTCTTCATGGCGCGAATATTTCTGATATCCGTGCGCAAAATGGACTTTGCATTTTCGCTTGCTGCTCGAGTCAAATGCCCCAGCAGCGCCAGCTCGGCATGCATCTGAAGAAGCGCAGTATCGGTTGTAGCCCGATGAGAGATTGAAGCAGTGTTTTTGTTTTGCAATTTGTTCGAGTTTGCATCACTCCACATCAGACTTCTTTGGTCATCAGAAACTTGAACAATCATTGCTGAGTTGTCTGCACTCTTTGTGGCTGTCGGCAGTCGAGTGGTTTGGCAGGCAACGATCCCAAGGCATCCACTCATGCAAATAATACGCATCAAAGTCGATACTTTTCTCTCTGTTCTCATGGCATTTTTCCTCTAATGAAAGCCTGAGTTTTTTTCAAAAAACTAGAACAAGAAAATATCTATTCCTCTTGAACAATTCCTTTCGTCTCCTTATTTATCGGAAGTTCGTGCGCCATATATGAAGGTTTTGGCATCACTTCAATGACTTTTCTGAATTCACCAGGACGCGCTGATGACAATTTTTCTTGCAAAAGAATTGTATACGGGGAGATGATTTCGGCCTCATTGGCTTTTTCAAGTGCCTGGGTATACAGCTGGGTAGCTTCTTCTTGCAGAGGTAATGCAATTTTTTCTATTCGAGTGCGGAATGTTTCAATTTCTGTAGCCGAAACACCACTCGGGTTAGGAGATTGTACGAGCATATTTGCAAGTGATTCCTGGATTTCAGCAACTCTATACAAAGCCCCCACAGAAGTTTCTGCCTGTCCAACTTGTGCGAGTTGTGCATACTGTTGGGCTAAGGAATGAGCTTCATTTTTGATTCGACCAAATTCAACCTGAATTGAATTTGAATTTACAATTCTCTTTCCAATCAGTGTGCGGCTTTGAGTTTCGAGAAGTTCCAGTTGAACAACTCCAGCAAGACGTAAACCTTCAAACGCAAATGGACTCTGTAGTTTGCCTTTCAGGATGCGGCCGCGTGAAAGAGCTAGCGTTGAGAGTCTTGAAGCTTCGCTTGCCTGATGACTGTTCATGCTTATCCGTGCACCCATGCCCGCAAAGTAAATACCCCACTCGGGAGAAGCTGTTTGGCAGCGCTGTGTTGCAACTTTTGCAGTCTCCAAAACTTGTGTGGAGCGGATTTGGTTTTGCGCATCAAAGACGGTTTTGTAGGCCTCGCATAAGTCATTGCTGCGTTTGAAATTTGGTAACGCTGATTGGAGATTTGCGATCGCCTGTGTCGGGTTGCCTTCAGCCAAGCGAAACTTTGCTGCACGATGGAGATCTTGAGCAGATGTTTCAAGATTAGTGTTTCTAGCTGCAAGCTGTTCGAGAGCTTTCGCAGCATCGCTGTAGCGGCCCATTCCTTCTGCGGTTGCAGACATAAGGTCGAGCGCTTTGGATTTGTATTCTGACTGGGGGTATTGAACGACGAAGCGTTCTAGGGTGGCAAGGGCGTTATCTGGCCGGTTGTTTTTGAATTGGTTGTTTGCAGCATTTACCAGTGCTTTGGAAGCATCAGGATCGGATGGAAATTGCTTTTGAAAGTCGATAAAGATCTGTGCAGCTTCAGAATATCGACCCGATTTTTCGAGCACGAGTCCTTGTTGGAAATGCGCCACTCGTTGCAGCTTTGAAAGCTGCGCACCGACTGCAGCAGCGTTGATTCCAGGAATAGCCAGAAACTGTTTCGTTTCTTGACCTGCACGAATCCAATCGGAAGCGTCAAATGAACGTTTAACGACCAATCTGAGACCTTCGCTCACATGAACACTGTTTGGATTTTCTTTGGCCATGCTCATCCAGCGCTGGTTTGCTTGTGGTATTTGGTTTGCTTGAAAAAGCAAAACGGCAGCTCTGTGCAAGTGCGCGAGTCGGTCTGGGTCTTTGGGAAACATGGCAGAGTGGAGATCAATGATTCTTATCAGGCGAGATTCAATAGGCTGTAGGACAGCAACTTTTTGAGTTACTGCGCCGCGCTCTTGCAGCAGGATCTCGCTTTCGGCCATCGCGTTTTCAAGTCCCACTTTGCTTTCATTTCGTTTGAGCGATAGTTTTTTGTCGAGTTGTGCAGCTTTCAAGTAGCCATCAATTGCTTTGTCGTGTTCACCGAGCGCAGTGAGCAGCTGAGCACGGTTGAACAGTGTTGTGTAGGATGCAGCTGATTCGGCATGGTGTTTGAGGGTGAGATCATAGAGTTGAAGACTCTCTTGTGCTGTTTTCTTGTTTTTCGTTTTTTGGAATTCGGCGTGAAACCGCAGACTCCAGAGACCAGTTTCCTTCAACAAGGCATCGCTCGCATTGTCGCGGTCTTGTTCTTTTTTTTGTGCCACTGACCATTTCGAGCCCCGCTGAATCATCTCTGAGGCGCGCTCAAGAGCGTTTATGAGCATTTCTCGTCGTTGATCTTTTTCATGGAGTGCTGCAAGGCGCACCATGAACTGCGGGTTCTTTGAACTGAGTGGAAATTCTTCTACAAGGCGTGAATAGATTTCTGCAGATTCACGATTCCTGCCAGCCTCCGCATGCAGCCAAGCGAGTCGCTCTAGCAGTGTCGCATAGAGTTCGGGTTCGTTCATTGATTTGAAATAGCTTTGCGCTTCGCTAATGTCGCCGAGATCGGCATAGACAAGAACCATGTCGCGCAGGGCGTCTTTGCGCAGAAGGCCAAGTTTTCTCTCCTTGGGGGCTTCTTGAGCAAATTTGACAAGCAACTTAAACGCGACCAGCGACTTTTGCAGGTTCTTTATCGTCTCTTCTTCGCTGCCTCGCATGTTATAGAAGGTCCAGCCAAGCTTGTAGACGGCGTAGGGATAGCTTCTGTTTTGCCGGTCCTGGAGAACTTTTTGATAATGGACCATTGCGTCATTGAATTTGTTACGGCTGAAATGAAATTCACCTAATGCTAGATGGGCATCGGGGATGAATTTGGATTTTGGAAAGCGTTCAATAAGACGCTGAAAATAGAGAGTAGCGCTGTCACTCTTCATTTCTGTGAGTAAAAAGCCAAGCTGGTAGAGAGCATCCGGCGTCTTTGCATGGTTTGGATACTGACTCACAAGGGTGCGCAGAATTTGTGTTGCGGTGTTGATCGATTGTAAAGATTGATTTTGCACGAACTTCGGTTCAACGCCACTGCGATGATTCTTTTGCCACTTTTCATAGGCATTTTCGTATGTGGTCATCTCGCGTTGGAGGAAGTAGATGTGGCGTTCGGCATGAAGTTCAGCCAAGCGCAACAGAAGTTCAACTCGCTGCGAAGCCGACCCAGGTTGGCGGATGATTTTTTCGATACTCGCAATGGTGGTTATTCGAAGTTTCTCAATATCCTCCTCCTTATTTCCAGTCGCCGATGCGCCATTCTGTGTTTGAGCAACGAAAGTTGAGAATTCGAAAAGACCAGGAGCCTCGAAGCGGCCTTCGCCTACGTCTTCCTTTAGGCGAAGTGAACTGGAGAACTGCTTGGTTTGCTGATTCAAAGATTCGAGTGACGAGAGTCCCGAGCTTTGAATGGCCAGAGTCTTCGATTGCTTGTTACGTTCTCCATTGACTCCCTGCCAGTTGTTCAGTTCTGCTCGCGGATCACGAGCTGAACTGAGTGTGGCTTGGCTCTCAAGGGCGGCCTGGATTCTGTTTGCTGCTTGCTTGGCGTGAGCTTCCTCTAGTGTCGCGCCAAGCAGAGCTAGAACCCCTGCGGACCATATAAATCGTCTATTTGACTGCATGTTTTCTCTCCTCCTCATCAGTGTTGCATTCCGATTTCTTGTTGAACACGAAGCTGTCGAGTTCGTCTTTCCAAAACTCTCGTTTGTTGTCTTCCCAGATGCGCGCCGAGCCCTCGGCACTCTCGAGAAATTCTTGCTCACTGCCCGTAAATTGTTGACCCTCTGCGCTTCTTCCTGATTTCATCAACTTGTCTTTTTCGGCAGTCATAATTTCGAGATGGATAAGACGCATTTGTGCGAGAGAACGCTCATAGTCGCTTCGCATTGCATCGATGATAGACAAAGCCAGCTTGCCTATTCTTCTTTGTTCTTTTTTCTCCAGGTTAAGCAGGGCATCAATCAGAGTCTTTTTACTCTGCAACGGCCAAGCGCTGCCAAGAAGTTTCATGCGGTTGGCACGCAGTGTGGCTAATTCATCGATGCCATTAATGAGGGAACGTTTCCGGCCTAGAGTCTGCAAACTGCGGGGACCAAGAAGGTTGTTGGAATGAGTCACTCCTTGAGCCAACCCTTCCACAATTTTAAAGGCTTTTTGCAGTCTTTCAGAATCTGTATCTCGAGCCTTTGGAGATGCTGAGTCGCCCCAGCGGCGGAGTAATTGACCATCATCGCGCGTGTGCATCACAAAAGATTGAATGCTTTTACGCGCGGCCGGGAAATCACAAAGCCAATAGTTAACCGATGCGTTGAGGAAATATTGATCTGGCTGAAATTGTTGGTTGTAGTGCGGACTTGTTGCGCCGTATCCAACGCCAAGTGCGCGGTTCGGATGCCCGGCCATGAAGAAGGCCCACCCTTGCTCACTCAGGCTTTCGTAAAAGAGCGGACTTTGAGAGTCGATGCTGCGATAGAGGGAGATTGATTCTTTGAATTCTTTGCTTTCAAAGTGCAGGCGTGCGAGGTTCAGAACAGCTCTTTCCTTGAGATCAATAATGAATTGATCGCCGAAGGCAGCTTTCTTTTCAGCGTCAGTTTTCTCCAAAGAAAGAACAGTTTCCAGTGACACTTTGGCGCGAGCGATGTTTCCGTCGCGCGCGTGTATGAGACCTTCCTGCAATTTAGCCTGGCGATAAAATTTTGAGGAGGTCTCAATTTTGGCAAATAAACTGAGCGCGTCTTTTGCGCTTCCCTGTTGATTCCTCGATAGAGCCAGAAAATAAGTATGCGACTCATTGATTTCGCTTTGGTTGTCAGATGCAATTGCGGCTGCAACATCGGTTAAAGCGTTTAATCCTGAACTCGTCTCACTTGGAATTCGCTTCAAGATGTCATTCCAAATGAATTGAGCGGCAGTTCGGTTGAGTTTTAGGGGAGCAATTTTGGCTGCTTCAGAAATAAGCTCTGCAGAGGCCATTTGAGTATTTTCTTCGCTGAGCAAAACAAGCGCTGTGGCCAACAAAAGGCGCGATCTGTTTTCTGCGGTATGATTCTGATTTTCAAAATCTTTGAGCAGTTTCTCCGTGAAAGCGAGTTTTTTGGAAACCGTTTCTTTTCGCAAGGCCCAAGCTTTATCGAGCAATTGTAACTCTTTTGCATTTTTTTTGATCTGCGCAGATTGCTTAGGCATTGCCGCTTGAGAAGCCAAGCCCATACAGGGTGTTGTGCCGAGAAGAATGATTGTTAAAAATAGTCTATGTTTCATGGCTCAGGGCTCCCATGAGTTGAGAAAAACACTGAGTCCAGCTTGCGCAATCCAATTGTGTCGCCAGTTTTCTTTAGATTTACTTCCGCTGACTAACTTTTCTTTCAAATAAATGTCTGTGACATCGACTCTCAGGCTGAATGACTTTGAAAAGTAGAATCTTTGTCCAATTCCCGGTGTGAAAGCCCATTTTTCGCCTTGGGTCGTGCTGACTCTGGCCACTCCGGCGCTCAAGGTGAGATCCGAATAGAGAATTAGAGTGTCCAAGAGATTAATTTTGCCATAAATCGGTGCTGTCACGACCTGTGTTTGGTGCATTCGATTCAGTCGAATGAAGCTCGGCTCAATCGACCGACATTCGCGTTCTATACACACTTCCTGCGATCGAAGAGCAATTAAATCGGAGGAGTCATCGGAACGAAATTGTGCAAAGTTGTATTCAACTCCAACCTTTTCAGTGAGGAAAAGTCCAAAGCGCCCCCCTACTGTTTTAGTTTGGCTGTAGCTTTCGTTTAGAACTGTTCCAAAGCTTGCGCCGGTTTCTGCGCGCAGTTTTTTGGTGAAAAAGCGATTTTGAATGACTGTTGGAGTCACGTCGGATATTTCCGTCCGACTGAGCGCTACCAGCCTGCCTTCACGCTTGTCGGCCGCTTGGCAAACAGAACTCAAGCCCGCCAAAGCGAGCAACACTGATATCTTCCACATGGTCGTTACCTCTAAGTAGACCTGCAAAAGTTATCGATCGGTACGTCAAAAACTTTATATGTTTTTTCAGGCTAATTTCTCGGGGAGACTATTTTGCCAATGCTGCCGCACCGATGACTGCTTTGAGATCATCATCGGAAAAGCGGAGGCCAGCACCGAAAAACTGGATGGGCTTGGGAGAACGGCCGATGTTGTCGGCTCCACCTGTCAGGTAGATATTTGGAGTCACAAATAAATTAGCATAACCCTTGACTCGAGCTTTACCCTTGGAGCGATTTTCTGCTTCCGAAGGGTCGTCGCCAAATTGGAAAACTTCTATAGAAGTGCTCAACTTATCTGAGAATAAATAGAGGTCTCCGGCGACGCCTGCGTAACTTTCGAACAGTCCGAATCGAACTCCAAGATTGTCAAATCGTTTGGCGAACTGAACGTTGTATTTGATCCGCGTGCGATCTTCCGATGAGGTGGTTTCCTCTCGGGTGATTTCTGCACCCGTTGAGTCTTTTGTAGTTGTTTTGCGAACTTCACTGATTCTTCGACTCTGTGGTGAGTCGGAGACACCAAGCAGATAATAACGATCGGGTCGCGTGGCTAAACGGAGGTTGAAGTGGTTTCCGGCGTCGCCCACATATTGAGTTTCCGAACTTCTGAGTTCGCCTTTGTAATCGACTTCAATACGCAGTTTTGCTGCAGGTTTGAGTAAATCTTGGACGCTTTTTAGAGTCATTTTGAGTTCGTTGGCAGTGTCATCTTTGGCAATAAGTTGGCCAATTGTACCTTCGCCTTTTTCTACTTTGTCGACAATCAATTGCACTTTACTTGTCGCCTGGCGCACGCTTTGCATTGAATCATCGAGCGCAGCAATAATGTTTTCAACGCGGTGTTTGTTTTCACCGGTCATAATTTTTTTGAGCTCGCCGCTGAATATTTTCATATCTTTACTGGCATCCGCAACCGCCAACATGATCTCGTCTATTCGACCATCATGTCTGCCGAGCATTGTGTTCACCCGGGTTACGGATTCCCGCAAAGCTTCGAGTGTCAGTGAGATATTTTCTTTCTGGCCGGCAACGATGTCACGAGCCTCGGCTGTGATCTTTTCTACATTTGAGACGATGCTCTGCAGGGTTGATTGTCCATCGCCAGTTCCGAAGACTTTTGCAAGTGTTCTGCTAACGGTTTGGAGATCCTGAGCAATACTTCCAAGAGAACTCATCAGAGTTCCCATATCGTTGAATTCCTTCATTTGAGGAATCTGAGCGCCAGACTCTAGCTCTTCTTTGCTTTCCTCATTGCGGACGATTTCCAAATACACGTCACCAAGAATGCCGCGAGAACGAAGTTCGATATATGAACCCTTTGGTATCTTGATGGTTCCATTGACGCGGAAGTTAACCTTTGCGCCTTTGGGTAGAATGTCAATTGATTCTACTTCTCCCACTTGCACACCACTGGTTCGCACTTGTGTGCGAGGTCCGACGCCACCTACGTTTTGTAAAACCGTGTTGAATTTCTGTGCGCGTGATGTGAAGGGATTTCCTTCCAGAGTGAGCACGAGCGTCCCCACGGCAGCCAATGCTGCAACTGTGAAAATACCCACCTTCAATTCTGTCGTAATGGTGCGTTCGAACACGTTCCCTCTTTCAATGCTATAGAGCAAAGACACAAGGTTTAGCCCATTGTAGCATCGGAATGATTTTCTTGCGCTTGAATTTTACTAGGTAACAATTTCACTCTGTCGACAGAGCCACCACTTACTTAGGCAATGGGCTGTCCCAAGGGGCCTTTGAGCGAACCGGTGATGAACTGTTGAATGATTGGGTCGGTGTTTGCTCTAAATTCGGTGGGGGTTCCTGTGGCGTACATTTTTCCTTCGTGCAGGAAAAAAATGCGATCTGCTAAGCGCAAGACCGATTGAATGTCGTGACTTATCACGACGCTTGAAAGGCCTGGGATTTTTTTCTGCATTTCCAAAATGAGAGAGTCGATCAATTCAGAAATGAGAGGATCCATTCCGGTTGTTGGCTCATCATACAAAAGCAACGAGGGATTTAGGGATAATGCGCGCGCTAGGCCAACCCGTTTGCGTTCGCCAATCGACAGGTCTGGTACTCGTGCTAAACCATAACCAGGGAGCCCTACCAAATCCAGCAGGCTTTCGACACGTAAAGACAGTTCTTTTGGTGTGAGCTGCTCGAATTCGCGAATTGGGAAGGCCACGTTTTCACCAACAGTCATACTATCGAACAGGGCTCCATCTTGAAAAAGCAGCCCCATATTTTTACGCGCCCGAATCCAACTCGTTTCAGGTGCCCTCGTCAGCAATTCACCATTAATGAAGATCTCGCCAACGTCTGGGTGAAGGACTCCAATGATGTGCTTTATGGTGACTGATTTTCCTTCACCGGAGCGTCCGATGATAAAGCTGATTTCTCCGGGTTGAAGTTCGAAGCTTAACCCGCGTAGAACCTGTTGGTTGCCAAACGTTTTTCGAACATTTTTAAAACACACAACAGGAATTGTGTGAGTTTTGGATTGGCTCTGCCCTGGAGGGATGGCCATGCCTCAGCCCTTCATTTGAACGAGGGAGATGAAAAAGTCGACAATTAGGATGGTCAAGAGACTTGCAACCACTGCTTGAGTCGTTGCCTCTCCAACGCCTTTTGCTCCGCCTCGCGCATGAAAACCTTTATAGCAAGCAATAGTTGAAAGTATAAATCCAAAAACAAGAGCTTTTGTCATCCCCTTCTGTATATCCGAGACCCAGACCAACCATTGCAATTGGGCAACGAAAACCGACGTATCGACTCTAAACATGACAAGTCCGATAATGTAACAACCCACGAGTCCAAGGCTGAGAAAAATAGCTGAAAGCAGGGGCATCATGAGGGTGCTTGCAATAACGCGTGGGACGATAAGGTAACTTACGGGTGAGACTCCCATGGCCTCCATGGCATCAAGTTGTTCGTTCACCCGCATTGTGGCAATTTCTGCAGCCATGGCGGCTCCGGCACGCCCGGTTACGATGAAACCGCACATCACTGGAGCGAGCTCCAATGCCAAAGCCTTCCCAGTGGCTGCGCCCATGAGACCTTCGGCTTTGAAAATTCCGAAGATCTTGCCAATTTGCAAGCCAAGTACGGCGCCAGTGAAGAGTGACGAAAGTGTCACAATTGAGAGAGATTTGTTTCCGACAAATTCAAATTGTTTGAAAATGAGCTGGATACGAAACGGCCGACGAACCATCCAAAAAAACAGCTCGCGGATAAGTAAAGTGAAGCGACCCAATCCAATAATTTGTCCACGCACCAATCCGCCAAGCGACTCGAGTCCACTGAGGGCAACTTCCATCATGGTCAGTGGTCTCCAGAATGCTCCAAAATGCGGTGGCCTAGCGAGGCTAGGTCGTCGAGACGCAAGGCTGAGTGGGCGTCGAGATGCTCGGCAACCGGAAGAGTGATCACCGATTGAGCGCCGCGTCCTAACTGCTCCTGAACCCGTCTTTGAACGATTATAAAATTATCGATATAGTTTGCAAAGAATGAATCATCTTCTTGTTGACGCATCTTTTCCAATGCATCTGTAAAGGCTGGATCATTGCGAAGAGCTTCTGGGAAGGCCCGGTTAATAATGATTTGTCCGGGCTTCATTTTCAAACCTTTGAGAGTGCGGCTCAACTCCCAAGCCACCTGAACTGCATCGTAACGCACCGACGTAACAACGTAACAGTGTGTTTCAGAGGAGCGCAGCCAGTGTCCTGCAAAGTTAAGACGAGTCATCATACGCGCGAACACTTCATCAAGAAGAATCAAGAATTCAGCGAAATGAAGCATGAATCGCTGACCACCAAGTTCCGATAATCCATCGAGAACGCGGCGAGCGCCCCCTTTGACAACCCGTTGGATAAAACTTGTTTGAGTGTTGTTTTCCTGCGCGAACCATTTCAGCCACTCAATCAGTTTGCCATCCAGAAATGCTGATAGTTTTTCTGGTTTCGACAAGAAGTCGATGGCGTGAATTCCAGGCGCTGTGTCAACAACAAGATCCGTGAGTCCTTCTTCGCGTTCCGGCCACTCTGCCATGCGCACTGCAGCGAATGTGTCGGTAGCCGTCGCGAGGCGTTCGGCTAAAGCCCGAAATAACTGGTTTTCATAAAGACGCTCCTGCGCAGCCTTTGAAAGTCCAGCTTCATTGACCCAGCGTTTTAAGCTTTCACCAATGTGCAGAACACTTGCGCGAACGCTTCCCGGGCAATTTGGAAGTTCGATTTGCGCACCCGATTCTGGCAGCTCGTCTAAACCAAGTGCCCCCTGGAGTCGCTTAGCCGGATCGATGGACATGAGACCAACGTGTCGGCCTTGTTGCGCGAGTGCGAGTGCAAAGCCAGCGGAGAGTGTGGTTTTACCAACCCCACCGGCACCGAGAAAAAGATGAAGACGAGGAATGTTTTTACCCTTGAAGGTCTCAGACGATTGTTTTTTCATCAACGCTGATCCTCGCTGATTTCAAAGTCGTTTGAATGCCAACTCGGCGAGGCGTGTTGTTGATGCATCTCTAGAACGGAGTCGTTACCATCGACGAGCCAATCAGTGACACCACGCAATACGGCGGGAGCACCCGCTTCTGGGTCCGACAAACCGATGTCCGGAACCGATGTGATTGGGATACTCAGCCGGCGGTTGTTGAGTTCTTTGCGCAAGAACTCTTCGAAGTGCTGGCGCTTACAAAGATCTCGGTGGAGAACTGAAAGCGCGCGCATTGCCTCTGGCGTTTTGAGATGGCTTTGCCAGATGTCCATCACGTGCTTTGAATCCATGGAAAGGGGATTTTTTTCGATGAATGGAGCAATAGAGCGGTTGATGAACATTGCATTGGGATCGCGCCCAAGATCGTGACTCAAACGAGGCAAAAATTCCAACGTCTCTTCAACGGGCAATTCTTCTGGAAGTGTTACGAGAGCGACCCCAACAAGTTTTGGATCGGCAATCATTTTGGCAACCCGGTCGCATTCGCTGGCCAAAGGACCTGTCATGCCAAATTGTGCAATAGTGGGAGCAATTGTGAACAATGAGACACCGTGGCCCGTTGCCTGAGCATCGACAATCACACGATCGAAGCGCGTGCCGCGGATCTCTTCGGAAAGACAAACCAACCAAAAGAGTCGTCCAAGAAAAAACAATTCCTGCACGCCGGGCGCAGCATGAATCAGCCTTTGGACGTGTTTGTTTTCGATCACCAAATTGTAGATGAGTTTGAGCTTTAGGTGGTCGATGAAATACTCGCGGATCGCTTCATCGGTCGAGAAATTCATCGTCCAAAGGTTGTTTGAGATCTGTTCGGAGTCATGGCCTGCGGTCGGACGAGAAAACAAAAGGGACACTGAGTCCTGGAGCGCCCATTGAACAATGAGTGTTTTTTCACCACGCAAAGCACACGACTGAGCAAAGGATGTTGCGAGAGTGGTTCTTCCCACCCCGCCCTTGCCCAGAAAAAATACCAATCGCTGCGGTATCTGTTCAGCGAGATTGGCTGACGATGTCATTTGTTGGGATCGCGATGTTCAACATCGACGTAATCAACCTTGGCCTGCTGTTGGCTTTGTGCGCTTTGCAGGGAGTTGGGTTGCATGGCCTGTGCGTTGACAGCTTGTGGCTGAGATACCGCTTGCTGCGAGGCGGTTTGTTGAGCGTTTTTACTCTCATCTTCGCTGCCATCGAGGCCCTTTTTGAAGTTTCGAATGCCTTCTCCCAGAGCCTTCCCAACGTTTGGAAGACGATTGCCGAAAAGCAACAAAGCGATAGCGAGAATAACTAAAAGCTCAGTAAATCCAATATTTGCCATACCCGCACTCCTAAACTAGGACGCATTCCAGAACCGTTGAGCGCATATCGGCTTAATAGGGCCGAACTCTGAGGTCAATCCCACGAAATTATTGACGGTGGTCAATCCCATTTGAGGGCTCGAAAAAGGATGCTATCAGTCATGTTGGCAAATTCATAGGAAAGGGTTCCCATGGAATCGGTGACTTGCAACTCATCGCATCTACCCACCACCTCACCTCTCGGCGAACGAACGCATCCGCAGGTTCAAGTGACTTACGGTGCAGTTCAAACCGCATTGAGTAAAGCACTCCGCGGTGAACGATTGAGTTTCGAAGATGGTGTGAATTTGTATCATTCACCAGATCTCGTTGAGCTTGGTGCGGTTGCCAACGAAATGAATAACCGCAAAAACGGGCGAGACGTTTTTTTTAACGTCAACCGACATATCAACCCAACCAATATTTGTGCACTCTCATGCAAGTTCTGCGCATTTTCACGAAAGCCAGGCGAAGAGGGAGCATATGCTTACTCTGAAGACGAAATCGCTCATAAAGCGAGGGTTGCAGCTGAATCTGGAGCAACCGAAGTACACATGGTGGGCGGATTGCATCCTCGCTGGAAACTTTCTAACTACACGAGCATTATTCGCACTGTTAAAGAAACTGCGCCTCAGCTTCATGTGAAGGCTTTCACAGCCGTAGAACTTGATTGGCTTGCTCGCAAAGAGCGCAAAACCATTGCAGAGGTTTTGACAGAACTTCGTG
Source organism: uncultured Silvanigrella sp. (assembly GCA_903933385.1). GTDB lineage: Bacteria > Bdellovibrionota_B > Oligoflexia > Silvanigrellales > Silvanigrellaceae > RFOM01. The sequence goes on along the minus strand of CAIZJW010000011.1, from coordinate 22,620 downwards.
AGGCTGGTCTCGGTAGTTTGCCAGGTGGCGGAGCTGAGATTTTCACCCCATACGTTCGAGAAAAAATCTGCGACACAAAACTGACTGGCGATGGTTGGCTGGATATTCATCGCACGGCACACAGAATGGGCCTGCGCTCCAATTGCACCATGCTTTATGGTCACATCGAAGATGTTGAGGCGCGTATCGACCACATGATGCGTTTGCGAGCGCTTCAAGATGAAACCTCTGGCTTCAATGTTTTTATTCCATTGGCTTTTCAACCTGAAAACAACGAGCTGGGAATCACTCGACACACCTATGGAGTCGACGATCTCAAAACGATCGCAATTGGTCGCCTGATGCTCGACAACTTCCGACATATTAAGAGCTATTGGGTCATGACTGGGGATCGTGTGGCACAAACGGCTTTGCACTTTGGCGCCAATGATTTGGATGGTACCGTTGTCGAGGAAAAGATCGCCAACATGGCTGGAAGTCGTGCAGGAATGGCGATGGCTAAAAGCAAAATCCTTAGAGTGATTCGTGACGCGGATCGCATTCCTGTTGAGCGGTCCACCGTCTATGAACCCATCCGTCGTTATGAAAATCCAGCGGAGGACATCATTCAATGATCGACGCTTCCATAACCAATAACAAAAATCCTTATGCACTGAATTGCGAAAAGAAAACGCCCCAGCGTGATTTTGAGAAAACAATAAACCAAAGCACTCTGCCGATGGCACCTGGCTTTCAGGAAGCGCCGTTGCTCAGTGAAATCAACGCCCGTGACACTCTCCGTCAGAGCATAGTTGCAGCAACTGAACGCCCCACTAAAGTTCATGATGCGCTAATGCTCGATGCCATTGAAAAAACAACAGATGCTGAATTGAAGTCAGCGTACTCGACGGCGTTTCACGGCGCTCGCCTGAGCGCTGAACAAGGCCAAAAGCTTCTCGATTTTGGGGATTTAAACTTACTAGGTTGGTTGGCAACTCGGGCCAAGGAGCGTTTTCATCCCACTGGAAAGGTTTCGTTCCTTCTCGATCGAAACATAAACTACACAAATATTTGCAGAATTGGTTGCGATTTTTGCGCCTTCTATCGTCGAGGACACGAAAACGATTCTTACGTTCTTCCTAAAGAAGAAATTTATAAGAAGATCGAAGAAACGCTTGAAGTCGGCGGAACTGGTACTCTGATGCAGGGTGGCGTGAATCCACACCTCAAAATCGAATATTATGAAGATCTTTTTCGCAGTATAAAAGAGCGCTATAAAATTCATCTTCACGCGCTGTCGGTGATTGAGATTGAAGGTATAGCGCAGGTGTCGCGCTTGACTCTTGAGGAAACTTTAGAGCGATTGAAGTCTGCTGGTCTCGATTCCATTCCTGGAGCTGGGGCTGAAATTCTCTCTGATGAAATTCGTTTGGAGCAGAGTCCGGTGAAGCGTCACAGCCACCGCTGGATTAAGGTAATGCAAACCGCTCACAAGGCTGATTTGCCTACAACGGCAACGATGATGTTCGGAGCACTTGAAGAGCGCAAACACATCATTGAGCATATTTTGCGAATTCGTGAAGCCCAAGATGAAACCCATGGTTTTTACGCTTTTATCCTCTGGACTTTCCAGGGAGAAAATACCGAGCTTGCGAAGAAGAACCCTGACATGCAGCCCACCACGGGCGCTGAGTATTTACGTGTGTTGGCAGTCAGTCGTCTTATGATGGACAACATTCCGAACATTCAGGGAAGTTGGGTCACGATGGGTCCGAAAATAGGCCAAATTTCTTTACATTATGGTGCCAACGATATGGGCTCTATTATGATTGAAGAGAACGTCGTGAGCGCAGCTGGTACGTCCTACACTCTCGATCGCAATAACATGATTGAACTCATCCGTCGTTCGGGATTTGTTCCTGTGCAACGCGATACTTACTACAACATTCTTGCCGAGTACCCAGAGACCAAGGTTCAGTGAAAGCAACCCTCTCAGAATTTCTCATGGAAGATTGGCTTGAAAAGCATCGCTTCTCAGCCCGTTTTAACGCAGGAGAGTCTGGGCATCGCTCGCAAAACCTCGCATCGTTTCTCGCTGGGTTGCAGCCCGATTTTTCTTTCAGCTTAGGTGAGGCTCTAGCAGAGGTGATGCTCTGTGATGCACCGAACATGGGCATGGATGAACTTCGTGTTGCCGTAGCATCCCTGCATCCGGGCTCATCGCTCGAAAATATTCTAATTACCACAGGCACAAGCGAAGCTATTTTACTGCTTTTGAGGCAACTGAAGCCTAAGAAGGTTGCGGTTCTCACTCCTGCTTTCCAGCTTCTGACAGAAATCCCCAAATCACTGGGCGCGCAAATTCTTCCCCTATCGGTGCATTGGGATGAACACGGAATTCCGAATGCTGATTTAAAGCATTGGTGTGAGCTCCTGCGTTCTGAGAGGCCAGATGTTTTTATCTTGAATCACCCGCATAATCCCTCGGGTTTGGTATTTGATGATTTTGAGATGGGTTGCCTGATTGAGGCTGCCGAATCAGTGGGATGTATCGTTGTCGGTGATGAACACTATCGATTTCTGAGTGGTCTGAATCCCGACGCCGGTAAAACCCTTTATAGGCCTGGTCGTTTTGTCACAGGTAGTTTCATCAAATGCACCGGAACGCCGGGTCTGCGCATTGGGTGGTGTGTGGGGGATTCTGAAACTTTGCGCGCCATGCAGAGTGAAAAAAACTACCTGACACACACCGTGAATCCATTGTCGCAGATATTAGCTCTGTGGTTTTTGCAGAGTCTTGAAAGGAATAATTCGTTTTTCGCCCCGCTTCATCGCGAGTGGCTTCTGAATAAAGAGACCTTTGAAAAGTGGATAAAGAGCCAAGAGAGTTGGTTTGGTGCTTCTCCCTGTGGCGGGCTCGTTTCTTGCCTTTTTTCGAGGCATCCAAGTTCAGAACGGGATATTTTCTTAACTCTTCGAAAAAACGAGATATTTCTGCTTCCATTGTCATCCTTTGGGGACTCTTTTTTGTTTCCCTCTCAATTCTCATCTGGGTTTCGCATAGGGTTTGGTCTCCAACCAGGTTTGTTCAAAGAAATGCTTACGGTTATGGTTCGGAACCGCTTGTCTTAAATTTATAAAAACATTACTCAAAATCCGTTTGTGTACAGAGGTGTGAAATGAGCGAATTACAAAGAAATAGAGTTCAAGAGATTATTGGAAAATACGAACCGATCCGGAGGTCGCTTTGACACGCCTCTAAGGCGCAAACGGATGTTGGAGATTGATGCAGAAAGCCTCAGTGATCCAAATTTCTGGAACGATCGGCGCAAATCTTCAAAGATGTTGAAAGAGAAAAAAGCGCTCGAAGATGGATTCGAGAACGTGGCTCTCATTCAACGGATGGCTGACGATGTTCTTGTCCTCATTGAATTTGCTGAAGGCGGCGATGAAGCTTCGGACAGAGAAGCGGAACTCGCGCTCTCGGAACTTGATGCCAAAGTAACAGACCTCGAAACACAACGTCTTCTTTCAGGTGAAACCGACAAGAACTCAGCCATCGTTCAAATCAACGCTGGCGCAGGAGGAACTGAAGCCTGCGATTGGGCAATGATGGTTATGCGTATGATCCTTCGTCATTGTGATATCCGCAAATGGAAAGCACAAGTCGTAGACGAACTCGAAGGTGAAGGTGCTGGCATCCGCAACGCAACCATCACTGTCGATGGTGACTTTGCATATGGTCTGCTGAAATCTGAAATAGGTGTTCACCGTCTGGTTCGAATTTCACCCTACGACTCAAACGCGCGCCGGCATACGTCGTTCTGCTCAGTGTTCGTGAGCCCTGTGGTCGATGATGATATTAATATTGAAGTGAAAGAAAGTGATCTGCGCGTGGACACCTACCGCGCAGGTGGCGCTGGCGGTCAGCACGTGAACCGAACCGATTCCGCAGTGCGTATCACTCACATGCCGTCGGGCATTGTTGTTCAGTCGCAGAGCCAGCGCAGCCAAATCCAGAACCGTGAAACCTGTATGAAGCTCCTCAAAGCCAAACTGTACGAAGTTGAAATCAACAAACGGACAGCTGAGAGCCGTGCCATTGAAGACTCAAAAATGGACAATGCATTCGGTTCACAGATTCGTTCTTATGTTCTGCATCCCTATAAACTTGTGAAAGACACCCGCACGCTTTGCCAATCTTCGGACCCTCAAAAGGTTCTCGATGGCGAAATCGCCGAATTTTCACTTGAGTATTTGAGGCAGTCAGCTGCCGGAAGCTTCAAAGGAAAAGGCGGCAACGTCGATGATGATGAATGAACGGGTTTAAAATTTGAGCGATTTTAGGTTTAACTGCGGGCTTTTGCCATTGAGCATGGAACGCCGATGTCTCTGAAGGACTTCTTTCGATGAATATTCAACAAGAGCTTCTCTCTGTTCTAAAAGACTACCCCGATTTCCCTAAGCCCGGGATTGTCTTCAAGGACATTTGCCCACTCCTCGCGAATCCTGCAGTTTTTAAAAGGGTGCTGAGGCACTTGGCAGAACATGCGGGTGACTGCTCGGCGACACATGTTGTGGGCATGGAAAGTCGTGGTTTTCTTTTTGCAATGCCATTGGCAGCGGAATTAGGAGTTCCCTTTATTCCAGCTCGTAAGTCTGGAAAGCTTCCAGGGGAAGTTCTCAAACAGAGCTACACCCTCGAATACGGTATTGATCATGTTGAAATTCAAAAAGCCTCGATTGTTCCGGGCGCTCGATATCTCGTTGTTGATGACGTGGTTGCCACGGGTGGAACGGCGGGAGCTGTTGCCAGGCTGATTCAAGCCAATGGCGGAACAGTAGCTGGTTTTTCTTTCGTGATTGAATTGAGTTTTTTGGCCGGACGAAAATCATTGCAAGAGCTTTCGCCTCAGGCAGGCGTATACTCACTCCTCACTTTGTAAAAAAAAGCGCCAAGCCACAACGTGACCTGGCGTTTTTAAAAGTTCACTCGTTCAAACGAGAGAACAAAGCGGGCTCCGCGCAAAGCAGTCGATCAACTCGCCTCCCCAAAGCAGATTCTCTTCCTGAGAATCGACCATCCTGGCAGTCCTGAACCTTTCTCAAAGGCACAAGAGCGCTTCCTGCGCATAGAGGCTGTTTTTCCCCGTCCCTGGAGCGTCGCAAAACTACCCACAGAGCCCGCTGAAGTTTGTTTCGGAGCAGACTCAGAGCTCTGAATGAGACGTTTTTGCATCCCGGGGGGAAGTTGTCGCGAGAAACAGCTCGAGGCGAAATTCAATGGTTCGTGAGTTTTGAAATCAAAGGAAGTTCCATGCTTCCTTGGTATGCGAACCAAAACAGAGCTGTCATGATGATGAAGTAGGCAACAACCGATGTGAGAGTCCGTTTTTCACTTTTGATGGCAGGTTTCCAGGATTGTGGAGCCGCATAGAGGTTAGTTGCGCGAATTCTTCCGAGACTCGGGAACCATCGATTTGGCACCGTCGCGCAGTACTGTGCATATGCTTCTCCGAAGATGTGATTGAGTTTACGCTCTTCCCACGCAACAACCGGAATATATTGTGCGTAGAACACCACCACAACCAGAGCAGGCAACCACGATACGTTGCACATGAAGGCTAATCCAACACTGAGCACCAAGTTTCCGAAATAGAGTGGATTGCGCAGGAGCGCGAATGGCCCCTCTTGAACCAACTGCCCGTTTGAGTAGCTGCGGGTTCTGGAGATTGTTCCAATGTACGCGACCCCATAGGTGCGCAAGAATTCACCTAACAACGCTAAACATCCACCAAACACAAGCGTTCCAAGCGTCGGTTGTGCAAAAAGAATCGCAAGCAGAATGATTGGAATTGGGGTGTAGTCACGCAAACGGAAAAGGATTTCACCCGCTTTTTCAATTCGACTCAATTCTGGCGTTGTATGCATGCAAAAGTCCTCAATTCAGAAACACGGTTGAATCAAAACAGGTCTGTTTCCGCAAGTGCTGGGTTGTCTGATTTTAATAAAGCTGCCTTGCCGGCAACATCTCCGCGAAAATCTGCGGGAATAATGTTCAGGTTGTCATCGAGAGGAACTGATAGCCCATGAAGCATCCGGTTGAAATCAACGCCCAATGTTCCTGGATTATACAACGCCAGAGGCCAGCCAAAAGTCTCGATGAACATCTTTTCAACGTCGTCATAGACAGATTGTGAAGAACTTAAAATCCAAAGTTCATTGTTGTCGAGATGCCATACAATCTCTGTCAGTCGTACCGAGGGTAGAGTTCCGCGCAGCAGCTCGAGTTTGAGCCTATCTCGCGTCGCATCGCGCAACTTTTTTCCTTGCAAACGCCCCTTGCCTTTTTCATTCTTCTGCAAAGCTTCAAGCGCATTTTTCATTTGCAAACGGAAGTATGTTCCGGGGATGCGCTTCACATCGGCTCGCAGCCCAAAAACAAAAGCCTGCCCATAAACGAGATCATGAGCTTGGTCGAAATCAGACTCTCCTGAATAGGGATGACACCAGCCCATACTCTGCTCACGCTCTTCGTCCACTCCCAATGGAGTGATACTTCGGCTCTTGAGCTTTTTAACGATGTCCGCAAATTGAACATCTTTCGGAGAAACAAGAATTTGCACGCGCCGCAACGCAAGAGCACCCGCACCCAGTGACATGGCTTATCTCTCCAGTAAATCAGAGGTCTTGGCCGCGCACTGTGGCACAGCCGTCTGGCAGTCGCAAGTGAGAGAGCACTCCTCTTGGTCCTGCGAAGGCCATGAAGGGGGTCGAATAACTCGCAGCCAGATTTCCGAAGGCATCTATTGCAATGATTCCAGCATGTCCGTCGAGTCGCCGGTACAAATCGGAGAGTGTCTCTTCTACTGCCTTTTGAATGGGGACTCCGGCACGCACCGCAGCAGAGATACGCTGCCCTGCTGAAATTCTAAGCAAACCCTCCCCCCAGCCTGTACAGCTCACAGCAGCCCCTTCGTCGTCAGCATAAACCCCAGCTCCAATCACTGGCACATCGCCAACCCGCCCCTTCATTTTTCCGGGAGTCCCGCCAGTGCTTGTCCCCGCAAAAAGAGTCCAACCGGCGCGAGAATTGTGGTCACGCACTGCAGCCACCACACCCACTGTTCCGCGTTTGTCTGGGTGCGCTCCGGAACGAACCGAATTTGCGGCAGAACTGGAAAAGAACCTTTTGGCATCGGGCTTTCCTGCCGCCACCCAGCGAGCAAAGACTTCACGCTCACGGGGATCAACAAGCTGTTCAGGAAGCAAAGGCAAATAACCACATTTTTTCGCGAACTCTTCGGCCCCTTCACCCACCAAAAAAGCATGATTTGTTTTTTCCATCACTTCTCTGGCTATACGAGAGGGATGAAGAAAATTTCGAAGACCACCGACGGCACCTGCGCGCAACGATGCCCCTTCCATGATCCCAGCATCCAACTCAACATCGCCGTGCTCATTGAGAAAGCTCCCACGGCCTGCGTCGAAGGTCGGATCCTCCTCAAGAACTCGCAATGCTTCGAGCACGACGTCCATTCCACTTCCGCCCGACCGAAAGCAGGAGACAGCCTCGTTGAAGGCAGCTTTCACGCCAAGAGCATGAGCTTGATGAAGGGATGGTGTGATGTCCCACGCACCCCCATGAATCAAAAGCCGAAGCCCGGGGTCGGTGAGCTCAATAACGCACTCCTCCTGGCAGGGAGGAATTATCTCTGAAGGATCTGAAAGGTCCTGATTCATGGGGGTTAAATTCCAGTTTTTATGTTTGCATAATTTACAAAAGCGGCTAAGGCCATAGCCACAGAAGGAAACTCTCATGGGCCCTTCGTTAGCTAGATCATGCAGACCGACCGAGGATTAGAATGAAAGAAGCTCCGCGTCCATCGAAGGCTCACCGCTTTGCGGAACAACTCACAAGCCAACAACGAGCGGCCCTCAAAGCCAAAGCTCACCACCTAAAGCCCGTTATTCAGGTTGGCGGTCAAGGACTGAGTGCAACAGTTCTCGCTGAAATGGTCAGAGCGTTAAACACACACGAACTCATCAAGCTCCAACTCCCTGGCCAAACAGAAGCATCCGAGAAAAAGGAGTCTCTCGAAGAACTCGAGGAAGCGCTCCCAGAGCACTCTTTTGTTGTTTCTAGAATTGGTAGAACGGTGATTTTGTATCTTGAAAAATCTCCGGATGAAGCACAAATTCCCCTGAAAGGCCTGCGTTGAGTTCCCCAGCTCAACGAAGAGCGGTACAACTGAGCCGGGTGTATGAAGGAGGGCAGTAAATGAGTCCGTTTTTAGTGAAAGCCACTGACAACAACGGCATTGACGCTGAACAAGCACGTGAAGCAGTGCGTACACTTCTTCGTTACATGGGTGAAAATCCGGATCGCGATGGACTCATGGAAACTCCTGATAGAGTTTGCCGAGCCTGGATTGAAATGACCGAGGGATATCGGGTTGACGCGGAAAAGATATTATCAACAACCTTTGAGGGCAGCTCCGATGAAATGGTTGTGCTCAAAGATATTGAATTTACGTCCTGCTGCGAACATCACTTGCTGACTTTTGGTGGCAAGGCGCATGTGGCCTATCTCCCCTCGCAGGGCCGCATTGTTGGCCTTTCAAAATTAGCACGTATCGTTGACGCTTTTGCGCAACGCCTCCAGGTGCAAGAGCGCATGACTCAACAAATTGCAGATGCAGTGAAAACACACCTTCAACCGCATGGCGTGGCTGTTGTGATCGAAGGACAACACAGCTGCATGTGTGTACGTGGAATCAAAAAACAAGGCGCAACGATGGTGACAAGTTCACTTCATGGAGTTTTTCGCGACAACGCCGCGACCCGTGCAGAATTTATGTCATTGATTGGCCGTCGGGACTAACTCCGGCAGAACTTCAAAAACTGTATAACTCTGATCTTTCATCAGGACCAAGTACAGTTGTTGGCCGAAATACGCAGTTGGCATGTTGAGAGTAAAACGCAGTCCAGAACCAACGAGATGTGTCAGCCCAGAAGTGAACAGCAAGTTATTTAACCCTCCCTGGTAGCGAATCTGGGAAGCAACGCCCAAATCAATATCGCTTTTAAGCACTAACCGCGCAGTGAGTCCCATGAGATTGGAACCATTGCAGGTCCCAAAAGTTTGCGTTCCACCGCAGGATATTGAAATTCCAAATTCCCTCCAAATCGAGTTCACAACGCCGCGATCTTCCAAGGTCGAAACAGACAATCCGAGCGATGCAACATTTGGCTCACGAGCCTCGGCAACAGCTGGAAATAATCTTATTTTGCTGTCGATATAGGAAATATTCATTGGCCAGAAGAGGTTTTTCTCGACAGCCATCCCCACCTTTGCTGGTGTTATGACATTCAGAAATGCACTTTTGGATGAATTTGCCAGAACTGTTTCGGATGTTCCGGAGCCTGTGGCGTTCTCCTTTAGGGAGTCAAAGCTCGCCGTAAGTTCCTTCCATTTGAGTTTAATATTCCTTATTTTTAGAGAACATCCCTCGAGCACTTCGCGTGCTTCATTGAGTACAAACGACTTCTCAGCCTGAACAAGGCTAAGAACGTAGTCGGTTGCTTCAGAGGCATCGGGACAGTTGAAACGTTGGACGGTGATCTCAGAAACTTGGGCATCGGTCACACCGAGCAACATGGTTGAAGCGTGAATGGAAAAATGCACATGCAAAGTTTCGCTTGGTTCTAACGATTCCGAAACCGCCTTTTTTCCGCAAGAGATTGCAAATAACGAGACACAGGCTGCAGAGAGAATGAAAAGAGTTTTAAACTTCATTTTGGACATGTGAACACCGCTGGGTCATTGAAGTTCCAGGTTTGTGTCCCATTCGTAAGACGCGGGCAATCCACAACTCCACGCCACTGGCCATCAGCCGATTCCACCGTGACCGTGCAAGGTTCATCAGCAAGGGTCCAACTTTCAGTTTCCCCGAACCGAACAAAAACCCCGCAGCTTTTGTCTTTCCACTTCGCGATCACCGGATCGTTTGTCAGCTCAAGGCCCGTACAAACGTACTTTTCAGCGTTAAAGGAAGCTACGTTTGCAATATTGAAACCAAAAGACAATCCAGCACCAATTCCAACTTGATCACGCGCGACCACAGAGAGGCCGGAGGAATTTGCAGAGCAACTCACAAGAAAATCTTCGTGGGTTATGGACTGCTCACCAGAGGACGTCGACAAACTCAGACGCCCGCAACCAAAGCCATTCAACTGATTGCACAAGAGTGGTTGCCCAAATGAGGGCTTCAAGCGAGCAAATGCTTCGTCGGGTGTCAGGGACGTTCGGCTCGAAGTCCGAGGGCCACAAGAAACGATGAGAAAAAGACAAGAGATTGTAAAAGGCAGAACAAACGGAGACCCGCCTCTCTCCGAGACTGATTTAGAACCATATTCTTTAAACGAAAAACTCATGAGCTGTCCGCCCAAAACGTGGCTAGTAACTCTACTTTGCCAGAGTCTCAGATTACGGGACAGGTGCACCGATGTCCACGTTGAAATATTTGTAACTTGTCCCTCGTGTCGGAGTGGAGGGGTCAGAATACGAAATAATTAAAACCATTTGTTTGTAATCAACGAGTTTACCGGGCCCCACCATATTAGGAACCTGAATATTCGTTGTGCTTGCCCCAACCTTCATGCTGTTGGTGACTGGGGTTGTTCCTGAGGCCATGATCGTATCAATTTCATCGTACGTATATGTACTTTTATCAGCGACATCGTGAATCAATTTGACAGCCATTCTGTTGATAAGCTGCGGATCAGTTTCACCGCTCACCCGTGGGCAGGCGTGATCACTTCCTCCTCCGGGGGTTGTCAGGTTCTGAGCACATTGCAATGTAAACTTGTAGGTAGCTTTGCCATCACTCGACGCAATGTCGGTGAGCTCAACCCCATTGGGACTCAAAATAGTAAACGCTGGAGCTTCGATACCATTCACTGAAAGTGGTGAACCCGCAGTGTAATCTACAACATTGGCATCTGTGCCCTTTGTGCTCTTTAGGAAAGTGAACGCCGCTTCCTGGCCATCGACTATGCCTCCCGCCAAGAGCTGCTTGTAAACCTTGACCTTGAGATCATCACCCGAACCCGCAGAAAAAATTGCTGACGTTCCGGCGACGCCCTTGAGCTCAGCAACTGATTGAGGCGAATATGTTTTGCTATCGTAGTTGAACTCAACCAAACCCACTTCACAGTTTTTGTCCGTTTTGTAGAGTTTCATTGTCGTCGAATAGGAAGCTATCGGGGTTGTCGCCACTGAATATCCGGATGCACACCCTGTGACCTTGAATTTAAAACTTGCAGAATTCACCAGGTCGAACGCAAAAAGAGAAAAATTTTCCGGCGTAAAACCATCGTCAGTTAAGCGTGTGACAAGAAGCTGTGAGGGTGTCACGCCCACCTGTACATTGGCCCAATCTTGATCCGAGTTGTTCGTACCTTTCCTTTTGTTACCAAAGGTGTCTTTGAGATCGCGCACCTCCAAAGTGCCACATGCCGCCGAAGCAACAACTGTTGCAATGGTTAGGCCTGCAAAGAGAGCGCCTGTACCGGGACCATTGGAACGTCGGTGTTTTTGCATGACACTACCTCGCCTCTGAGCATCCTTGCTCAAAGGTTGATTCGGCGAAGCAGTGAACTTCTTGAGAAAAAGTGCAGTGTCAGATCTATTTTCTCGGTTATGGGTAGAAAAAACGAACGAACACGAGAGTTTGAGTCGCTTGCCACTTGCTCTTCGAAAGGTCATTCACTTTGAGTTCCGCAGCTGTGTCGAGGGATTCGCGACCACTCAGATAATACTGCCCTACGATGTTCTCGCTTTTTAGGGCAAGCGAACGGCTCGCAGAAACATCCAGCCCCACGTCACAGAATGAACCGAGTCGCCATCCGAGTGTCCAGCGTAGGCCTCCCTCCCATGAGAGAGTTCTAGATGCATAGTCTATTTGAGTTTGATTAGGTTCATCCGAGAGAAGGTAATCGTGTTTCCACAAAAGAGGCCCGGTGCCCAAACGCAACCAAGAAAAGAGCCCAGACTCGAGAGCTCTCGTTCTTGCCATCCGAACTGCGCGGCCGAGAATATTTGTGTTTTGCTTAACGAAAATTGGCCCAACCCAAGGCCACAGTCGCACCCCACCCGTCACCCAGAGACGAACAAATGCCAGAGTCGCTTCACTTCGTGGAGTTCCTTCTCCTGAAGTCGCACTTCCGCGGTGGGTTTCTGCCCATTGTTGAGCCTCGGCACCCCAGGTCCAAATATCTTTTAAAGCAGTGTATTCAAACGTCGCTTGATTGGTGAAGGCTCGCCCAAATTCATGCTCTACGTTCAGCCTCGGACTGTTTCCAAGTCGCGAGTTTATAGTAGCCAAATCAGGTGATGTATAAAATGTGAGCCCACGTGCAGCTCCAAAAATCAGCCTTTGTCCACGGGGTGCCGCAGAAGCGTGCTGAGCTGCGGAACACCAAAACAGTGTCGCAAGCAAAATTATTCTTATGGTGATTGAGTTTTTCAAAACCTCGCACACCTCAACCGTTGGTTTGCCCCTGTGAACTTGGTTCTGCGGGAAGCGTGAGTGCAACAGCCTCAGCCAGATCCATGACTTCGAGGTCTTGGGTGGCTTCAAGATTCTTAAAAGCTCCTTTGAAGTTAATCATGCAGAATGAACAGCCTGTCACGAGAGTTTTGGCTCCCGTTGCAGCTACGTGCTCAAGTCTCTGCATAACCACAGGTTTGTCGCCACCCTTTGATTCGTACCACATATTTCCGCCACCCATCCCGCAGCAGCTCGATTGCTGCTTGGAATATTCCATTTCGTGCAGGCGAAGCCCAGCAATTCCTTCAAGCAATTGCCGCGGTGCTTCATACTCACCATTATGTCGGCCAAGGAAACATGGATCATGAAAAGTGACGTTTTTGCGCACTTCACCAGGCATTTTCAAGCGACCATCGCGATGGAGAGCTGCAAGAAGCTGGCTGTGATGCATCACTTCGTAATGGCCACCATATTCTTTGAAATCGTTCTTGATGGTGTTGAAGCAGTGAGGACAGTGGGTGACAATTTTTTTGAACTTGAGAGCATTGAGTTGTTCCACATTGCTGCGGGCAATTTCTGAAAAGCTATATTCGTCGCCAAGCCGTTTGACTGGCTCGCCGTTGCATTGCTCGGCCTTCCCTAGAACGGCGAAATTAACTCCACAGGACTTGAGAATTTTAACAACACTGCGTGCAACCTTTTGGTTTCCGGAATCGTAGGAGCCAGCGCATCCAACGTAGTAGAGGTATTCGACCTCGGGTGTATCACCGCTTATCACTGGAACATCCAAGCCTTCTGCCCACTTGAAACGATCCGCGTGAGAAACGCCCCACGGGTTTTTGTGCTGTTTGATGTTCTCTATGGCCTTGCCAGCGGTGGGCGGCACTTCACCGAGAGTGAGTGTTTGATAACGACGCAGTTGCATGATGCCGCGCAGTTGATCGATGCCAACAGGACATTCGTTCACACAACCACCGCAGTTTGTGCATGCCCATATTTCTTCGTTGGTGATCTGACCCGATTCATAGAGATAGTTTTCTTCTGAATTGCGCTTATCGCCAGGAAGCTGTGCTTCAACCAACATGCTATCTCGCAATTTGAGCATCACCTGCCGCGGATCGAGTGCTTTGCCTACTGCGTTTGCCGGACAAATATCAGTACAGCGGCGGCATTCGGTGCAACTATCGAAGCTCAGCATATCTTTCCACGTGAAATCCATGATCGAACGTGGGCCAAAAAATTCAGATTCTGGATTTTCGAAATCGATTTTGGGGAGAACGACGTTGGGTTCGAGACGCTGTGTGTAGAGATTGAGCGAAGCAGTCACAATGTGCATTGCGCGAGTGTAGGGAATAGTTGCAATGAAGGCCATTGTGGTGAGCATATGGAAATACCACAAACCTGCATAGGTATTGTTTGTGGCCTCTCTGCTCATTTCTGCCGGAAAAAACTGTGCAAAGAATCGCCCAACAAAACTCAACTGAGCATCGACAGCGTTGGTATCAACTGCCAATCGGAAACCTTCAATCACAAACCCTTGCACACAAAGCAAAAAGAGCAACGCATACAATACAGAATAATCGAGTGCGTGCTTAAACTCATCTTTGCGAGTTGTGCGCCTAAACACACCCATTCCCAATCCAACAGTCAGCGCAAGACCGCCAACTTCAGAGACAATGACCACGAAACCGTAGAATGCGCCGCTATACAGATCGATAACGCCGTATTCTTTGAGCGCAACAATGGTGGTTGCAAAGACCAGCGCCATGAACCCATAGAAGATAAGCCCATGCATCCAGGCAGCAAAGTACGATCGAGGTTTGGGATCGCGCATGCGGCGAGCTCGTAAAACCTTAGCTTGTCCTGCTGTTCCCTTCAGCAAACGAACAATTCGCTCCAAAGGTCGATCAAACACGGCCTCTGGTTTTCCCATTTTCCAGATTTTTATGCGTCGCCAGATGCCCCAACCCATGACGCCGAGTGCAACGACCAACCAAAGATATGTTGTTTGGTGCAAAGCTGCCGCAAGTTCACCAGAAGGAGACCAGTACACGGTGCGGGTTAATGTTGAAACATCGCTCATTCCAGTTTGCTCCTCAAAGGCCACGCATCAAATATCTTTGCACATACTCTCTCACACCTTGATTCAAAGGTGTGAGTGGCTGCCGATAGCCCAAGCCTCTCAGAGCTGAGAGATCGGCGCATGTGTAGTTCTGATATTGACCCGAAATATTCTCTGGAATTGTAATATACTCAATTCGTCGCGGCAGAGAAAGCGCATCAAAAATCGCGGCGGCAAGATCATTCCAGCTGCGCGTTTCACCAGTGCCTACATTCACAAAACAGCCGTTTTGCGTCCCTGCCTGAAATGCGGGGGCTTCGCCTCGCAAGGCAAGACCCAATAAATGCATCGTAACTTTGACGATGTCTTTCACATAAACAAAATCTCTCACCTGATTTCCATCTGTGTATTCCGATGTGTTGCTTTTGAAAAGGCGAATGCAACCAGTGCGAGTGGCTTGTTGATAGCCATGAAACGCCATACTCGCCTGCCCACCTTTGTGGTTTTCGAACGGACCATAAACATTAAAGTAACGCAGACCAAACCACAGAGGTGGAGTGCTTTTTTGTTCCATAGCCCAGAGATCAAAGTCGAGCTTAGACTTGCCATAAAGATTCAGTGGGCTAAAAGAACCTGACTCATTTGGCGAGTCCGAGAATCCCTTGCTTCCATCTCCGTAAACCGCTGCGCTCGAAGCGTAGATGAATGGGACATTATTTTCGGCACAATACGTCCAGAGACCTTGTGAAGAACCCACATTGAGTTCAGCGAAAACCGCTGGATCACGTTCAACCGTCGATGAGCAAGCACCATTGTGGATAATTGCCAAGGGCGGATGTGAAGCGTTCTTCAGGGCTGGCAAAAGGTCGCGCTGGAAAATAATTTTCACTCGGCTCGATTGGGCGAAACGATGGGCCGTGCTGCGCGTGGAACTCTCTGGGAGGTCAACCGCCCAAACGTCAAATACGGTCGCAGGGAGGCGCGTTTGCTGTGAAAACCTCACTTGTGCCGTGCGTGGCCGGCCGGCCTCCGCCGATTCCGAAGGTTCGTTTCCCTTCAGCGTTTCGAGGTCGGTCATCAGCATCTTTTCGAGGATGTGATTACCAATAAAACCATGCGCGCCAGTGACAACAACGTAAGGACGCTTGTTCACCTCTATCTCCTTTTCAGGCCACGGGATTCTTCCGATACCCAATAAACAATTGCATTAATACATCCAATTGTGAATTCACTATCCACAACACACCAGCACCTTGACCCCATGCTGCAACGAAACGAAATTCGCGGTGCCCAAAGGGCAATGTGGTCGGATTCGCCCAGCGAAAAAGATTACGTTGTCGGACATGGTCTGTTCTTCCTTGTGTACCATCTCGCAACGAGGTGGTACTTTTTTTTCAGTCAAACTTTCGTCAATCAAATAACTTTATCTCAAGTGTCACACACACCTGCCGATACCCCGTTCGTATACGTACGTCCAGGGAGGACATCGTCATGTTTCTAGACTCCGTTCGTTCATCGTTCATTGTTGCAGGACTTGCCGCCCTTGCAGGCACAACGTCGCTTCTAGGTTGCCAACCGCTTGAGCAACCCGATGAGCCCGCTCCAGTTGCACCCGCACCACTTCAGAGCCCCGCAGCGGCTCAACCGGCGATTCAGTGTGATGAAGTGAAAACCAAATGCGCACCGCAAGGAGGCTTCCCGCAAAGCCTTGTCGATGCATGCAAAACCAAATACGCAAGCGCCGATCCATCGCTGTGTCTGCAACCCTCTTGGCCCATGGAACTCTACAACGAATTAAATAACGCTGCGGCCTCTGGCGGTGGTGAGTGCATTTCAATGTTCGTTTCGGGTACGACAACTGGTTTGAAGTTACGTGAGCAACCGAATACATCTGGAGCAGTTCTCGATGGTGCAAACGAAGGCGAAGAAGTTTGCAATTTGGGCAACGCAGGTCCTGATTGGGCCAAGGTCCGTTACAAAGGAAAAGTGGGCTACATGGGACGTCAGTTCCTCACAACCCGGGGCAACGGCACACCTCCTGCAAATGCTGCGCCCGGTTCACGCTCTCCAGGAATTTCTCGCGATTGCAGTAAATTCAGGGACACTGTTGCCTGTAGGGTCAACAAGAGCAATCAGAACTGTTGGCTGAAAGTTCCTGATCGAGTGTATAATGGGATGCCTGTGGTTGATGACGACCTAACTCTTGTGACAACCGACCAGGTCGCGTGCTACTCAAAGCCGGAAACCATTCGACTTGGCTGGGGGCCCTTCTTTATGCATCGTCCGGCTCTGATGCGCTGGTCGCCTGAGCTCAACTGCTACGTGGAAACATCAAACCTCGAGTGCCCTTAAAGCAGTTCAACTGAAGCAAGAATAAAGTTCATCGAGCAGTTAAAAACCACGCAGCCCGCGTGGTTTTTTCTTTTGCATGACAAAACGATTCTGGTGTGCAACAAATCCAGGATCTGTTGATTTTTGAGGGATTTTCCATGAAAGTTGCTGTTATTGGCGCTGGTTTGGCTGGTTCGGAAGCCGCCTGGACACTAGCTAACACCTATCAACTTGATGTTCTTCTTATTGAGATGAAGTCATCGACACCCACACCCGCTCAATCGGAGCCTCACCATTTTGCAGAACTCGTTTGCTCAAATAGTCTCAAGAGTAAGAGTCGTCTGAATCCAGCAGGTTTGTTGAAAACAGAAATGGACGCTCTCGGCAGCATTACTATGAAAGCTTCAAGGCAAAGTGAAGTTCCCGCGGGAGAGGCATTGGCTGTTGATCGTGAACTCTTTTCAGGCTTCATCACGGCAACTCTACGCGCTCATCCAAAGATCACTGTGATCGAGAAACAAATTCAGTCTCTCGGCGAGCTGTCTGAATTCGGAGTTGCGGCCACAGTGATTGCCACAGGCCCTCTCACAGCAAGTGGTTTAGCTGAGAATTTGCGCACTGTAACTGGCTCTGATGCTCTTTATTTCTACGATGCAATTGCCCCGATTGTCGATGGCGAGACTATTGATTATGACGTCGCGTTTTTCGCAAATCGCAAAACACGCACAACACAAAACGATGTTTCTTTACAAAGCAGCGAAGAGAATAATGATGAAAATAGCCAAGAGACTGGTCATTATCTCAATCTTCCACTTAACAAAGAAGAATATTTCGCCTTTGTCGAAGAGCTTAAGGCCGGCGAAAAGGTGCCTTATCACAATTTTGAAGAGCCGCGCTTTTTCAATGGTTGCCAGCCTATCGAGGTACTTGCCGAAAGCGGCCCAAAGACGTTGTCATTTGGACCTATGAAACCTATGGGGCTTGACGATCCCCGCACAGGTCGGCGCCCCTATGCAGCCGTTCAATTGCGCCGCGAAAAAATCGGAGACGGTGCTTACAACATGGTGGGCTTCCAAACGCGCCTCAAATGGCCTGAACAAAAACGCATTTTTCGTTTGTTGCCTGGCATGGCCAACGCTGAATTTCATCGCATGGGCAGCATGCATCGAAATACCTATTTAATTTCACCTAAACTCATCAACAAAATCGATTTATCTCTTCAATCCCTTCCCGGAGTCTGGCTTGCGGGGCAAATTTCCGGAGTCGAAGGTTATGTAGAAAGTGCCGCCATGGGACTACTCATTGGTCATGTGATTGGTCAAAAACTGACAAGAGAAAGCGTGCTCGAACTTCCCCCCGTCGACACGTCGCTTGGCTGCCTCGTCGCACACCTCCGAGATTCTGAAGCAAAACATTTTTCGCCCATGAATATACATTGGGGTTTATTCAGCGAAATGAGTTCAGAATTTCTGGATGCTCAAGAAAAATTATCTCCTGAACTTGCGCTTGCACGCCAGCGAAAAAAACTCGACAAAAGCCTAAAACGCTCGATGCTTGCAATTCGTGCTGAGGAGCTTTTCGGGTCTTGGAAAACACGCACTGGCCTTTGACAGGCACTTGAGTCGTGTCTTTTTGCGCCGATACCTTCGACAAGGTGGAGGACGCATTGGTAAAGCTTGTTGGAAAAACTCGATGGACACGTGACGCAAGCATTCTCTTGGGTGCTGTGCTTCTCAACGCCTGTCAGGGAGGAACCCAACGCGGAAGGCTTGAATCGTATCGAGCCTTAGCTGCGAGGCAAACAAACGATAAATTTTCAGCACCGAGCCAAACTCAGGCCGCAACAATATCAGGGAATGCACAGCTGTCTGCGGCCTCTTTGCTACTCTCAAGGGAAGATTTGCTCCCATGTGAGTCTCTGCCACCACGAAAGTTAGCTCAAAATAGCGGTGAATCGGCCTGGGTCGATGGCAGTTGGTCGAACTATGCCCGCGCATTCATTGTCAAAGGAAGTGCTCAAAGCGGCCTCTGCAAGCTCGAGATACGTCCGGTTGGTCAGATCACTCTCAATCCTGGCGGAAAAGACGCTTTTGTCAGGGGCGGTCAAATTCGGGTGATTTTAGCTACACCGAACGGAGATGCACTTATTCCGCCAGCGAACCAAGGAATCGTCCATTGCAACGAACGCGAAGGTTCCCTGGACGTTTCATTCGAAGGATTTCATCTCGGAAAAAGTCAAATTAGTTATGTGATGAATGAAGCCGTTCCAGTTGAGCTCGCTCCGCGCGTCTGTATGGCGCGACTTCTCGATGACAACCGCAAGGCACGCAATGATTGGGTGTTTATTCTACCGACCCAAACACTTTCAGCTCAATCGTCTTCGTTTTTCCCTCAAGAGAACTGATTTTTTTTAGAATACAATTTTTTAAAATCGCGCTTTTATGCAGATTTATTGATTTATTTTCAGATACAATATCATTTATTTTCAGCGGAAGCTTTCTCGCCGGCCACAGCGCCAGGGTTCAACCAGGGCAATTGTTCTAGCTTGACTTGAAGAATCTCTCCCTTCCTCAAACCAAACTGCTCTGGTTTTGGAATCACATCTTGGAGTGACCATGACCATTGAATTTTGACCGCTCCAGGCGCCTCCTTGAGATGCGACACAAGAGCCCTATACCAATACATATGTCGCATAAGACCACTGACATAATGGCGAGTTTCTGGGAACGGAATGATGTCCGCAAACAGAAGAGGAACGTTGCCATTGTAGCGTGCATCCCACTTTTTAGTGTTGTTCGGACCGGCGTTATAAGAGGCGATGAGACGGGAATAATCACCATTGTGTTGCTTGCGCAAAATTGAAAGATACTTCGAACCAACCCGAATATTACTGCTCGGATCATATAAATCAAGACTGCGCCGTCGATCAATTTTACGGGCCGTGCCAGGCATCACCTGCATGAGACCACGTGCTCCCACCGGACTCGTTGCACGCGGATTAAAGCTGCTCTCCTGACGAATGAGTGAAAAAATCAGTGCCGGATCGATGAACGAGGCTTGCTCGGCAATCTCATTTCGAAACTTAACTGGATAGAGAAGCTCGAGGAGATCTTCGCACAAATAATTCGACCCGTGTTTTTTCAAAGATGCCCAAATGATCTTAATTATTGCGCGTTGATTACCCGCTGCTTCGAAAAGCTTCAGACGAAACATTGCCATTTCGAATGATGGTAGTGAATCCCCTGATTCATCGAATAAACGCGCCAATCTCTCAAGCTGGGGATACGATTTATTGACCATGAAAATCCCGGCCATCAAATGCGATACATTTTCAAGATTCCATTCCTGACCTTGGTACATCGATACCATGGGAGCCGCACGAGATGCATACCTCTCATAGGTATCGACACCATTCATATGATCGACGACGAGAGAATGCAGCGTGAGTGGGTACTTCTCAATCAATCGATCCCAATAAGTATTGCGAGGACGAGTTTTTGCAGAGTCGCTCGCAATACCCAATGACGTTGCGAGAGTTGAGGCAGGCATTTGCAGGTGATCGAGATAACCTCTCCAAAACAGGGCCGAGTGTTCTTCCTTCAAATCTTTACCCTGCAGAACAACCTCTAAAAGTGAGGCTGCCCTGTTGAGCTCTTTTCTATCGAGATGCATAACGGCCATGCGCAAGTTAACGACTTCAAATGCTTCGTGTTCGGGATGCAGACACGGAGCGGTCACGGTGTAAAGCTGATTCATCATCTGCCAAACAGACTGTGCAGGCAGATAATTTTCCAAGTCGCGCAAAATTGCTGCGCGCGCAGCGGTTAAAGAACAATCTTTCCCATCGTCGAGAGCAAAACTGGCTGCTCGCAGAGCAGCACTCTCCGTTTTGAATTCTACTCGCTTTAGGACAACATCATACGGCACATCGGCGTACGCTTTAAAATCTCGAGCAGAGGCGATACCAACGGTTGCAGGCGCAGATTTCTTCTTTCCAGAGACACTTTTCTTCTTTTTTTGCTGAACGATGCCCGATGCGGCAAGGGCCTTTTTCTCTGCTTCTTTTCGCTCGCGGAGCAGATTTTGCCAGCGGTAATAGAGGCAACTGAGACCATCGGGTGTCAGAATTGAACGCGGGTCACTTGCCGCATCCTTTTTTCGCGCGTCACAATACTTGAAAGCGGCAGTTTTCTCGCGAGAGGTGCCAATGAGATGTTCGCTGAGCCTGCCTATCGCCCTTTTGTGGGCTGCCGAGCGTTCCACACCATGCACCTCCCAAAATCGTTCGGCTTCAGGCATCCTGAAATCCTTCAGGCTCCCCTTAATCCCCGGAGGAGCTGGCGATTGGCTCGGAGTCTTGGGCAAAGACCGGGCAGACAGAGCGATATCCTCCGTGTTTTTTGTATCTTCGGCTGACGCCTGCCCAAAAACTGCAAGGCAGACTGAGCTCAAAAATACAATATTTTGAAAACGCCATTTAAGTTTTTGACGCTTCATAATATTCCTTAAGAGGTTTTGTGATTTCGGACCGTTCCGATACCACGACAAGGAGCTTCGGAGGTTCAGCCCCGAGGCTTTACCCTTTTGCATTGACCTCTTTAAAACAGCGTGTCATTTCAGGGGCTCAGAGCAGGAGATTAGGATGCGACCATCGGCCAATACACACTCCCGAGAGCTGGGAGCCATGAGAAATCGGGTAATGCGAGCGGTTGAAGCCTTTGCGCGCGGCGAGGCAATTCTTGTCGGTGACGACGGGCGCAGAGAAAATGAGGCCGATTTGGTGTTTCATGCGTCGCATGCAACTGCTGAATTGGTGAATGTCGCAATTCGAAAAGCCTGCGGTCTCTTGTGTGTTTCGGTATCCAATGAGCTTGCCGACAGACTTGGAATTCCAACTGCGCCAAAATGGCCAGGCGGCATGTCACACACAGGTTTCACGCTCTCTATTGATGCCCGAAACAACATAACGAGTGGAATTTCTGCAAGCGACCGTGCGCACACCATCGCTCTCTTGGCCGATGGACACGCAACCCATCACGATTTCCTGAGCCCCGGGCATGTTTTTCCAGTACGAGCTCAAGATGGAGGCCTCCTCGCTCGGACAGGACACACCGAGGCGGTTATGGAACTCTGTACCCTTGCAGCTCTTCCAGCCGCTGCTGCAATGTGTGAAATATTGGATAGCAATGGCGAAGCACTGCGCCCCTCCTCCTTATCAGGTGAGGCTGCACAGTCCGAGGACCCTGACCTCCATTGGTGGCGATCATTGGCCTACGTTTCTACCGTAGACCTTCTCTGGTACAGATTACTCTGCACACCTCGGTGCTCCAGTACATGGAAAGAGATGACTGTTGATTCTCTCGAAGTTTCACGCGTGCCCCTCAAGGCCTGGCGCTTGACTCCCCAGTTGGAAGCAGATGTTCTCTTGCCATGCAGCATTGTCACCTATTCGAAAGCAATCCAACCAGAGAATACACGCATCAGAATAACCAACGGGTTCCGCGAATGGACGAACGGAGTCACCCTCGAAAACGCGCAAGCGGAAGTGTGTATATTTGTTCAGAGCGAGTGCACCGTTACAAGCCCCGTGCATTTATCCGACTTTTGCGATTTGAGCGCAAAAGAAGGTTTGAGAGGAACACACCAAGGCGTGCGCCGCGTTCTCTCGCAGCTGCGTGCTTTCGATTTCTTAGC
>CAIZJW010000010.1 GCA_903933385.1 uncultured Silvanigrella sp. | reverse complement strand
TCGCGTCATTGGAATCGAAAACGACGAGGCGGCGTGTATGGGAGGCAACCCCAAGTTTATCGTGAATGACTTGAGCATCAGGCCCATTGAATTCGACCTACCCTTGAGCGTTCGGAAGATCGGCTTATGTGGCCAAGCGACACCCACTGGCATGGATTACAAACATATTCCCGTCACTCTTAAAGAGGGCGAAACAGTGTCTATAGTAAATGATGAAGTTAAAGAAAAATAAGTAAATATTGGCTTTCGCCTATCACGGATAAAAAATGAGTCAGAACTTAATTATCGCTTTTCTTGCAACTTTAGCACTTTTATCGAGTTGCAAGTCTCGCGATTTCAATACGGCTCTGCGCAGCAGGATCGACAACCCCGATGCAAAACAGTCGCCCTGCCATGAAATAATCAATCCCAAAGCTCCTTACACTCCAGAAATTTTAATTGAACAGCTGACCTCAGCACTGAATCAGTCAGCCACCTCAAAAACCTTCGAAAAGGAGAATTTTCGAGACCTACTTTTTGCAGACGATGTCGAAACAGCCGCAAAGGGCAAATTGAACCCGGAGATTCTGAGCGGAAACTCCTGCACTCTGGTGCGCGCTATCAATGAATCTATGAATAAACCAGCCCACTTCTATTGGCTCACCGGGAATGGTAGAACATCGTCTGGCGGCATGGCGATCTACAAGGGTGATGTGTTTGCTGAGGGCTTTTATCGAAATCGTTCTGTAGGCGTAGATGGAAGCCTGTATCCACGAAAACGTTACAGCCAAGAAGAACTCTTAGGTCGGCAGCCTTGGTTCGAATGGAGTCCGCAATCCAAAAAATTTGCTGCACGACTTGGATCTCCTGCGACAAGATTGATGGCACACATTTCCTCCGAGCAGGGCTCAAATGCTCTCACACTCCATCGGGGCACGAACACAAAATACGCGGACAAAGTTGCGGCTTTAGCAACGCTCAATTCATTTCTTTTTAGTAGCAATACGGGTGGTATTTTTAGCACACCATCCTACGAGAAAGCCAAAGGGTGGGCAAACCCAGTTGTTCTTACGTCGCGCATCAATCCCAAAATTCTTCTGGATGCATTCACACAACAGAAATCGGACAATCAAAAAACGGCGGCCGCATATGTTGGGATCGAATTCGATTATGTAGAATTTGCATTCCTCTATTCACCTGGCGACACAAAGAATATCTTCTTTGACAATGTGACAAACAAATGTGTTGTCAGCGACAAAGCACAGGGAAGCGACGCTTCTTTTGCAAAGTCGTGTCAGTAATTCCCCTTGGAGATAAAGGCTACCGTATTTCTTTTTGGGTGAAGCCCAACGCGCAGTTCCGTAAAATTATCAAATGCAATATCGCGCGAAATCCATTGGATGTTGCTTTGAATGCGCAGCTTTTAACCGCAAGGACATCGCTATATGGCACCTAGGAATAAAGACGCAGCTACAAATCCCTCAGACAATGAGAAGCACGAAGAAAAATCAAAACAGCCAACTACAAAAATATCCACAATCCGTTACAATAAAACAAATCTACCGAATAAAGATTGCGTCGTTTGCAAGCGCCCATTTGAGTGGCGAAAAAAATGGGAACGTTGCTGGAACGAGGTGAGGTATTGCTCTGAGCGCTGCCGAAGACAACGTGCTGGTAGCTAGGATTAAGCGGTTGGAGTTGTGCACATTCTATATGAAAAATGTCCTGATTATACCCATTCAAAAGCGATTATCAGAGCCAAATGCGCTATTGGCTCTTTTTCTCCAGATATTTGCGCAAGCTCGCCAAACTGTTTTTATGTAAATTTGAGATCGCCAAATTTACTAAAGCTGATGGCAATAACCCTCCGGGTTCGACGTGCGACCAAAAGACCACTTTCGAATCCGCTGAAGAGTTTGGAAGAACTTCCCAGCTCCCGTTCATTGCCGTGATGCGAACGACACCATCTACAGCAGGAAGCACATCATTCTTCTGGAACATATAGGCTCGAAAAATGTTATTTTTCTCATCGTGGGATGTTTCAGCCAAAAAAACAGCATCTCGATCCGAAATTGGCCAAAATGAATTTGTACGCATGTAAACAACACCATCCTGCGGGCGCGGGCGACTAATCACATATGAGTTGGTGCAGCGATAAACCCATTCCCGACACGTTTCGGCAGACACAATAACCGAAAACGCATTTTGGGGAGGACCAGGAACAATGACTTCTCCCTTAGCTTCTTTATATCGAGAGCCCTCTTTGCTGCGTGTCCAAACTCTGATGCCATCAGAATCAACATCTAATTCCCATTCCGCAGAAAATGCTGGCAACGAGACTAGATTCAGAATTAGAAATAGACCAATTGGTTTCATGCAGCCTCTTCCGACAAAATTGGGAATTCAGGCGTCGCAGAGTCGCTGCGTCGGAGAATGACAACACTGACATCATCGTTCAACGAGTTTTCATTTTCTGTGAATACACTTAGTTCTTGCGAAATACGATCCGCAACATCGTGTGCTGAATCACATTGAATAAAAAGTCGCGCCAGCTCGCGCCTGCGGGACAAACTCTTTGTCGATTTTAACCGTTCCCTTGCTTCAAATAAGCCATCGGTAAATAACATGAGAAAATCACCGGGAGCGAGGGCATCGATATGAACCGAAAATGTGCCCGATTTATTGCCCATGAGTGGCCCTGAACTCACGATTGACTCCAAATGAGCATCCTTTGAATGCCAAATAAGCGGAAATGGATGACCAGCGTTCACTGACGTAACAG
>CAIZJW010000009.1 GCA_903933385.1 uncultured Silvanigrella sp. | reverse complement strand
CACAGAACCGCAAAACCCGGGAGCCAGTTCAATATCGTTGGCGCATGCGGAAATCTTTTTCATAATATCGACGGCTGTACCAATGAGTGTGGCACCCTTCACAGGTTTGGTGATTTTCCCTTTTTCGATCAAGTACGCTTCGCCCACAGAGAAATTAAATTCTCCCGTGGCACCCACACTGCCACCGCCCATTTTCTTGCAATAAAGCCCTGAGTCACAACTTGCGATCAAATCCTCGGGAGTATGTGCACCGGGTGCAATGAATGTGTTTCTCATTCGACTTGCTGCAGCAAAAGAAAAATTCTGTCTGCGTCCGCTTCCAGTGCGAGGATGGCCAAAGCGCATCGATCCGGCACGATCTGCAATAAAGTTACGAAGAATTCCGTTTTCAATCAGAAGCGTTGATTGAGCAGGCATACCTTCGTCGTCCATGTCAGTGGATCCAAAAGCACCCTCGGTGATTCCCTCGTCCCAAGCCGTCAGACTTTCATGCGCGATAGATTGACCAAGTGAATCGGCGAATGGAGTAGTTTTGCGCTCAATTTGGGTCGTTTCGAGAAGGTGTCCACATGCTTCGTGAAAAATCACCCCACCGAAGCGGTTGGCCATGACGAGCGGATACTGCCCCGCACTGACATAATCAGCGCGCAGCATCACTCCTGCAGAAGCAGCAATCTCAACAACAAGTGGACTGAGATCCACTTCGTTCAAAAATCGAGGCTGACCAGTTGATGCGCGTTGCTCATGAAGTGACGTGCGATGAGTGCCATCGGCGCAGTTTAAGCCAGCTCGAGCCAATTGATGCAGGCGAATATCGCGAGCAAAGACCCCATCTGAAGCCGCCACCAATACCTCTTGCCAGTCGCGAAAAGCCGCGGTTTGATCGCTTTGAAGATGCCCGACTTGCTTTCTGAGATCGGAAGAAAGCTCAAGCAGACGAGTCGAAATGTCACTCACACCAGCTGCATCTCTCAGCCAGCGCTCCTTCTTCTTAATTGCTGCAAAATCGCGCAAAGGCTCGAGTTGTACATCGCGCCCCAGAGACGTGGTCATCCGACTCGAACAACCAAGCATCCCAAGTGCCTGATCAACCGCCCAGCGCAAACCTACGCGAGAAAGATCGTTCGTACTTACAAAGACATCTTGCGTTCCCTTA
Source organism: uncultured Silvanigrella sp. (assembly GCA_903933385.1). GTDB lineage: Bacteria > Bdellovibrionota_B > Oligoflexia > Silvanigrellales > Silvanigrellaceae > RFOM01. Next base: position 3,638 of record CAIZJW010000009.1, on the reverse strand, counting down.
AAACAGCGAACTCCGGCCCCCAGCGAAAACGATGGAGCCACGGATGAGATTTTTCCATTTTCGGCTGAAACTCTGAGAGAATTTCGCCTTTCCAAAAAAATCTCTGCAAAATCGGCACCTGAGCGCCTTGCATGTCCAAGGATCAGTGACAACAAAGGTCGCCACGATTCACCAAATGGCCCCTCAAGAGGAGCCTCAGCACTTGAAAAGCTGGTATTAAAATCTCGTTCCAACAATGGTCTCATAGCAATGCCTCTCTCCTTGACACGGTCTTCTTGTCTCACAGGCTTGCTGTGATAGACAAAGAAAGCCATTGAGCGTGCTCGAAGCAGGAAAGATGGCGCAAACTACGACTTGATACAAGGACTCCAGACCATGAATGCTCTGCGTAGCCACACCTGCGGTGAACTCAATTCTCAGGCCATCGGCCAAAATGTACGGTTGATGGGATTTGCACATGCTGTGCGCAACTTGGGAGGCTTGTTGTTCATTGATCTGCGCGATCATCACGGCATCACTCAGATTGTCATTCATCCAGAACAGGCTTTTTTTGCCGCAGCAAGCGACCTCCGCGCTGAATCAGTGATTGCTGTTCAGGGAACCGTGCGCAAACGAGAATCTGTCAATAACAAAATCCCGACCGGTGAAATCGAAGTGATGTGTTCGCATTTCGAGCTCGAGTCTCCCTCAGAAATCCTCCCCTTTCCCGTGGCGCACAACCCTAAAGAAGAAAGCGAAGACACCCGTCTGAAATACCGCTTCCTCGATCTGCGCACTGAGAAAATGCACCGCAATATTATTTTCCGTTCGCAGTTCATTCACTACCTGCGGAACAAAATGGTTGATCTTGGGTTTCTTGAATTTCAGACCCCCATTCTCACAAGCAGTTCACCAGAGGGTGCACGTGACTTCTTAGTGCCAAGTCGTCTTCATCCAGGCCACTTTTACGCGCTGCCACAGGCTCCTCAGCAGTTCAAGCAACTCCTGATGTGCTCTGGCTTCGACCGCTATTTTCAAATAGCTCCCTGCTTCCGAGACGAAGACGCGCGCGCCGATCGCAGCCCCGGCGAATTCTACCAACTTGATGTCGAGATGGCTTTTGCCACGCAAGAGGAAATTTTCACGGTCATCGAGAAGTTGATGGTTGATCTTTTCACCCGCTTTTCTGATCGTCCCATTTTGAAAGATCCCTTCCCACGCATTCCCTACAAAACTGCTTTGGAAACCTACGGCTCCGATAAACCTGATCTGCGCTTCGGATTAGAAATGGTTGATGTCAGAACTGTTTTCCAGACAACCGCTTTCGAAGTTTTTCAAAAGGTTATGCAACATAAAAGAGGTGTTTTGCGCGCAATTCGTATCCCTCAGGGAGCATCCCAAAGCCGCAAATTCTTCGACGACGCACAAGCTCAGGCGCGTGCCTTCGGACTCGGCGGACTCCCCTATCTCTCGCTCAAAGATGGAGAATGGAAAGGCAGCCTCGCCAAACAAACCACAGACAATGAGCGCTCAGCCTTGACATCAACACTTGGCATTGAAAATGGTGATGCAATTGTGTTCGTCGTCGGAGACGACTCGCGAACGGTTCTTGGAATGGGTGGTAAAATGCGCGCATGGCTCGCAGACACCCTTAAAGTGGAAAAGAAGCATGGCTGGGCATTCTGCTGGATCGTCGACTTCCCATTCTATGAATGGAATGAAGAGGAACAGAAAATCGACTTCTGCCACAACCCGTTCTCAATGCCGCAGGGCGGACTCGATGCTCTCAATAGCCAAGATCCACTCGATATCATCGCCTATCAATACGACATCGTTTGTAACGGTGTTGAACTCTCCTCGGGAGCCATTCGTAACCACCGCCGTGATGTTATGAAGCGGGCTTTTGACCTCGCGGGATACACTGAGGATGACATCCAAAGTCGCTTTCCAGCGCTTTGGAATGCTTTCTCCTATGGTCCTCCACCGCATGGTGGAATTGCTCCCGGAGTTGATCGCATGATTATGCTTCTCCTTGATGAGCCTAACATTCGCCAAGTCATCGCCTTCCCGCTGAATCAAAAGGGCCAAGATCTTCTGATGAATGCCCCTTCAACGGTGAAGGAAAAACAACTCCAGGACGTTCACATCAATATTCGCACCACGTCAAAATAGTTTCGCCCACCCCTCACCAGGCTATCTCTCCAGAGCGTAAGATATCTGAGCAGATAAAACTGGAGGCGCTCTATGATTCTCAAAAAGTGCGCACTGATGCGCATGGCAGCGAGCTGGCTGCTGATTTTAGTGAGTGAGCGCGCCGAGGCGGCTTCATGGTGGTATGAGCAGGCAGAACGCCTGCAACTTGTCAGTGCTGCATTGCTTGACGGAGCACCCATCTCCGAACCCGTTCCGCAATCGGCCTTCATCGAAGGACGCATCCTCACAAGCCTTCTTCCCAAGCCCAACCCAACTGTTGGCGCTAAGAAAGAGAAAGTTCCGGCTGCACCCCTTCATACTGTGCCAACCCTCGTCGGCGGGATGCCGGTTGCAACATCAGGTCGATATTCCTTGGTGACCACGGCCTGGGCAGGATATCTGCCGCTTCCTCAGTCAATGGCGAAAACGATGGGTGTCAATGCATCACTCAATCAATATCTTTTGGGTGCGAGTGCAGAAAATGTATTCCGCCTTCCAAAGATGCTTCTGACAACAAGTATTGGTGGCCAGTATGGTGGAGTCAGCCTCAAGGGAGGTATCACGGCTGAAGAAGCCAAAGACACTTTTGATGCCACTCTCTCAACGGTTTACCTGAGCCAGGGGGTACAGGGACGGACAATTCCCCTGTGGGCAAATGGGATGATTCTTTTCCGACGCGGGAAATCCACATTCAACATCACCGCAGAAAAAACAGAATTCACCCGTGCCGATACGATGTCTGACGCACCAGTGCCACTCTCTGCGCAGGTGACAATTGGAGTGACTCTTAAGAAATCGCTGCACTTGGCAATTTCGGAATACATGGTTCCCAATCGCCTTATCATGCCGCGCGTGAGCGTTGCGTATCAATATGTCTTTAATGATAAATCAGCTCAATCCAACCAGGACGCCAAAGCAATTCCTGCAACAGATGAACCAAGGCCTCAAAAGCTACAGCGTATCCGTAGAAAAAAAATGTAAAGAATTCAAAAGCACCGTTCGATGGGGTGAGCAACGATGAAAAGAAAAATTTCAACGCTCCGCTTGTTTCTCAGCACAGGAGTGTTTTTTCTCCTGACAGCATGCGCAGCCTATGATTTAGGGAGCAGTGGCAACACGTTCTATGAACCACCTGATGTCAATGCACCTCAGTGGGGAGAAGGTATTTCTCTCATCGTAGAAAAGAAATGCGCGACATGCCACACAGCAGCAACACCCTGGTACAAACCCAAGAACACACCTGAGCTCCCCAATTCAAGCAACCCGAATTTTGGGTTAAACTACATCGCACTTGAAGCATTTTTCGACAAACAGAATTCACTCATGAGTCTGGTTAAGAAATGTGTTGAGAGTAAGTGCGGCACGGAAAATATCCCCATGCCACCGGCATATGCGACACCTCTGAGTCCAAACGAGAAAACGGCTCTGTTAAATTTTGTCACTCCGCTGATCCCGGCAGCAACAAT
>CAIZJW010000008.1 GCA_903933385.1 uncultured Silvanigrella sp. | reverse complement strand
TGCCATCGAGTCGCCCGATCATGAATGCCGACCTAGATTTTCATTACGAGGCTGCGACGCGCTGCGGTGGCGACTGGCTGTTCTTCGATAAAGCCGACCAAAGTCCTTGGCTCCATGGCCTTGTGGGCGACGTCACGGGCCACGGAGTTCCGGCCGCGATCATGACTGGTGTTGCTTACGGAAGCTTTATGGGGGCTCAAGCTGTCATGGAGACGCTGCGAGCGAGTGAAACGATGGGTGAAACCGATCGGCTTCAGTTTATGGCTTCCATTCTAAACCGGGCGATTTTGAGTGTTGGTAAATCGGCACGGTTAATGACGATGTGTCTTGTTTCTCTCAACACCGATACGGGTGAGCTTTACTATGCAAGCGCAGGCCACACACCGCTCTTGTGGTTCAAGTCAAAAACAAAGAAGATCTCCCCACAAACTTCAACAGGAAATCCGCTCGGAGTGTCTCTTGATCGCGCAATCACAGTCAAAAAACTTCAACTGGAAGAGGGCGATCTGTTTGCCCTGTACACTGATGGTTTGCTTGAGAACCATGGTCCTAAGAATGAAATGATTTCGAAGCGAAGATTTTACGACATTCTCTCGAGTGGTCGTCCGGTGCGTGAGATTATGCAGCAGATCATGGGTGAGGCAAAAGCTGCCTGGCAAGATGAAGAGTACGCCGACGATGTGACTATGTTGATTGTGCGCTGGCCCGCTTCCGAGCAGCCTCAGGTGTTGCCAGACGTGTTTCCCGAGGGAGCTGCAGGCCTTGCCGAGATCGCGTCAGCAACACCTGCTGCCTGACAAGGAAAATCTTCCCAATTCAATTCGCCCTTGCGCATGCTAGCCTCCAAACGATGGAGGCGACTATGCATCCTCGATTCATTTTAAAAAAACAGTTCCGCTCGGCACTTTGCGCCGCTCATTCGAGCGCGGCAGCGTTTGCTGCGATTTTTCTCATGCTATTTGCCCTTGCCTGCAAGCCTCGTCTCTTCAATGCAGATTCAAATGCTGAATCAGACATTGCGAACGTTGAGAATGTGAACTTCAGCAGAGAAGAGTTGCTGGGAAAATATCGCTTCGATCGTATTACGCCCACTGGGGAAAAAATATTCGCAGCCTCGCTTGAATGGGTTAAGGGACAGGAACGCGAGGCGAGTCGCTTTGCGAAGCCAGCTCAGTGCGCAAACAATGTTTCTCGTGTACTTGAGATGGCCGGAATAAATTCCTACAGCTCTCCGCTTCTCATGGACATGGTTAACGCTGCACGCCGCCGCAATGGGCTTGTCATTGAACTTCCTAAAGAACCCAAAGCAATTGCGCGTTTGATTGAAGAAAACTTCGCTGGTGCATTGCCTGTGGGAGCATTTATTAGTGGATGTTTGAATCGTGATTGCTCAGGTGAAGCGGGAGACGGGCACATTAGCATCGTTGGGCAAGTTGATTCCAACGATGAACTTCATCTCTGGCACAACAATTGGTTTCGTCCGGAAAATAGACCCTGGCGCCAGCACATGATCCCTTTGAATTGGTATCAGGCTGGATTTCCACGAAAATGGATGTCCACCCCCTGGATCTCGAGAAAACGCAATGACCAAGGTGCGTTGGTTGATATTGGAGTTATCATTCCTGAAATAGACGATCTCGATCCAACGAATTATTTCGTGACACTGACAATCATCCCAGAAATTCTCTCTGAAATGAGGGCAGGGCGTGCCTTGACAACCGATGGTATGGGTTCGGTGATGCCGTTTCGTGCAAGGAGTTCAAATCAGCCATCGCAGCCAACACCTTTGCCCTCGCCACCACCACTTGTGGATTGCCGCAACCTGAAAACAATTTCCCCGACACCCACGAATTTAAGGGTTGAACCAAATGGAGAAATAATCTGCAAATTTGCGATGGGGACACCACTCGAGCGCATTTCAAACACAGGCAGTTGGACACAGGTGAAGGGCATGTGCCCCGATGGAACTCTAGGTGAAGGTTTCGTGCTTTCTGCTTTGGTTGTTCCGGCATGTGAACAATAATTCCCCGTGTCACGATGGTGACGTGAGTTATTTAAAAGCGACGAATAAGTTCCGAAGTATAGGCATGACTGATTTGGAATGAACGGCAAGAGCCTTATTGTGTTTGCGAGGTATGAGACATGTTTCAAGGGCAAGGTCCACGTCTGGTTCCCCATCTTCGAGTTATGCAAGACACCAAGGAGTTTCCGTTCAAGTGTGTTTTGAGCATGGGCCCACTTGTTCGCTATTGGGCTGGTTTGGTTGCATCGCAGGAACCAACTGTTTCTAAAATCGCTTCAGACGTAATGCGTCGCCTTGAGCGCGCTCCTGAGCTTGCACAGCCCATCACCGATTCTAAAGTGGTTCAAACACACGAATCACTGATAAAGGTCATGATGAGTATCCTCTGGTCTTCGGGCTTCAAAAATCCCGAGAGTAGTGGTGCGGTATTGCCTTTCCATGTGCAGCCCATCATGGTGTCTGATACATTTTTTGAGTCGTTCTTCGATAAAAACGGTCGTTTCTCAGCAACCTGTCAGGTGGGCGAAGAAGCTTGGCTGAACCAACGCGTTAAGCTTGCCTATTCTACAATTCTTCGTCGTCTCTACGGAATAGAACTCGAAATGGGAACGCGCCCAGTTGTGTTCTCTACTCAAGATAAAAATACCAACCTTACTCGTTCGCATAGTGTGACGATGGAGCCAAGCTTCTGTGACGTAGTGAACGTGGGTGGGCCAAAAGTTCTCGACGAAAAAATTAAGCGCGAACTTCTCGCTGATGTGAACGACATGGAAAAGTGGCGTGAGCTTTTGCCAGCCAACTGGTTCGAATTCCATGGTTTTGCCTTCTACCGCACCAACGACATCACGGATCAAAACGCGTTCTTCGACATCCAGCGCACTTTAACCGAACGTGATTCCGTTGAGCCAGCTGTCATGCTCTCAAAGATTGAAGCAGCTATGCGTCAGGTTTTGCGGCGTCCGCACTTGGGTGTTGGAATGAGCACTAGCGTGGGTGGCTTTCTTTCGCGTGCTCGTGTTACCGGCGGCCCCGATCGCAAGGGCAATGAAGGTGTCTCTGTTGAACGCTACGGACGCGACGATTTGCAAGGTTCTTTGTTCTCAACCCAAAATGATGTTCTAGAGCGCGCTCGCACGCAGCAACGCGGGTTCGTGACTCTTGATCTCGCAGCTAGTGCTGATCGCTCCAAAGTGGAATCCGATCTCCTGAATCAAGGCGCGCGTTCCATAGCTGTCTTCCCTCTCTTCTTCGACGATCAGCACATTGGCTTCTTTGACATCACTTCTCCGAAAAAAGACGATCTCAATGAGGGTGTTATTGAGAAGTTGGCCGATCTGATGCCACTTCTATGCCTTGCGGGCAAACGCCGTATCGACGACGTTAAGCAGGCTGTTCAATCGATAATTTCTGAACAGTGCACAGCTATTCACCCAACTGTTGAATGGCGCTTCCACGAAGAAGCACAAATGGCATCGGAGCGTGCTGAAGGTAACAAAAGCTTGGAAATGAAGAACATCTTCTTCCAAGACGTCTATCCTCTCTACGCTCTTAGCACCATCCGCAATTCAGCAGCACTGCGTTCGAAGGCTGTTCAAGATGACCTCCGCACGCAAATTGGTCTTGCACTTGAAGTTCTGCAAATGGCCTATGAGAATCGGCCCATGCCATTCTTGCGCGAACTGTGTTTCCGTTTGGAAAAATTGGATGCGCGAATCTCCGAGCAGCTCACTGCCGGCGACGAGCTGACAGCGAGCAAATTTCTCGCATCTGAGGTTGAGCCTGTATTCAACCACGTCCGAGGTTGGAATCTTACACTTATCCAAAAGATCAATGCCTACTGGAAGCAACTTGACGACAAATCGCGCACTGTTTACCTGCGCCGCCGAGAGTTTGATGCCAGTGTGATTGAGGTGACTTCAACACTTTCCAATTATCTGAAGTCGCAGCAGAACAACGCGCAAAAGATTTTCCCGCACTACTTCGAAAAGCATTGCAATGAAGCCGTTGAACACACCATTTTCATCGGACAATCGCTCGTGAAAGGGCGTGAGTTCAATGAAATCTATCTCAAGAACTTGAGATTGTGGCAGCTGATGGTGATGTGTGGTTGTGCGGCAGAGTCTGCTCGTATGAAGCCGAATCTCAAGGTTCCCTTTGATCTCACGAATGTGATCGTCGTTCAAGACACACCTGTGAATGTAACGTTTGATTTCGACGACAAGCTCTTCCACGTTGAAGGCGGGGCCGATGGTCGCGGTGAAATGCTCAAGCGTCGGGTCGATCGCGCGGTGGTTAAGGGAACTCAGGAGCGTTTGAACCAGCCAGGCAAGCTCTCGGTTGTGTTCACACAGGAGCGCGAGAGAGTTGAATATATGGAATACTTCACGTTCCTTGCGGCGCAAGAGTGTCTTATGGAAGATGTTGAAGAATATCTCATTGATGAAGTTCAGGGTGCCCAAGGACTCAGGGCGCTTCGGGTGAGTATCAACTTGAAGGCTCTCCTCGAGCGTGGTACCGACCTGTATGAAATTATTCATCACACAGGGAAGCAGACCCTCAGGGCGGCATGAGGCACAAAAACAAAACACTGACATCATTGGTTTTTATCGCGACACTGCTGACGCTTGGGATTGTAAGCCCCGGCTGTCAGCAGTGGCTGCGTATTGGGTTTAAAGCGCAGGCTCCTGTGGATACCGATTCCGGTGCCCAAAAAAAAGAACGCCGTCGTCGGGCCTACAGTTCGACTGAAATGCGTGGCGTTTGGGTGAGCAACGTTGATTCCAACGTAATGGATTCCTTTGGGCAAATGGAATCACTCGCAGCGCGTATCTCAAACCTGAATATGAATGCATTGTATCCCGTGGTTTGGAATAAGGGCGAAACCTTTTATCCAAGCGAAGTGATGGCGCGCAACGGCGCACCGAAAATTTCAACACGCTACGGATTGTCGTCACTCAAACGCGACCCCATGAACGACTGGCTCACACTTGGCAACCAATACGACCTCGATATCGTTCCTTGGTTTGAATGGGGCGTGAAAGTTCCTGCGAATTCTCCGCTTGCGCAAAGACACCCCGAATGGCTTTCCAAAGATTCCAACGGTCGGTCGAGTTTCGACCAAGACGGCACATCAACTTCATACTTGAATTTCTTCAATCCAGACGTGCAGGCTTTCTATGAAGAATTGATGGTTGAGTTCGTCACTCGCTACGATGTTCCTGCCATTCAATTCGACGACCACATGTCGCTGAAAAATACATTTGGATACGATGATTTCACGCTCGATCTTTATAAAAAAGAAACCGGTCGTGCTGGCAAGCCTCAACCTGAGGCAAGTGATTGGTTGTCATGGCGCGCTGGCAAGCTCACTCAGTTCATAGCCCGCATTTCACGGGCCATCAAAACGGCTCGTCCGGGTATAAAATTCTCAGTCTCGCCCAACCCTTATCCGTGGTCTTATCAAAACTACGTGCAGGATTGGCCGCAGTGGGTTGAAAGTGGGCTCGTTGATGAAGTTGTTGTGCAGGTTTATCGCGACAACATGGGACGTTTTCAGGGGGAGCTCAGCAGCCCTGTGCTTGAGAAAGCAAAAGGTAAAGCTAACGTCATTATTGGTGTGCTTTCCGGTCTGAAACCCGAGCCTATGCCGATAGAAATGGTGCGCGCGCAAACGAATATGGTCCGTGATTTTGGCTTTCAAGGAGTTGTTTACTTTTTTCAGGAATCGCTCCTTCAGTTCACAGCCAGCGGCGAAACAGTAGAAAATCGCCTCAACGTCATAAAGCAACTCTTCCCATCACCCGCCCGCACGCCGTAACATTCAGGGATGCTCCAGCGTGAGGTCATCCCGCATGAATTTTCCTGCTGCCTCTCTTAAACTCACAATTTTTTTCACCTCGGTGCTGTTGAATGGCTGTTACACGTTGACGCAAGGGTTTGAGCAAGCGCGTTTGTTTGCTCGCCGTGTGCCCCTCGAGAGTGTTTTGAAGGAAGCTTTAGAAAAGCCGGAGCGTATTGAGAAACTCAAGCTTGTTCCGGAAGTTCTTCAATTCGCAGAAAGCAAGCTTGGACTCACTCCCGGCTCCAGCTACAAGCACTACATTTCTCTCGACAGGCCTGTGCTGAGTTACGTTGTGCAGGCTGCCGAAAAACGCAAACTCAAGTTGAAGACGTGGTGGTTCCCAATTGTTGGAGCCCAACCGTATCTCGGATATTTCGACAAAGCGAAAGCTGCTCATTTTCAGAAGACGCTTGTGGCAGAAGGCTACGACACTGTCATGGGAGGAGTTCAGGCTTTTTCCCTGCTCGGTTATTTCCCCGATCCCGTTTATTCAAGCATGGTCGATGGAAACACTCGGTTTGAGTTCGTAGAGCTCCTCTTTCACGAGACTCTTCATCGCACCATTTATGTTCCCAATGCTTATACCTTCAATGAAAATCTTGCCGATTTTGTGGCACGCAACGCGACAGTGCTTTTTCTTCGCCAAAATACGGGAGGAGATGCCGAAGCGCAGCGTTACCTTACCCTGGAGGCTAAGGTGCATGAAGCTCGGCAGGAATTTCGAGAGTTTTTGAAGGTCGCCCGCAGTGAGCTTGATGCTTTTTACGCGCAGCCTGAATTAAAGGATCTCTCAGAGGAGAAATTTATCGACTT
>CAIZJW010000007.1 GCA_903933385.1 uncultured Silvanigrella sp. | reverse complement strand
TGAATGCAAGAATTGCTTCTCTTGAGAAGTTGCAATCACACTGTTTTTCAAACAGACGCGTGGCGATGGTGGCACTGGTTCATAGAAGTGCCTTGGTCTATTGGCCGCAGGATAAGTCTCAGGTTTTTAGCAATGAGCGTTTGGAATTTTTGGGCGATTCTTTTTTGAATTTTTTTGTAGCCTGTCGCGCAATGTCCGAATTTCCTCGGATGAGCGAGGGACAACTCTCCAAATTGAGAGCAGCTCTTGTGGGCACTGAAAATCTGGCAGAAAAGGCACGCAGGTTGCGCCTGCACGATCTGCTGATGTTCGGTAGGGGAGAAATTGCCAAAGGTGGTTTCCGAGATGACAAGCGGCAGAATATTCTTGCTGATGCTTTCGAAGCAGTCACGGCGGCGCTTCTTATTGATGCCGGGCAACAGGTCGCTTGGGAGTGGCTCGACTCGCTATTTGCAGCCGATCTCCTGACAGCTCAGCAAACCCTTGTCGACTTTGACGTCAAGACGCGCTTTCAACAGTGGACCCAGGCAATTTGTGGCAAGCCACCCACTTACAAACTCGTAAAAACAATTTCGACACCACAAGACACCCAATTCGTTGTCGCCGGATTTCTTGGGCGGACGGAAATTGCAAGAGCAAGTGCTGCAAACAAACGAGACGCCAGCAAAGCAGTTGCAGCAAGAATGCAAAAGCTTGTTGACTCTGGTCAGTTAACCGAAGAACAAGTGAAACTTTATGCCTCACAAACTGAGACCTCAGAGGAATGAAACAGATGCAAAATAAAAAGTGTGGGTACGTGGCTCTATTGGGTCAACCCAACGCAGGCAAAAGCACATTGATGAATGCCTGCCTTGGAACCAAGCTCGCAGTCGTGAGTGCCAAGCCACAAACCACGCGGAATCGGATATTGGGAGTCTGTCCAACAGGCGACACGCAAATACTTTTTCTTGATACGCCCGGTATTCACAAGACCGCCGGGCTTCCAAAGCTAAACGTCAAGATGACCGCAACCGCATGGTCCGTTGTCGGTGACGCTGATTTGGTTTGTTATCTCGTAGACTCCATTGATGGATGGGCCGCCGAAGATTCAATCTTCTTCAAAAAGCTTCTTGCAACATCGTCGGTTCCAGTGATTGTTGTTGCTACCAAAATTGACAAGGCAAAGAGCGAAATTGTCGAGAAAAATGTTATGGAAATTGCAGCGCAGATTAACTCCTGTGTTGATGAAGTCATCGCTCAACTCTCCTCTTCAGCGGTTGAGGGCGCTGAAGTCAAAGTGAACCTTCTGTCTAGAATTCCAATGTTGATTTCAGCGAAGAGACCGGCAGATGTTGTTAATTTTCGTCAATTTGTTTCAGAACAAATGCCAGTTTCGCCTTGGCTTTATTCCGCCGACGATTTAACAGACCGGCCCCAGCAATTTGTTTGCGGTGAGCTCATCCGTGAGCAGCTTTTTCGCCAACTTGGGCAGGAGCTGCCTTATTCTGCAGCCATCAAAGTGGAACGCTTTGAAAACAAAGGTCGTCTTACTGTGATTCAGGCAAGCGTTATCGTCCATAAAGACAACCACAAGGCGATGGTGATTGGAGCGCGAGGCGCTCGTATTAAATCAATTGGTCAAGCCGCTCGTGAGTCGCTCGAGAAACACCTTGAGCGCCAAGTTCATCTCGAATTGTTTGTCAAGGTTCAGTCGAATTGGATCGATTCCGACAACCTTCTGGCGGAATATGCTGGCCTTGAGAAATGGGAAGAATGATCCAGCTTGAGTTTGTGGCTGCTCTGTGTCAATCTCGGATTTAGAAAAGAGAGCCCTCGGGGTTTTAGAGCTTCTCGCGCTTTCCTTTTCTCTTTGGTTGCTGATGAGCGCTCTTCAAGTCGCATTCAGCTTTAATTCGTCGATCAGATGACTCAGTCGGTTCATTTCCCTAGCGTTGGGTTCGCGTGAGTCATTGTTATCGTTTCCTCTCGGAGTTCTTGATCTGTGATTTTTAAATCAGTCTATTGCTCAGAAAATGGCTCGTCTGCGGGCCCATCTTCTCGCACAAAGAAAACACCGACTCGTAGTAAAATGACTTCTGAGACCAGCGAGCCTAAGCTACCGGCCAAGCGTCGGGCAAAGGCTAATGCAGAGGAAGTTGTTCCAGCACATGAGGAAGTGATGGTTGAGGCCGAGGCGGCTTCGACTGTTGGACATTCTGATTCTGAAATGATTGGTCATGAAGAGGAGCTAGTTGTGATGAACCACGTCCAGAATGAAACTCAGTGGCAACAACACGGCGAACAAGCATTCGCTCAAAATGGCGATCAGGCTGATTCGCAGGCATATGCTGGCGATGAAGAGGGTTTCTATGATGACGAAGGTTATCCCTCGCAGGAAAGCGGCCAGTATAGCCAGAATCAAATTGTTCTGACTATGAGCTATTCTCTTATGAATCAAGTGCGTCAGACGGCACGTATGGAAGGGGTTTTACCAGAGGATATTCTTATCGAGCTTATCGCAGAAGGAGTCACTCGGAGAGCCTTTGAGGATGCCCAGCGTCCGGCACCGAGCCATCTCATGACAAGAACGGGATACGTTGCACCAGATGCGAATGGCAACGTTCAACAGCCACAAATGAGTCACCATGGCATGCAAGGCAATCATCGCGGCGGTCAAAACGGCCAAAACAACAATCGAAGATATAACAACAACCAAAGTAGCAATCGCGGCAACCATTTCCAGGGTCGCAATCGCCAGAACAACAATTTTAAAAGCAAGCAGCGAAACAGTAAATGACTCACCACAAGGTGCACCTGAAGAAAATTGCAATCACAGGTGGTATCGGCTCCGGTAAATCTAC
>CAIZJW010000006.1 GCA_903933385.1 uncultured Silvanigrella sp. | reverse complement strand
TTGTCTTGAGCCTGCCCAAAGTCGCATGTCGGTGCTTGTAGGCAATTCAATGAAAAGATCGCGCATTCTAAAATTGTTGTTAAAAGTAATTGCACTGGTTTCGTTTTCCGCGGGCGATTTAACCACCGACGTCGACTCGTGGCTGGTTCCTTCTCTTGTATCCATTCCAAACGTAAACTTTACCTCGCTCGGAAAGGTTTTGCTCATCTGAAATTTGAGATAGTTAGGATCGCGCGCGGCGCGTGAAGTTTTGAGTCGCGGAGAAGTTTGTGTGTCGGGTGCTTCAAGTGTCAGTCGCTCAAAGAAATTGTAGAACGAGTTGCCACCGGTTCCATCGACAAACTCTCGTCCTGTGAAGGGTGATGCCGTGTTGAATCCTGCGCGCCAGTAGCCGTTGTACTGGAACCCTTCATCTGCGCGCGCGACAACGGCTCCGCCAGCTGTGAGTGCCATCAGCACGCAGCTCGTGAGGAAGGTTTTGTTGGTAACAAAACGTCTTGCGACCACCGTGTTAGACCTTCTTTGCGTTCAGGCGTCAGAACCAGATTTCAAAGCCAGTCTGGGTTGTTACCAGCGTGGTCTTGAACGAACCGTTGGGTTGTCTCTTTGTTTCCGCATCATAGCGGCCGTAAGAAAATGAGGTGTAAATTTGTGGCGTTCCTAATGCCGATTTGTTCATTGCGTAACGTAAAATCGGCGTCATGATAATTCCGTTGGCATCAGTGTTCGAGAGTCTTTTTGTTCGCATTGCATAGTTGACATCGAAAGCGGCGTGAACCTGATCGCTGATGTAGTAAACAGGTTGAATTCCAAACGACATCCGGGTGTTCTTTTTGGTTTTGTTGTTGTCGTCTTGAACGATGGTACTTCCCTTAAGTTTCCAAAGTTGGCGCGGAGAATTGTAAATTTCGTGCTCAACCCAAAGTCCCGTCATCAACGACCACCGGTTGAAATCGATATTGGCAGTGTCGGTGAGAATAAAGGTTGTGTCGTAGTGTGGACTGTCTCCACGCAGAGCTGAATTTCGAGCTGCGGCATTTTCTGCATTGGTTTGTTTGGCAATTATTTTGCTATTTTCATCGCCAACGGCTTCGTTTTGGTCTGTTCGACCTATCAGGCCAGAAGGGGTTTCACGAATAGCCACAACGGTGTTGCCCCAATATCCGGGCCGTCCGGTGCGCGAAATGACTGCTCCCAATGTGGCTTCAGCTGAGCCTTCAATTTCCTTGCGTCGAATGGCACTGACTGTGTCGGCGGGTGCACCCGCATGATTTGTGAATTTAAGCATGGGCTTTATTTGAAAAGAACGCCAAGGGGCGAGTTCCATTCGTGCAAGCAATGTGACGTCCTTGGTGTTGACGGCCGAGTTTTGCTGAGTGCCCGTGACTGGTTGTCCTGTGGCGCCGGTTACAATGGCCGTTCGTGAAGCCTTATTGTAGCTCAGCACCGCCTCATAGCGCGGACCTTCAATTCCAACTCCATAGGCGTTGAGATCGAACGGGTTGCCACCGTCGAAAATGCGCAGATCTTCATATTCAAGCATCCGAGAACCGGCCCAGATGCGAGTGTTTTCAACGCTGAGCGGTATGCTCAGGTAGAGATCTCTGACCCTCAAATTCACCGAGTTTTTAACTGCAGCTTCAGCCGAAGTGTCGGCAAGTTCATGGAAGAACGGACCGAAGCTATCCAATTTAAGTTTTGCATCGACGCCATTTGAAAAGCGTTGTCCCATGCGAAGCTGGAAGTAGGTTGGACTTCTGGAATGCCGGGTGGTTTTCATTCCTGGAAGGTCTTGAGAATCGCTCGCCTCTCCGGTGAGTCCTTGGAGAGTGTCGACGAAATCCTTCCAACTTAGCTTTCGGGTGACGAGTTCTTGGGCCGTCACAGCTGACGCGGTATTGTAGCCAACCCGCCAATATCCCCCGAACTCAAAGCCTTCATTTGCCAAAGCAAATTGCGGTTGAGAGAACGAAACGAACAGGAGCGCAACCCCAGTGGGGAAGAGGCAAATTTTAGAGACCAAACGGGTCATATTCTCTCCGAGTGGCACAAGTCCGGGCATTTCAGGCCGTTGATGCAACCAGGTTAACATGTGGGATTCCGAGGACAAAGAACCTGGCCCCCCAAAAAATAGAGTCTTGACCCACGGTTTCTGACGATTATGTTGTCAGTAGGCCGGATTTCGGTTTTCGCCCAGGTTCGAGTCAATAAAGAGGGTTCATCTATGATCGCCAAAATTCAGGACATCATCGAAAGTAAGGTGCGTCCAGCACTGCAAGCCGATGGGGGAGATATCGAACTCATCGATGTTGAAGACGGAATCGTTAAAGTGAGGCTGGTGGGGGCATGTGCTCATTGTCCATCGAGTGCTCTGACTTTGTACGAGGGAGTTGAGAAAATGTTGATGGACCTCGTTCCCGAGGTCAAAGGCATCGAGCAGGTGTTTTGAAATGACAACAGAACTTTTGACTTCACTGCGCGGGTTGCAATCCGACTTGCCAGAAAATGTACGCGCTAAACTTGGGAGCTTCTCCTGGGCTGAACGTGTTCAAGGTGTAGAACAGAATGCTCATCAAACAACGGTGCGCTTCTTTAGCGATGGTCTCGACCTGCAAAGTAAAATTGCCGTTGAAAGCTTTTTGCGTCAGGCATCGGCACCATTTTTTCCTGCGGCAATGGAACTGAAGGTTTATATGGAGCGCCGTGACAAAACGGTGTCCGCGAAGCCAACAGCGCCCCAATCAGCGCCGCAAAATGCACACGCGCATTCGCACTCGCACTCGCATCCGCATGAGCACAAAGAAACCAGCAAAAGCGGGTCGGGCAAACGCGCCATTCCTGGTGTAGGCCGGATTATTGCAGTTGCGAGTGGTAAGGGCGGGGTGGGTAAGAGCACGGTGAGCGTGAATCTAGCTTTGGCCCTTCACAATCAGGGTTACAAGGTTGGAATACTTGATGCCGACATCTATGGCCCAAGTCTTCCGATGATGCTGGGCGTGAATGAAGATCCTCAGGTGAATGAGGCTAACAAAATCATTCCACCGGAAAAGTTTGGCCTCAAGGTCATGTCGTTTGGCTTTTTTGCTCCAGAAGAGAGTGCCGTGATCTGGCGCGGCCCTATGGTCATGAAAGCGTTGCAGCAGTTTTTCTACGACGTACATTGGGGTGAGCTGGATTTTCTTGTCATTGACCTTCCTCCTGGAACGGGTGATGCGCAATTAACGTTGGTCCAAAGCCTCCCAATTGCTGGTTCAGTGATCGTAACAACTCCTCAAAATGTTGCCCTGTTGGACGCGGTCAAGGGTATCGTGATGTTCCAAAAAACCGAGGTACCAATTCTTGGTGTGGTTGAGAACATGGCATCCTTCCATTGTCCTTCTTGTGGTGTTGAATCTCATATTTTTGGTGCTGGTGGAGCTGAAAAAGTTTCTCATAAATTCGACGTCCCATTGCTTGGTCACGTGCCACTCATGCCTGAGTTGCGTCAGGCTGGCGATGCCGGAGAACCACTCACTGCGGTGAACGGTCATCCGGTCCGTGTTCGTTTTGCTGAAATTGCCGAGAAGGCTGTAAAGAGGCTGGTCGAACTCGAAAAAGGAGTTTGAAAGGCATGTTTGATGCAGAGAACAAACCGCACTGGAAGAGCTTTCGCCGGGTAGAAACCTTGTGCGTTTTTGCACTTCTGTGCGCACTTTCTTCTGCATCAGCGCTTTCTCAGGGAAATGTTGTGGTCGGCGGTGAACTTCAAACACGCGCCGACTCTGGCGATCCCAAAGCAGCTTATGCATTGGGCATGCGTTATTTCATGGGCGAGCATATTGTTCGCAATCGCGAAATGGCCATGCAATACCTGACCCGTGCGGCTGAAGGTGGCGATCTTCGCGCCATGAACATGCTAGGCCTCATGTCTGATCCTCTCTGGAGCGATGAAGCAAAGGCAAAAGATCTTCCCACCGCCGTTAATTGGTATCGTCGGGCAGCGATGCAGGGTTATGAGCCTGCACTTGCTAATCTCTCTGAACTTAAAAAACGTGGTTACATTAAAAGCGAGTTAGAAAACGGACTCGCACTTGCAGGAGGGAGCGGACAAGCGCAAGTCGCTGCACCTCCCAACACGTCTGCAGGTGTTCCTGTTTCTGGAGGCTCTGCCGGATCGCCCGCGCCGGTGCTGAATTCATCTCCCGCAACTCCCGCATCAGCACAGGCGCACATTTCCAACACTGCATTGAATTTTCCTGGGCCGTCTGGAGCAGCCGGCTTACCGCCCGCGGCACCATTAGCCGCTCCTATGGATGGGCGTGAGATGTTCAAGTCTCGCAGTTCCGCGTTGGTTGAGATTTTGGGGGACGGGCAATATGGGTCGGGGGTCATCTTGGGAACTCTCTGGATGCGGCCTGAAGATGCCACTCTGCGCACCGCACTTCAGGATCTCATGGTGAGCTACCCGTTCATGGCGAGTCCGAATGCGGCGGTGGAAGCAACTGTACTACCCACGGGTTCATATCTTGTGGTGGTTTCCAACGCGCACGTGATGGAAGGTACGCGGCAAATGGAAATTGGATATGGGGTTGACCCACGTGGTCAAACTGTATTCAAAAAGCCTATTGCAGGTGTGTGTTTCCCGAGCGAGACAAACGTTGATTTGGCAATATTTTTTGTGTCTGTTGACTCAAATGAACTTGCTCTGAATGGAGTGATTAGTTCTGCTCCCTTGCCTCCTGCGGCAGTGTCTCCCGAGCCTGGAAGTCGTATTTATGCCATCGCAAATCCCGAGCGAATGACGCGTACGATTGCGCAAGGTCTATTAAGCGGACTCAGGCCCGATCTTCTGCAGTTCGATGCACCCATTTCAAAAGGAAGCAGCGGTGGAGCTCTTTTCGATGAGAGTGGTCACTTGCTTGGTGTCATTCTCGGTTATCTCAACGAAATTGGAGCTCAGAATTTAAATTTTGCGATCCCAGCAGAGCGAATTAGGCCGTTGATGATGGGGGCAGGTGCGCTCTGTTATCGAGCGAGCCCACCTGATTCTAATGCTGGTCATTCAGCAGGTGCATCGAGTCCAGCGCCAGGTTCGGCAAAAAATTCTTCGCAAAACGTACCATCGAGCACTCAGCCAGCAGAGCCCGGAAAGTTGCAAGGCACTCCGTGAATATGCGCTGAAATTATGCTTCTCATGCTTTGAAATTCAACGCTTTTTTCATGTTCCATGAAAATCTTTTCAAGTTCATGCGGAATGTCTCGGCGCCAATCGGGCTGCATTGAAAGACAAAAACTTATGAATGTATGAAGGACTGCAATGGAGAGGGTTGAATTGGTCAGGTTTGCTTCAGCAGGGTTCACTTGTAAGTTTGACTCAGATGCGTTGGCCAATCGTTTTGCAAGAGAAGTTTCTGCACAAAGCAGCGCACGCAGCCAGTGCTTGTGAATCTTTTCGTAGGCTTTGTTCTGTGCACCATCGTAAAGGGCATACATAACCCGTGAGAGCTGACCCTCAGCCATGCGATATGTTTCGCCGTCAAATGAAAGAAGCCAGGCGGAAAAAGAGTCTTTCATCAAATAAGCAATAATCCTGAGGCTATCACTGATGAGAATTCCGGAATCTGTCTGCAAACAGGGAACTGTCGCGGCATTCCCAAGTGTTTCGCCTGCTGAAATGTTTCTCAGCTCTTGCCACGTCAAATGCTTTAATTGCAATTCTTTTTCCAGATTGAGCGTTGCAGCAGTCCACAGCACAACGCGGCAAAATGGTGAATCTGCGGTCCAGTAGAGAGTGGCCATAGTTGATCCGCCCATATATAAAAGCTCGGCAAGGCAAGCGCTCCCTGAGATTTGCCCACGATTTTGTGCCATGCCACAGCTGTGTCACAATGATTTGTATGGTATCGCATTTGCCGTGTCCATCGAGTGGTGCAGGAGGTTTTTCCGTTATGTCATATGCAGCTAACAGCGAGCAGTCGGGGCAGCGCAAAAAACGACGAGTCACTGACGTTGTTGCACGTAAGGGTGGAGCGCCACTGACGGCGCTCACTTGTTACGACGCTACCTTTGCGCGACTGCTCGAAAAAACCGACCTAGATCTAATTCTTGTGGGCGATAGTCTCGGGCACGTCATGCAAGGTGGGGATTCCACTCTGAGTGTCACTGTGGACGATGTCGCATATCACACGCGCTGTGTTGCACGGGCTCTGAAAACACCTTTATTGGTTGCAGATGTGCCCTTTGCGAGCGCTGGTTTTTCTGATGAACGTTTGTTTTCTGATGCTGAAAAATTGATGCGCTCAGGTGCTGAGGCCCTTAAAATTGAGGGAGCATCTTTGGAAATCTGTCGTCAGATTTCAAGGCTCACGAGCCATGGGATTCCGGTGATGGGGCACATTGGACTTGTTCCGCAGAGTGTTCACGCGTTGGGTGGATATCGCGTTCAAGGACGCGGTGAAGAAGCCCAGCAACGATTGGTTTCCGAGGCTCAAAGGCTGGTTGAAGCGGGTTGCTTTAGCATTGTTCTTGAGCTCGTAGATGAGACAACAGCCGCCGCAGTGACCAATGCCTCTGCAGTCCCAACAATTGGCATTGGTTCTGGCAACGTGTGTGATGGTCAGATTCTCGTTCTCCAAGACATGCTTGGGTTAAATCTCGACTTCAAACCAAAGTTCCTCAAACACTTTGCGCAGCTTGAAAATGAAGTTGTCGGTGCTGTTTCAACTTATTGTCGCGAAGTTGCTTCGCGTAGTTTTCCTGCAGGGAAGTGAATGTCAGACAACAAAAAACTCACCCTCGAAGAAATCAAGGCACGCATCAGAGTCGTTTGTATCTGCAAAGGTATCAAAATGTCTCGCATCTGCGACGCAGTGCAAAATGGTGCTAAAACGGTTGAAGAGGTTAACAAGGCAACGGGAAGTGGAAATGGCGGCTGTGGTGCAACTCGGTGCCGCCCCGTGATAGAGCAAATAATCAAAAATGGTGGGCGTCCGCTGACCTCCAGCCTACCATCGGATTCTACGGACGATGACGACCCTGAGAGTGCCTTCTAGACTGTCCGAGATTTTCCGACGCATTACGTTCTTGTTGTTGCTGTTCTTCTCTGTGTGCTTGTTTTGGTTGATGCGTGCGATTTTGATTTTTTTGGTTGATGCGTGCGATTTTGATTTTTTTGGTTTTGTTCGAATTCACTAGCGCGGGTGGGCGTTTCGCCGCCCACGGGTTCGCCTGCCTTTCTGACCCGGATCGAGATATCGAGACGATGGTCGCGCACTGCTGAAAAGACCTTGTCAACAGCTAAAGACACCAGATTTTGAGCGAATTCTTTCGAAAATCCCTTCATGACCTCATCCCGACTTTTTGAAATGATCTGAGAGGCATCTTTGGGGATTGTGTCAGTGACGTCTTTGAGAACGTCGATGCTCGATGAGACAGTTCTTTTGAGAAGATCCCCGCCAATTTTGGCGATGTCCTGAAGATCTTCACGCGAAATCCAGGACGGTTCTGATGCCGATTTATTGTCGCGTGACATAGCTCTTCCTCGAGTTGGGTTTGTGGTTCCGGGAGTCCTCAGGAAGTCCTTGCTGGGTTGCATCAGCCAGCGCGTGGGTAGAAAGAATTTGTGTCTTTTTTCCCCGCTTCCTTGTTTCCCGAAATCTCTCCAAGCAACTTCTTAAATTCGCTGTTTTGCGGAAGAAGTGCAAGAGCCTGTTGGCAAATCGATTTTGCTTTGCCGACCTGGCCTAATTTTTTGTAACAAAGAGCAAGGTGATAAAGAGCCTTGTGGTGATTTGATTCAGCGAAAATAGCTCGTTCAAAATAGAGAGCTGCTTGCGCAAAATCTCCTGCCAGAAAATTCACGATTCCCACTTGAGTCATGTTGGCTGCGCTCGGGTCGATACGTGTGAGCGAGGCCCAAACCATCCGAGCAGGCATCTCTTGGCCCGTTTTCTTAAGTAGGCGTCCTTTGGTTGTTAGAGGATCAGTTTGATCCGGTTCGAGCAACAACGACGATTCAATATCAGCTATTGCTTCATCCAACATGTCCATTTTCTCATAAACCTGTGCGCGTGCGTGTAATACGTCAGCTTGCTGAGCCTTCTGCTTTAGAAAGTCAGTGAAGATCTGCAAGGCTTTTTTGCCGTTTTTCATTTTGAAGCAGACGTCCATAATTCCCTTTAGCGCCTGGCTTGAACGGGGGACGTTGCGACGAGTTTTTAAATAATAATGCAGAGACTTTTCATTATCACCACATTCGAGTTGCATGCTCGCCATTTTTAAAAGCAGAGCTTCGTCGTTCGGAAAATCGATGAGAGCCAAACGCACCTGCTCGAGTCCGGAGCGATAGTCGTGCACCTCAAAATACAGTTCAGCCAATTGTACTCTGCGTCCAGAACGCTTTCCGTTCAGGCTTAATTCACGCAAAAGAAATTCGACGGCTTCATGCTTTTTGCCCTCGGATATGAGCATGTCTGCCATCAGTGCGTAAGCTGGAAAACACATGTCAGTCAGCCGGATAGCCTCCTCGATGAGGTCCTTAGCTATTTGGTTCTGACCCAATTTCCATTCTGCGTGTGCGAGACCGACAATCACGCGTGGTGAGTAGGGGTCAATTGAACGTAGCGACATAAATTCTTGGTGTGCTTCGCGCAGCATACCTTGCAATAGCATATTTTCAGCTTCGCGCAGACGCTTGAGATTTGGAGGTGGGTCGACATAGCGAGACATCACTTGCCGGATCTTGAGCAACAGGTCTTGCGGCTCGAATGGCTTCAAAATGTAATCGTTCACGCCCAATTCAATTGCGTGAACAATATCATCTCTCGATGCTTCTCCTGTCACAAACACAACAGGGATATCGTTGGCGATAGGGCGCGAGCGAATGTAGTTGAGAACCTCAAGACCATTCCCTTTGTTCAGATATAAATCGAGAATAACCAGGTCAATGGCGTGGTTTCTTAAATATTGAATTGCATCTTTTGGGTTGTGAGCCTCTTGAACCGTGAACATGTGAGTTGGTTCAAGGACACGTTTGAAGGCCTTACGCATGAGGGGTTGATCTTCGACGATGAGAATCGGAATTGAAGGGCTGTGTTCGTGGCTTTCTGTGAAAACATTTGCACTCTGATTGGCAATAACGCGGTCGAGCCTGGCTTTGATGCTTTGTGCATCGGGACTCTTGTCCCTTGCCAAAACCCGTGGTGGCTTTTTGTGTCCGCTGTTCATTGCGCTCTCCCGAGGTGTCAAAGTCTTTTCAGGGGGTTCGCCCTGGTACAGGGGTTATCGGCCGATTCTATGCAAATATGAGGTCTGGGAGGCAGTTGTGGCTGGAACGGTTCGAATTCTCAAAGACGGAGAAATTCTTTTTCGCTTAGGCGAAAAGGCCGATTCTATGTACATTGTCCGCAAAGGAGCCCTGAAAGTTTACTTTCTCAAGGGTAATGAAGAAGTGCAGTTGGCTCTCTTGAGCGACGGCGCCATTGTTGGAGAAATGGCCTTCTTCGACCAAAAGCCACGGAGTGCGCATGTCAAAGCATTGGCGCAAACTGAGGTCACCGAAATTAGCCGATCTGATTTTGACAAACTTCTCACACAAATTCCGAAATGGCTTGTGACAATGATGCAGAGCTTGAGTGGCCGACTCCGGACCACCAATGAAAAGCTTGCAGTGCTTGAGAAAGTGCAAAAGGGAAACGGAAATTCTAACGATTATCCATTCAGCCCAATGGTGCGAACGCTTCGTATTCTTCAGCTTCTCACCCTTCAGTTGGGTCAAAAGGAAGGCACAGCGATCTTTCTTGATTACCAGACCACACTTGAATGGTGGTTGCAGCTGACAGGTTGGTCGCGTGATTATTTTTCAAGGTTCATTGGTGTTTTGCAGAAGCAGGGCATGGTGCAAATGCGTGGCGAGGGAGCTCCTCGAATTTTTCTTACGGCGCGGGCACGAATGCAGGCTTTTACCGATTTTATCGTCGAGCTTCAGCCAAGAGTGACAAGCGAGAGCCTTGCTGAGTTTTCTCCACTTTGGATAGAGATGTTGGAATCAGCCATCGCTGAAGCGACAGAATCGGGATATGAATCATACAATGTTTCTGCACTTAAACTTAGTAAATCTGCAGATTACTCCAAGCTCGATTCCAACCAGCGGATGAAAATTGCCGAGGGCGTGGCGCACTGGCTCAAGCTCAAGCACACAAAATCAAATGTTGAAATTCTCCTTAAAATAAGCCCCAAGGATAATAAAAATCATGTTGTTCTGCTCAAGCTTCTGCAAGCTTTTCTGTCGGAGCGACTCGATCGAATTGAGTGATCACCAGAATTGATCGAAGCGAATCTGGGTAAACAATTGCCAGAGTGGCTTATCAATTGCCTTTCCATAAAGAATGGCAGGGTAAAATCCGTACCCTTTGACATCGATATTGAGACGCATCGAGCCCGTAATTGTTGTGATGCTATTTGTCGTGCTCAATTGATAGTTGTCGGACACTCCGCCACGGCTCAACACCATTTCTCCTTCAAGACGCTCCAAATAAGCAAGGCCCAATCGCGTGTCTAGCGAACGCACAATCGGAAATGTGTAGTTGAGGCTGTTGCGATATTGCGCACGACCAACCAAGTTGTAGCCAAGCAAACCATTTCCTGAGAGCGAAGTGCTGATGTCTTGAAGTCCATCATTTGCGCCAATCAAATAGGTTTTGAACGGACGGAAATACTCCTGGAGGTTGAGAGGTGATCCGCCTCCTGTTGAAGAATAGTTGTTACGCAGGCCTAAAGAGTGACCCTGGAATGCAATGTTATGCGCAAGTTCTATGGAGTAGTTTTGGAACCCTACTTTAGGAACGGCAGTACCAGCTCCAGATTTTGCCTCAGTAAGGCTGTGAGTGGTGTCGACTGCGATGCGCAGAGAGCCGCCAGCTGGAATCTCCCGTTTACTCAGATCTGCCACTGGAGCTGTGAAGAACACATTGTTCCAGAGAGATTTCTGCATCGAAGCCCCAACCGAAGTAAGAATTGAGTCTTGGGCTCTGAGAGATGAATCAGCAACAAAAGAATTTGAAGATGAGGGGCTGATTTTGAAGATTTTACCGTGCAGATCGGTCTGTACTTCAGATTCAGGAAGGTTTCTCGTGAGCTGGAAATCAGCTCCTAATTCGCGCAGATACGCAAAACTGTAAAACTGTGTGCGTGACGAAGGGCGGTTTTCCGGACAAGTGTAAATTGTTGGGTTGTTCGGCAATCGACAGCGATACGAGTATGCAACTCCATTGAATCTTGGGCGCAGGAAGAGGTTAGCTTTCCAACCATCGAACAACCGGTTGCCGATCAAGTTGGCTTCAAGACCCCAACGATCGCTCATCTGCAAAGAGTCGTCGAATATGTATGAACCGAAAAGCTGAACATAGAAGCGTTCCATTTCATCGACGATAGGGCGCGAGAACAGTCCAACTGTTGTGACGCCGGCGAGAAAGCTCGGCGTATAATTTGGGTAAGTCATCCAATGTTTAAAACGATACGGGGCTGGAACTGTTGTGACGCCCTCTTGAAACGAAACAATTTCCTCAGAATTTTTTTCTGAGGAAGTTTTTGTGACAGGAGACGTTGAAGCGAGGAGTGACGTCTTTTTTGACGAACTTTTACGTATATCATTAGCGTATTTTGCAAAAGGCGGTGTGTAAGGTTGGTATTCGGGATTCGTCCACCATTTTGATTTTTCGGGAAGCTTCAGGATCCAGTTGAGGTGTGAATTTCTCATCTCTTTGAGAGAAACTGACCACAATTCTTGGTTGTCCCCAGTGAACACGTTGAGCAGAATATCCTCAGCATCATTGCTAGGTGCAATAGATTCAACCCAATCAGGTAAACCGCTGATAAACTCAAGACGGCCTTTGCTCCAAACCACTAGGGCTTGAGCGTTGTGCCAACCTACGAGCAGTAAGAACTCGTCGGGTGCTGTCATGAGAGCATCACGGATGACGAAATTTCCCGCTGGAATAATATTTTTTGTTGATTCGCCGTGACACAAACGTTGAAGCGAAGTGCGTTCGGAGTCGTGGTCAACAATAGCGAATGCGCAAAGTGCAGACTCTGTTTGTTGATTTGCATCATGTGGGCGCACCAAACGAACTGCGTCGGGGGCAATCCATTGTCCCACGAAGGTGTGTTGCTTGAGTTCAGCATTCATAATGTAAAGACTTGTTGCTGTGTCGTTGGTTGTCAGCACTGCAGCGGTACTGGGGGCAATGGCTACAATATCCCGCACGAGAGGTGTCGGGCCCTCGGAGTTGAGAGGGAAGTCAATGCGCTCCTTGATTTTGCCATCTTCAATTTCATTGAGCTTACCCTGAAATCGATAGTGCGAAACCAAGTGGCCGCTTGTGCGATTGGCTGATTTAACCCGCGATGTCGACCAAAAGCCACCATCAGAAAGTTCTTTTCGGTGCGCGTAAATGCGGTCCTGAGTTTTGAGTTCGAGAGGCCGAAGTGAAGAGTTTTTTAGGTCTTTAAAGGACGTATCTTTGAAGTCATAGACCGCAATGCCGCCAGCACGGCTTGGAGTTGAAAAGTCGGGAGTCAAGATTGAATTGTCTTGGAGGATGAAAGAGCCGCCACCAAATTGGCTGAAGATCTTTCGAGCTCCAGAAATTTGGTTCAATCGAGGCATACCTTCTAGGTCGCCGAGTACTTCTTTGCTGACATCTTTTTTGAATGACTCGTAGAGGTCTCCGGGCCATTCTCCTGTCAGGCGTTTCAACAAAAGG
>CAIZJW010000005.1 GCA_903933385.1 uncultured Silvanigrella sp. | reverse complement strand
GAGAACTCTTGGCGCCGTAATGGCGCGTGAGCCGAGGTGGTGAGGATAAATACGCTCACCTGGTGAAGTGAGTTCAATGGTCACAATCTGGCAAAGCCCAAGATAACGGCGAAGATCACGCGCAGCGATATCTTCGCCGTCAGCATGATAATGAGAGGGGGCGTCGGCGTGAGCACCGAGATGCACCGTGCTTTCGATAGCGGAAAGCATTAAATGATGGCCCTGATTGAAGCTCAGAAGGGTTTTCTGGCTCAAAGCTGTATCGCCCGGAAATACGGCCGTCCGGGGGGTGAGTTTTGGGGAAATATCGTATAGAAGACCCTGCATCGGCTACTACCTCACAAAGATATTGCATGTGACCAGCTAGGAAAGGTCGTGTCAATGCTGTTTGATGTCTTCTTCTCCATTTGTCAGACCCCAGTAGATGGCGTTCAGCCCAGTGAACGCGAAATGTTCAGTCACTTTTTTGAGCAAGTGGAAGCTGCTGACGAGCTTGGCTACGGAGTTGCCTGGGTGGCAGAAAGTCATCTTTCCTGCGAGGTGCAAAAAAACAACCCAGGAGCTGTGATTCCCAACTTCAAGGGCGAAATTGGGCTCAACACCGACATACTTCTTCTTGCGCCGCATATCCTTGCACGCACTCGACGAATTGAAATTGGCTCCGCCATAAAAAGTCTTTTCTGCAACGGCGGTCCTATTGCGCATGCCGAGGCTGTGAAATCATTCCTAAGCTTGCAGCAGTTCACCGCAAATGCCCACCGACGCCTCCATCTTGGAGTTGCTGCCGGCCGATTCCCCTTCTCAAGCGCCCCTTATGGAATTGTTCCCCGAAACGACGCCGAAAAAGCCGCCTGGCCTGCGCTCAAGGGAAAAATTTTCGCCGAATCGCTCGAAATATTTTTGCGTTTCATGCGGGGCGACATTTTCGCTTCAGCCGATGTCGCAGGCACTTCTCTGACCCGTGCCGAAATGCGCAGCGACGACGACTGGAATAAAGTAAGAATGGCTGCAGGAACTCCTGATGCAGCGCGAGTCGATTTTGCTCACCGTTGGAATTTTGCGCGCAGCGGTATTGTTCCGAAGGAAACCTCACTCGAATCGCTACAAATTTATATTGGCTCGCACGAAGCAAAAATCCACGATTTTGCAAACACTATTCTTCCCTGCGGCGTCTTAAATCTTTCCATTACTCCCGGCGAAGAAATTGAGCGCACCCACGCACGGATGCCAGCAACCTACCATCGCGATGGTGGCCAATGGCAGCGATCACTGATGCCTCGTACCGTTTTGGTTTTTCTCGACGCGACTCCAACATTGAGTTCAGCGCAACAAAGTGCCCGCGCGCATGAAAAGGCTCGCAATGCCTTGAATGCTTATTGGAGCGCCCTTGAGGGCACACTCGATCCAGCACGTATTGAAAATGCAGTGAACAATGCACTCGTTGGCAATGCTCTCGAAGTTGCAACTCAACTGAAGGAGCGTTTCCACGCAGACGACCGACTGATGCTGTGGTTCGATTTCTTCAATCACAACAGCAAAGAGGTCATCACTACAATGCGAGATTTCCAGCGCTTCGTGGCCCCTTTGGTCAATGGAAATAATTAAAAATGAGAACAAATATGCTTTTCGACCTCACCGGATTGAATGCTCTTGTGTGCGGCGCATCCCAGGGAATCGGCAGAGCAACAGCTGAAACCTTTGCTAAACAGGGTGCACGTGTTGTGTTGCTGGCACGAAATGCCGAAGCACTTGAGAAGGCGCGCGCGGCACTGCCATCGCCCGAAAAGCATATGTGCGTCACTGCAGACGTCTCTCGTTCAGATGAACTTGATGCAGCGCTAGAAAAAATCTCCTCCCAGCTCGGGAGCATTGATATCCTTGTCAACAATGCGGGCGGACCAACGGCAGGCACTTTGCTCGATGCAGAGGCAAACTCTTTCGAGTTAGCACTTAGAACACACATTCTTGCGCAGCTTCATCTTTGTAAAAAACTCACACCCTCAATGAAGCACAAGAACTTTGGACGCATTATTAATATTATCTCGACTTCAGTGCGCATGCCCATTCCCAACCTTGGTGTCAGTAATACCATTCGTGCCGCAGTCGCAGGATTCGCGAAAACGATGTCAAATGAACTGGCGCCCTGCGGAATCACGGTCAACAATGTTTTGCCTGGTTATACAGAAACTGAGAGGCTTGCCGCGCTTGCCCATGCCGCAGCTGCACGTAATTCATCGACCGCCGATTCCGTACGCGAAAATTGGCTGAAGCAAGTTCCCATGAACCGATTCGCTCAACCAGAGGAAGTGGCTGCGGCTCTGGCATTCCTTGCAAGCAGGGAAGCTGCCTATATAACGGGCGTGAGTTTGCAAGTTGATGGGGGACGCATTGGCGCGATCTGAGAATGTGATACACTCTTTCTGCACCTGACAAAAACTGGGTTCCAATACCACAATGCCATGGAAGGCAAAAACACATGTGGACTATCTACCAACACCACAAAGGCATGCACTATCTCGCTCTGGGAAAGGGCCTGCATTCGGAATCCATGGAACCGCATACAATTTACTTGGCACTTTATGATAATCCCCGAGGCGGGCTCTGGGTTCGCCCCAGCGGAATGTTCCTCGACAATGGCGGCCCGCGCGGCAGCAAGCGATTTACGGCCTTGGCGCGACTCCGCACTCTTTCTTTCAATGAAGCAGATTCTGTTTTGCCATTTGGTTTCGATGCCTGGGGAGAAGGCCGAAGTCTGCCAGACTTTGTGAAATCTTATGCCACCAACAAAAACCACCTCCGCGGCCAACGTTTCGTGCTCGAAACTCTCGAGGGTGCAACGCTAGCAACTGTAAACACGCTTCGCTTCGCACCCGAAATCACCGGACTCGCCTGGCTTTCAACGCATCCTGAGCATCGTAAACAGGGGCATGCAACTCTCCTCATGCACTCGGTGATGGCGCTTTTCAGACACGAACAGCCAAACATGTCGTTCGTTCTTCATTCAGAAATCGGAATTCGCTTTTTCGAACGATTTGGATTCGAGAAAGCACCAGTCGAATGCCAGCATTTTGAAAAATCAGTTGCAATGATTGCAGAAGCAGACAACGGACCGTCGGACTTTGAAAGTGTTCTCAGCGAGTTCTTTTAAGAACTCGGCTCAAAAAAGGGTACAAAAACAAACAAAATCAGATTCTTATTCAAAGAGAAAACGAAGAATGGAGCCGTCAGGCTCTTTTTTTTCGACCCCAAGAAATTAAGCGTCAGCTCTCAGTTTTAAATTAATGATTCCAATTATTTAAAATAAATAAATCCTCAGTCGGACTTTTCACTCAAGTGGAACAAAAAGTCTACCGACCTTGCCTCTTGAGCTGATGTTTTTACACTCGAGAGGAGTTCGATCATGAAAAAAAGCCAAATGTTCCGTTTAGCAACAATACCTCTCACCTTAACAACGCTTGGGGTGATTGGAACGAGCTGCGGAAACCGGCAAACGCAATCGAACGACGCAACACGACTTGCGGCAAACTACCAGAAAGCTGCGAACGCTGGGGGCGTGAGCGCGGTACCCAAAGTATCGATTCAGCTCGATGAGATCAGAAAACAACTCCGAGACGCAACTGAATTTTGGAAGCTGAGCTTGGCAGAGGAATCGAAAGAGCGCAGAGCTGCAGACGAATCAATTCGAAGTGAAGTTCTGGCACTCGACAAAAAAGTCACCGACCTGCAAAAGAAACTCGAACTAGAAATTCTAGCGCTCGCAGAACAACAAAAACTTTTGGATGATAAAGTTGAAAAACAGGGCGACAGCTTACGCGGAATCATTGACGTAGAACGAAGTGAAAGACAAGCTGCAGATGCTCTCATCTACGCAAAGATAGCTGAAGAAAAGAAGGCTCTAGAAAACCAGGTTGCGGATGTAAAAAAGGATCTGGACGCCACAAAACTTAGCCTCAGTAATGCCAAAGCAGAACTGCAAGCAGCAATTGCAGCCGAATCAGCAAGCCGCGCATCGGAAATTCTCTCTGTGAAATCTCTGGTGAACACAACAAGCGAAAACTTAAAAAGTGAAATGACATCAAAGATCGATTCAAACATCGAGTCAGTGCGCAGTGCACTTGAACTTGCTAAAAGCAGTCTCGAACAAAAATTGAAGGCTGAAACATCTGCGCGAAGTGCCGCCTTGGCAAAACTTTCTGCGGATTTAACCAAAACAATTGCTTCCTCCAAAAAAGACGCAATTGAAAAAGCAGAAAAAGCACTGGCAACTGCCGTCGCGAACCAAAGTCAAGAGAATCAGAATCGAATTGCTCAAATCGCAGAACTCGATCGTCTCACGCGATCCAACGCTTCAGTTTTGAAGTCAGAACTACTAAATCAAATGGAAAGCAATATGTCTCGAGTAGAGACGTGGATGAGTGATGCGAGCAAAAATGTAGCTGCCCAGCTGCAACGAATTGATTCGAGAATCGACACAGCCAACACAACGGCAGATGAACTCAAAAGATCAATGGAAAGCAATTCGTCTGTTCTCTCGAAACGAATTGAGGATTTAGCGAAATTTGAAGCCTCATCCCGGGAAGAGTTGAGAATCAAACTAAGCTCACAACTGCAATCAAATATTGAAGATGTGAGAAGCTCTCTAAGTCATGCGAAGAATCAACTCGAGGCAGACTTGGTTTCCGCTCAGGTGAATCTTGAGCGGAATATCAGGGATTCAAACACTGCAATTAAAATCGCAATGGACGCAAACGACGCAAATTTGGCCGCAAAACTGCAAAAAGAGATGGTCGAAAATGCAAAGATGCAATCGATGGCAAACGAAGCACTGCAGAACGAAGTGACACGTCTCGACCTTCTGACGCGAGCCG
>CAIZJW010000004.1 GCA_903933385.1 uncultured Silvanigrella sp. | reverse complement strand
TTACGGCTTCCAATGTTGCAGATAACAAGCTCGCAACCAGGATTCAGATTCACCCAACGGGGCAATGGAATTGAATCGCTGCCAAGTCCCATGGGGTCTGAGTGCGGAGTAAGCACAATGTTCTTGCGTGCACCTAACTTCAGCATGGGCCCAGGATATCCTGCATTTATAAAAACCATCTTCTGTAAATCCAGATCGATTATCGCCAGAAATGCTGAGCAATGAGTTGAACCAAGCAGCACTCCCTCTGCTGACAAAGCACACATGTTATACAACTTTTTCAGCAACAGCTCGTTGTCATTAAGCTCCGCTGCCTCCTTTAGAGCCTTCTCAAGAACGTATTTGACTGAATATGCAGTCGTGCCGGCTGCGAGGCCCTGCCCACTTGCATCGCCAATGGCAGCCAAAATTCTTCTGCTGTCGATGTTCTCAAGGAGCCACCACGAGCCCTTGTAGAGTGTGGACGATCTGATCTCAACGTTTGCCGTGGCTTTACCAGCAAGTTGAATTCTTCCCGCTGAGCCAATATCCGAAAGAAGATGTCTACAGAACTCACGCTCCGCCTCATGTTTGCGAAGGTTCGTTTTGTCGAATGATGATTGATTAGGTTTGTATGTTTCAATGTCTTTGGACTCTGCTGCAATCTCTGCGTCGCTCTTTTGCACTCTCAAGCGCCACATTTTTCTTTTGAACGACCAATAGAGAAGAAGGCAACTGTTTACGAGCCATGTAAATGCCATGCTCCATTCCTTTAAGAATGAAGGCGCATTCTCAATTTGCGGTAATGGAATTTTAGCATTCGGAAGTGCTTGCAGCAAAATCCATTGATTCGATGACGATTTGTTCCAAGAAAGCCAAATTTCTTTTTTGCTGAGGGCAAATTTGCTTTCCTCTGCACCCTTGTCGGTTTTTCGCATTTGAATAAATGCTAGCAACTCGCTGGACTCGATCTTGAGAGCGGAAAAGCCCTTTGAAAAAAGGAACCTTTTTGTTTCAGGATTGAACAGGGCTACTTCAGCCAGCGGATTTTCTGCCTGAAGATTTGGAAACATTTTCTCTGAAAATGTGTGAACAACCCAGGTGGACCATCCAGGTTTTGATGATTTGGATTTGATTGCAAATTGAATCCATTGTGAACCTTTTTTCAGGCTCCTTACAAATGCCAGATTTCTGCTTTGATTCTCTTTGACTCCGGAGACCAACTGCAGAGCAGTGGACTGTGCCTCGTTGCTCCATGGAATGGGTGACTCCTTGTCCTCTGCGAAAAGTTTAACCATCTGCGAAGATACTAAAGTTGCTGCGAGTCCTGCTTCAAATCCTTGTCGACGAGTGATGATATAAGTCGACAGCCATTCATCATGACTTTCTAGCAGTGAGCTCCAACTCGCGATGTGGCTTTTGAGTTCCGCAGGAGACATTGAATCAGTAAATCCAGCAAGACGGCGAGAAGCAGTAGCCCAGAAATGACTTCGTTTTTCGAAATCGTTGAGCGACTTCTCCGTCGTTGAGGCAAAACTCTCTAGGTGATTCGTTTCAGCAGCGTCTTTCCAGCTCATTCTATTGACGACAACAAATACCCCAACCCAAAGACATAACAAGCTCCAGAAGCGCATCTCACGAAAGAGACTCTTCTTATTTTGCTCATAATATGTCTGTAATCGCTGAACCACGGCTCTCTCCCTTTGCTCGAAGTTCGGAATAATTGGGAAAGTATTTACTGTGAGTCGCACTTTTGACGGGGAAGCTTTGGCTCAATGACTCGGTTTCCGAAGACACCCCTATCTGTCAGGACCTTTGCAGAAATGTAATCAATGAGGGCTCAAATGATTCGAACCGTGAGTGCCTTTGGAATTTTTTCAGGTTTGTTGGCTTTTGCGTCGCTCACTGGATGTAAGCAACGCAGATACAATTCTGGAGTCTATGAGGCTCCAGGTGATGCCGACAAACCCGAACGTTTGGGGCTTCCAGCGACGATGTCGTGGAATGAACTGAAGGGAATTAAATCAGGTGAGCGCAGTGTGCCTTGGACGGACACATATTGGCCGCTTTTTGAACGCGGAATGGCAGCCAGGTGGGCAGTTCCCGTTGGGGCTGGTGCTTCAATTGCAAAGGTCCCGGAGACGCCTTACCAGCAGGTTTCTCAGATGCTCGACGCATGGAATAAAGGAAATAAAGAACAGCTGAACGTGCTTTCACCCGCAGAAAAATATGAACTTCTCCGACTCGGCAATGCTCCTTTGAACGCAAGTTTGCTTTCCGCGCTGGAAGAGAATGAAAAACTCTTTACCGCTTCTCCAAATTTGAAACAGTCGCGTGAGAGACTTGAAAGTCTTGCGAAGCAACAGCAACAACTCAGCGTCCAAACAGATCAATTGTCGCGCGAAATTAACTCACTCATTTCAAAAGTTCGCGACGACACTGCAACAGTTCTCAAACTCAGAGGATTCCTGAAGGATCCAAACCTCCGAACAAGAATTAACACGCAGGAAACCATTCAACAGATTTCGACAGTTCAAAATGCCGTGATCGGAAATATTTCTCAAATTAAAGCAAAGCAGGTTGTTCTCGAAAAAATAGAGCAACAGATGAGAGACTTTAATGCGATGAAATTTGATGCCAAGGAGAGTTACGAGCAGGAGCTCAAAACCTGGCAAAAAGCGAGCATTCCGATTGCGAAAAAAATGTCAGAGTCGCTCAATATGCTCTCAACCAGCTGGCAAAATTATTTGAACTATAGCAGTTCTTTTGAGGAACCTTGGGAATGGATGGGACATTGTCATGGTTGGGCAGTTGCTGCACTCAATGAAGCAACACCAAAGCACGGAGTTCTTGCCGAGCGCGGTGGAAAAGAGATTTTTCTCACCGAAGGAGATATCCGCGGACTGTTGACAAAAATATATGCAGATCAATCGCCCCCAGCTAAATTTGCGAGCCAGCGTTGTGATAGTGATAAATTGATTCGCGACCGACTGGGCCGAGTTGCCGATGGCAAATTGTGCGTAGGTGAGGGAAATAAATCATGCACTGAAACAGACAAGGGCGAAATTGTCTTTATCGCGACTGGCCAGAGTCAGCGTGGCTTGACGGTTCTCTCGAATAAGGTCAACGACGATAATCCGCGGGTCGCAGTTTGGACAGGTGGTGCTGGCGAAGAAGCTGTGCAGGTTTTTGTCTATCCAGATATGGCAACATTTTCCAAATATTTGCCAAACATTCGGGCCCGCGATTACACAGGCGGTCAGAAAGCAATTCTGAATATTTCTCTGGCTTGTCGTGACACGAATCCTATGACTCTGCATATGGCTCTCAAGGGGCTTATTCTGGATAAAAAAGTGGGATTTGTCATGGATAGAACTCGCACAGCGCAGGTGTGGAACCAGCCTGTGCACAAATTCGAATTGACTCCTTTGCCAATCAAGAAAAACGATAAAGATGGCACACTGAGCGTGGCTGGCGAGCCTGTGCCGGTTGCCGAAATTGACGATCTTTTCCGCGACTACCGCGCTAAAGGTACGGCATATTTGGTGCAGATGAAGGCAAAGCTTTTTTATGGAGTTGAGAATGGTCCAAAGCTTACCTATCGCGCCACCGATGAAGCCGTTGATGTTGATACGGTGATGTACACGTTGGAACTCGACTCAAATCAAAATCTTATTGGTGGGGAGTGGGGATTGATTCCTACAACCGAAAACGCCAAAGACTCATCGCTTGCCGCTGGACGCAGTGGAACAGCGCCAGATTTTCTTTGGCTGATTGAAGCCAAGGACAAACCAACCACAGGCAAACTCGACTATGCGCTCATCGACAAGATTCACCGTTGTTCTTTGGATACTAACGACATTCAAAAGTATCCCTGGCCCGTTGGGGGCGCGTCACTCGACTATACAAAGTGCAATCTTGACTAAATTAAATATAGCTCAGGCTGAATGACACAGCCTGAGCCATTTCTGCATCAACATTAAATGATGATTATTTAGGCGAGACCAAGCTCTTTTTGAAGGTCACCGGAGCGATACATTTCAGTGACGATATCGCACCCACCAACGAATTCTCCGTTGATGTAAATTTGTGGCGCTGTTGGCCAGTTGTTTATAGCCGAAAGTGTCTTCCACAATTCGGGATCGGAGTCCATGTCTTCTGATTTAAATGGGATATTGAGTTCACTAAAAACACGTATGACGCGAGCAGAAAAACCACAACGAGGTTGATTCGGCGTACCTCGCATGTAGACAACAACTTTGTTGGATTGCACGTCGGTTTCGATTTTTTCTTTCCAGATCTGATTCATTTGATTTCTCCCAGCGATACTCAACTGAACATCATTTGTTTTGGTTTTTCTGTGACCCACTCATCCGGAGTGTGAGTTTTCATTGTGAGTGCATGAACTTCGCCTGTCGCAATTTCAGCTTGGAAAAGATCAAGAACCAATCTGTGCCGAGCAAGCAGTTTTTTTCCTGCGAAGATAGGTGAAACAATCAAAACAGCGTAGTGGTCGTCACCGCCGCTGAATTCGTTAACAGCAATCTCGGCATCGGGAATTCCCTCGAGAATGCGCGCTTTCACTTGGTCTTTATTCACCACAACCCCCTCAAATAACTCACCCTGATCCGTACCAACCTCCGCTGGGGATGGCAAGCAAATGTACGTTCTTGAGTTTTCAATCTCCCTCGCCGAACCGAGATGAGGGAGAAGAAGCATGGGTTCCTTCTTTCGACAGTTAATATTTGGAATGTTCTTCATCGCTTGGGGCTTCACTGCTGCCTGCAAGAGGGGGGAAACTTCGCGCGAGCTCGGGCTAAAGTCGGAACCCTTGGAAATTGCCAAATTAATAGTTCTCCGGGATGACGTGAGAGCCTGGGCACTGCGCTGTGGGGTGAGCGCGTCCAAAGACAATTGCGATGTGGGCGATGCAACGCTTTTTAACGGCCTGCTTTGTCTGTCGGGAGATGAGTTGAGCTGTGAGGCTGTTCGCCGCTCTCAGGGGAGTGATGGTCGCATCTGGCGTGCTGAATTCCGAGTGGCGGCTGACGCTGTTAATAGCTTTTCGCGGGATATGGCCATGGGAGTGCTCGCTTATTTGGTTGCAACAAAAGATGTTGAGTTGGCTCGACGATGGATGACTTGGATCGAGAACAACAACTGGCGTTTATGCCGAGAGAGTAGCGATAATCGTTGTGATTTTACGCCTGGATTTTGGTCGCTTTTCCGCGATGTATGGAAGTATCTTGGTCTGCCACTCAATCAAAACATGAGCTCTGCCTTCCTTGATGACAGCGTGCTTGCGCTATTGCAGTCCCAATTTGCACCGGCAGGTTTTGAACTTCATTTGTCATCCGTTAATTTGCTTGTCAGAAGAAGCATGGGGCAACAATCGGCAACTCTTAATTCTCTTTCGCAGGCACTTGCAATGAGGCAGGGACAGAATCCCTTTTTTGCTTATTTAGCCGAAGGAGCAAGTTCAAATGTGCTGCGCAGAGCCACGGAGTGGTGTCCTCGTACAGCTCCCAGTTTCCGAACTGAATGGAGTTTTGAACGAAACGAACAGGACAAACCCTGGGAGAGATCGATGGGGTGGGAGTGCGTTATGTTGATTAACTTTCTGCTTCGCGATCTCAACGAAGGTAGCGTAACTCCACCAAGTGCGTCGGCTGAGAATCACTGAATGTGAAAGTACATTCCTGATAGCCGGGAGCTCCAATACGAAGAGCGGGATTGTTAGAAAAAGCAAAACCTTCGAGCGGAATTCCAAAAATACCTGTGTTGAGTTTTTTGTCGCTGTTTTCATCGTGAAACAGTGCTAAAGCAATCGTTCCGAAAGGCAGCCCTTCAATCGAAACAAATCCAGTTTCCTGCGCCTCTGAAGCACTCATACAAAAGGAAGAAACTGCTTTTTCTGCATCTGCGGGAAAACCGTCTTCGCTGTTAAACACACTGACACATACCTGACCCAATTTACTCCGCAGGTTGGGAATCTTAATGCTCAGTTTGCTCTTGATAGATTCTTGATCGCCGCGTAAATCCTCGAACAACGCAGGATTTAAAATTAATAAACTTTCAGCGTTCGCATTTGATGCAAGAAAGCCAAGGCTCAGCGCCAAGAAGCATGATCTTGCAAATTTCGGAGCCATTTTTGAACCACCTTTTCATCAGTTCGGATAGCGTTCCCCAAAACGTTCGCGCATCATCGAAAGAATAACTTCTACAACATCTTCTGTGCTGGGCTTGCAGTAGTAGTCGCCATCGCTTGCGTACGGGGATCGGCTTGCCAGGGCGCACAGAGTTCTTGGGGGCGCATCAAGTAAATTATACGCCTTCTGAATCTCTAGCACTTGTTGAAGCATATACGCTGATGCTCCCCCTGGCACGTCTTCATCCAGAAATAGGACCATATTTGTTTTTTCTAATGATTTCGCAATCGAGCCTTGCGTATCGAAGGGCAAAAGGGTTTGCACATCTATAATTTCAACTGAAACTCCAAGTTGGCTCAATTCAGCCGCAGCCTCTTGCGCAACTCTAACGCATGCGCCGTAAGTAACGATACTAATATCGGTTCCCTCATGAATGATCTCGGGAACTCCCAATGGAATTCTGAACTCGCTGAGGTTGTCGGGAACTCGCTCCTTCAACCGATATGCGTTGAGTACCTCGATCACCAAAGCAGGGTTGTCGCCGGCAAAGAGTGTATTGTAGAGGCCCGCAGCCTGCGTCATGTTGCGAGGAACGCAAACGTGAATACCGCGAACAGCGCTGAGGATCATGCCAATGGGCGAACCAGTGTGCCAAATGCCCTCGAGGCGATGACCCTTGGTGCGAATAATCACGGGAGCTTTTTGACCACCTGCTGTGCGAAAGTGAAGTGTAGCCAAATCATCGGACATGAGTTGCAGTGCGTAAAGCAGATAATCGAGATATTGGATGTCAACCAAGGGGCGGAGTCCACGCAAAGCACTGCCGATTCCTTGGCCCAATATTGTGGCCTCACGGATTCCAGTGTCAGTGACGCGCAAATCTCCGTATTTTGCATTCAGGCCTTCAAAAACGAGATTTACGTCTCCCAATTTGCCGACATCTTCCCCGAGCGCAAAAAAGCGCGGGTTGTTTTGGAAGTAGTGATCAAAGAGTTTGAGCAGAACAACACGTCCGTCAACGGTCTCAGATGATTCGGAATAGCATGCTGGAACACCACTGATGTTAAGTGGATTCTCTTGTGACTCACTGTGCAGGTGTGAGCCGTAGCGGCGTCTGTTGGTTTCGAAGTAGGCTTCGGAATAGGAGCGCAGTTCCTCAGCAAGAGAGTGTCGCTCGCCTCGCAGAGCAATCACCGCTTTGCGCAAATTCGAATGGATGAGTTTGCGGTTGAGCGTGACACCGTTGCGCAGCTCGTCTGCAAATTTGCCTACGAGAGGCGATGCTTGAAGTCCGGCCTGCGTAAGAGCATCGAGTTTGGCTTGGGCCTCTTGGCGCTCATTGCGCAAGGGAGCCAGGTACATTTCCCAAGCTTCTTTGCGAGCTTCTTCAACGAGCTTGCGATCTTCATTTTCCATGGCATCGAGATCTGCTTCGTTTGCAAAACGCTGTTCGATAATCCAACGGCGCATTCGCTTTAAGCAATCGTGGTCTTCTTCCCAGGCAAGGCGCTCTTTGGTTTTATAGCGTTCGTGACTTCCACTTGTGGAATGTCCTTGTGGCTGGGTCAGTTCTACAACGTGAAATAAAGCAGGAGTATGTTCACGGCGGGTTTTCTCGACACCGACTAAATAAGCTTCAACGATTTTGGGGTAGTCCCAGCCTGCAACAATATGAATATCAAAGCCTTTTGCCGCGCCACGGGATTGAAAACCCGAGAGAGCCTCTGAAATTGAGCTCTTTATCGTTTGGTGTTCGCGAGGAACCGAAATCCCATAGCCATCGTCCCAGACTGACATGACGAGTGGAACTTGAAGAACGCCAGCTGCGTTGAGCGTTTCCCAGAATATCCCTTCACTCGTGCTGGCATCGCCGATGGTGCCAAAAGCCACTTCATTCCCATTTCTTGAAAACCCACCCGCTGCTGCCGCAATTGCCGGCTCATTGCGGTACAGCTTCGACGCGTAAGCAAGGCCGAGAAGACGAGACATTTGCCCAGCGGTTGGCGAAATATCAGATGATGATTGCTTTCTTTCAACAATAGGAAGCCATTTACCCTGTTTGTCGAGCATCCGCGTTGCGAAATGACAGTTCATTTGTCTGCCAGCTGAGGCTGGCTCGAGCTCAACATTTGTGTCGGCGTAGAGTTGAGAAAAGAATTCTCGCACTGAGAGGAGGCCAGCAGCCATCATGAAGGTTTGGTCGCGGTAGTAGCCGCTTCGGATGTCGCCCTCTCGAAAGGCTTTTGCCATTGCGAGCTGCGGAACTTCTTTGCCATCGCCAAAGATCCCAAATTTTGCCTTACCTGTGAGCACTTCTTTGCGGCCAGCAAGGCTCGCCAAGCGGCTTCGATAGCCAACCCGGTAATCTGAGAGAATTTCTTCGCGCGAAAGCGTAATCTTGCCCTTCGCCAGCGAAAGTCCGTCCGGTTTGACAGCCACCTTTTCCATGCTCAGCTCCAAAAAAAAAGACCGGGGGTTGAATAAACCCCCGGACCATATCAGAGCGGAATGTGAATTCAACAACTCACGGAGCAGAAACTGTTGACTCTTGAGCCAATCCGGCGCCGTTACGTGCTGTGGTCGTGCGTCCGCGCGCGAAGGCTTGCGCACCGTGGGTCATGAAGCGGCCCAGATATTCTTGAACGAGTAGAAGTGGGTTAACTCGCTGCTTGTCGTGGGAGGCAACCCAACTGACGCCACCGTCAGGATTCACGAAAGCATCAACATCGAAGGCATCAACGCTTTGTTCCTGATAGGTTTGAATTTGAACAATGCGGACTCGGAGACGAAAGCCATCGTTTTGTAGCACGAGTTTCTCTTTGCCACGCAGTAGCATGATTCCTGAGCGCGGCACACCGAGCTTAAAAATGCGGACGGCAAGCTCTGGGCGTTCCTGCATGACCAGGTCGTTGAAGTATGTGACGTGGGCATGGAGAATTGCTGTCAGCTCTTCGAGGAAAAGCGCAAATGATTGGCTGAGAATTTCCGTGGGCTGGTTTCCCTGCATTGGTCTGCCGCATGCCAAACGCGCCATGTTCTGGATCCAGAGAAGCTCTGAATGTTTCATGTCGAAGTGCCTCGTAAGTTTGTCAGAGCATAACACGAAAAAGGATCAGAGGAGAAATTCACTTCCCAAAAAATATCGAAAAGATGATTCACGGGCGGCATCGATGAGGGCGCTGTACTGAAGTTTGGAAAAGGCACTGGGTGTAAATGCCGCTTGGCGGCTTGTGTATAATACGGAAAGAGAGAGATGGATATTGCGCTCAATGCGTTGAGTCAGGCTGTTTTTCCACTCGATCGTGTGACTTGAGTAGTCCGCAGAGGGTGGGGTGGGCGACCAATCAGCAGACTTGCGTCCGCGCTGATTGATTGCATCTGCGAGCGATGGAGCAACATAAGAAAGCTCCGTTGCTGTGACACTTCGAAAATGAGAGGTCAAGAACAGCGATCCTGTGAAAATAATTTTTGGAGTTAGATTCACCTCGAGGTACGAGCCTTCGTTTTCGAGTGCACGAACGAGGAGTGAAGAACCGAGGGCACTAGCCTTCCAGGTTTTAATGAGAGGAAAACCAGCAGGATTTTGAAAACGGAGAAATCTGTTTCCCAACCATTCGAGGTCTAACGACCAGGCGCTGATATCCGCTGCTGGAAGTGCATCTGGTGATAATAATCGCTGCCATGAGTATGCCGGATGAATGACGAAGCGTGCCGCTTTGATTTGAAGCGCAGGCGAAAGATGAAGTCGCGAGAAGTTTTCTCGAAAGACATCTGCTCCCGTTGTAAAGGAATTTCTCAAATGCATTGAGAAACCACTCAAGGGAATAAAGTGAAACCCAGTTGAGACACCCGCGGCCCATCCTGAGTTTCTGCCCCCTCGACCCTGTGAAGGGAAAATAGGATCAGCTGGAGGGTTGTAAAATGACCCGGTGGAATTGCCAACAACTGCTGAACCTATCGCATCAATATTCGCCTGCCAATTGAGGTCGTCGCTAAATCCTTCGTAGCCAATCTGTGCCACTCCGGATGCAAGCCATTCAGGTCCTTGGAGACGAAGAGTTTTGATTTTGTCAGAGGCTGCATTCAGCGATCCTGATTTCGAAGATTCTTTGTCATACTCGCTCTGTGTGTTGGAACTCAGAGGAACTTTTGAACCTGAAAGCCAGCCACCTTCAGCTGCAAGATAGCTTGAAGAACGCAATTCCCAATCCATAGCTAAGGCTGAGTTTGCCGCGAGGAACGGAAGTAAAAAAAACGCAGCCTTAATGCTTCGCTCTCGCATTTGGGAGGTTAACTTACGAGCGACATAAGAGAGTAAATAATCAAAAATCATCTTTGTTTTCCCCAGAACCGATCTGCTGCTCAAAATCAGTGGCAGGGATGAGTCGTGACTGAAGAAAAAGTTGCTGTGCCCGCAGAAGAGCACTCTTTTCCCAAACGCTGAAATGAATGTTCCGAGGTAATTCCGAAGCACTGCTTTTCTTGAGATGTTCTAATAGTAGCGTGAGTGTGGCATCGAGAACTTCACCTGAGCGGACTCCGAAACAAATAGGCTCTTTTTTAACAAGTGCAAGAATCACTTGGTTTGGTATGGAATCTGGGCGAGTTCCAAGGGAATAGATTTCATGCGTTGTCGTCTTCCAGCTCGTCCACTGCCTTTGGCTCCGATATTCGCCGAGAATTTTTTCGGAGGTTGACCAAGTCTTGCTCCATAAATTCAGATCACACTTCGGTAGCAATCCCTTTTTCTCAAGGTGCTCGAGAGTCCAGAGAAGCCCATTTTCGCGTTGACCATTGGCCGTAAGATCGGGGAAATTCCATTTCATCCGAGGACCCTGTTTTTGCAAGTTTTTTACAAGTCCATCGGTTGTCGACCCGACCCCGCAGCCAAACATCTCCAGCGGCTTGAGTAAGTTTCTGTGTTCATCTCCGAGCTTTTCCCAGACCTGCATGAAAGATACCAATGCAGTAGCACTCGCAAAGATATGAAGTGATCTCTCAGTTTGGAAAGAATTTATGAAGCAATCAGGATTGAATTTGGGATTAAGGTCTGATGTCAGGACAGCCCAGTCCCTTTTCAGATTCAAAGAATTGTCATCAACTGCAACACCACATCGAATAGCAAGCACCTTTGAATTCTCCCTGAATTTATGCTTTTAAATACGATATTATTGCGCTGATTTAGGTGCGCGCAAGGTCATCATTTTTTCGTATCCCGTCTCAACGAGATGGGTGTGAATTTTTTCTGCAATGTCACTTTGCAGCAGTGACTGAAATACTTCTGCATGGTCTGAGTTTTCTGATATTTTTTGCCATTTCTTTTGCTCAATTTCATTGAGTGTGTGCGTAAATTCAGAGTAGTGCGAGTTGGCAGTCGCCCATGAATTCAACTGATTGCCATTTTGGTGTGCGGCCAGGGCTGTATGACAATTTCCGCCGGTGAGCCAAAGTGTGGTGCGTTCAAACGCGGCAGCAAAAGATGCTTCAAAGCTATTTAAAGTCGAAAGTTGTGCTCTTAGTAGGTTGTCGTCCTCACGGCATTCGATTGCAACAATTCCCTGCGCAGGCGCTGGGAGAGAGAGTGTGACTGGAAGGGTGAGCGTTGTTGTTGGATTGTGAAGGCCAAGTCTATCAATTCCAGCTCGCGCCAACATGATGAATGAAAATTCATCGGCGGCGACTCGGCCGAGCCTCGTGTCAACATTGCCACGCAGCACTGAGAGGGGGAGCTCCAATTCTTTAAATGTATGACGCAAGAAGCTTTGACGCCTGGCACTTGTTGTTCCCACTGGAGCAGAATTTTTCCAGTTTAACTTCCGCAGCGCAGCGATCACTTCAATTGCAGAGTTTTGAAGTGGATTGTTTCCCAAAAGAGCTTTCAATGAGGCCAGGAGTGAAGGTGAAAAGACCATCACGTCGCTTGGGTTAGCGCGCGGGAGCACTGCTACGACGCGTAACCCCGCAGTCGTTTCCACGGGGAGATCTTTCATGCTGTGAACAGCCAAATCAGCCCGCCCGGCTAAAATTTCTTCCTGGACTTCCTTCACAAAGAGGCCTTTCCCGGTTTTGAGGTGCGCGGGAAGATTCGGATCATCAAGAGAAATGTCGGCAAGTG
This sequence comes from uncultured Silvanigrella sp., assembly GCA_903933385.1. Taxonomy (GTDB): domain Bacteria; phylum Bdellovibrionota_B; class Oligoflexia; order Silvanigrellales; family Silvanigrellaceae; genus RFOM01. The sequence continues at coordinate 7,666 of CAIZJW010000004.1, read as the reverse complement.
CCCCACGTTGCATTTTGTCGCCCGTGGTTACAACCAGATTGAGTTCAACCTGCAATCCTAAGTTTTCAAGAAGTTGTTTAACCGTATTTGCCTGCCAAAGTGCGAGAGCGCTTTTACGTGTTGCGATTCGGAAAATTCTCTTTTGTGACATGATCAATTCTTCTCTCCATCGGAAAGCCTAAACAAGAGTTCGAGCACGTCGCCAATGGAGTCGAATTCATTTTCAACACGAACATCAGAGCGAGCAAGAAACGCCGGATGAGCTACGAGTTTTTTTGCGACCGCATCAGCGGTGATTTGAATTTGAGAGTCATCAAATGCAGAAGATGCTCTGAGGCTTTTGATTATTTCGCGCTGCACGACTGTGCGAACCCAGGCATGAAATTTGCCAACATTTACGAGATTCTCTCGCTGCCGGCGCTGAGAAATAAATTCTGCGAGTTCTTCGCGAATGATTTGTTCTGCTGCTTGCGCAGCTGTTTTTCGAGCTTGTCGACTTGATTCCATCACTTTATCAAGGTCATCGACATCGAATACAAACAGATTTTTCAATTTTCCAAGAGAGGGATCAACGTTGCGAGGAACGCTGATGTCGACGATAACACCCGGCAAACCCGATCTGCGTTTGCGAAGCACTTCGGAATGTTCCGACTTTAATACAAATTCCTGAGATGAAGTTGCGGCAATGATGACATCAAATTCATGCAGTCGATTTAGACCATCTTCAAGGGTCATTGCAGCACAGCGTTGAAGCTGCTCGCTCAATTGCTCAGCTTTTGAAAAAGTTCGGTTGGCAAAAGTGATACTTTCTGCGCCGCACGAGCGAAGATGTTGCGAAGTCACTCGAGCCATTTCTCCGGCTCCTAGGATGAGACACCTTTGTTTGCTGAGGTTTTCGAAAACTCGTTGAATGATTTCAACTGCGGCATGTCCGATACTGACAGCATTTTTGCCAAGTTCAGTTTCGCTGCGGACCTTCTTTGCCACTTGAAAAGTTCGATTGAAAGTTGCTGTTGCTTCTTGCGAACACAGACCATGAGCTACAGCCGATTGATACGACTCCTTGAGTTGGCCAAGGATATGTGGCTCCCCCAAGACCAATGAGTCGAGACTTGAAGCAACGCGAAAAAGTTGTAGCAAAGCTTGTTCACCGTTTTGAGTTCGGATCCAGCTAGGAATGTCCTGTTGCCAGTTTTTAGCCATCAACAAGCTTGAATTCATGTTTGGGATTCTTGTCGAGGTCCAGTCGATAAAACGAATAAAAATTTCTTCAATCTTTGATGGATTCAATCTCCCGAACAAACATAAATCGAAGCGGTTGCAGGTTGAGATGACAACGACTTCCGTGCCCTGTTCAGCCATCAGATCATCAACGATCGTTTTTAGCGCGGCTGGCCCTTCTGAGAGAGCATAGCCTTGCGCCCAAAGCTCGCGCACTTCTACGGGGCATCGGCTATAATGAGCGCCACAGTATATAATTCCCTCGGCCTCATTTTTTTCCAGATTAAATAAATTCGCACGAACGGTGTGGCTCATTGCTGTAAAACCTCGCCGCATTCCGATGCCAATGGAGTTGCAAAAAATTCGTGGCGGGAATCATACGCAACACCTCGGCCCAGCATGACCATCAATTTGAGAGTCATGCATTCCAAGCTCATATTCTGGCCAGAAATTGCACCATGTCTGGCGAAGGCCCTGCCGTTTTCATAACTTTGTAAATCAATGGTTCCGGTCTGGCACTGTGAGCCAATGACCAGTGGAATTTCTTTTTTGTTTGCAGCCTCAGCTAAGTGCAGCCAGCTTTTGTTGGCGAGTGGAAGATTTCCCACTCCGAATCCCCTGAGTAGGATTCCTTTGTAGTTATTCAGCAGTGCTTGAATGAGTTCGTCAGCAAGTGGCGCTGCAGGGACAACGTCCAGAACAAAAACCTGTTCACAGATGCGAGTGTCAAGCGAAGGTTGGTGCCGCTGAGGCTTGGCAACAGCGGGTTTGATGAGACCACGATTGACAGTGAAGTGAACTCCAAAGTGGCCGAGAGGTGGCGTGTGATGTGAAGCAAATGCATGTAAATGTTCACTGCTGCGTTTGGTAACCCGCGACCCCCGATAAACCACGCTGTCGAAACAGATCATGACTTCCGGATGGCCAGTTGTTGCTAGCTCCACCGCATCAATTATGTTTGCCCGCGCATCCGTGCGGAGCTCGGACAGAGGTCGCTGCGATCCTGTCAGGACAACAGGCTTAGTGAGACCTGCAAGGAAGAAAGAGAGGGCGCTTGCCGTGTAGGCCATAGTGTCGGTGCCGTGGATGATGACCACGCCATCGAAGTGCTCCCATGAGTTGTGAATTGTTTGCGCCAGCTGTGACCAGAGACTGGAGTCGATGTCAGAGGAATCAATGTTGCTTATAAGCTTCAGTTCGATTTCAGCAATTCTGCTCAGCTCCGGGACCTGCGCGTGCAACATGGCTAGAATGCTTTTGTCTTGCTTGGTAGCCTGTTGTTTTGGATCGAGCACCATCGCAAATGTGCCGCCTGTATGCAAAACAAGAACTCTTGGTAGTTTTGTGTTCATGTTTTTGCCGACCTCACTGCCCACGTCCCGATAAGTTCCATATTGTGCCGAACAGGGTTAAACCAAGAAGTGCGGAGCCCCAGATGGATAGATGCGCGCCGCGTTTTCCTGTCCAGCCCCAATAGCCTCTGCCAACAAGTGCGAGTAAATACCATCCCCAAACTGCGAATGCCCAGATCACTTTAAGTGGAGACAAGTGTGTCCGCATTTGTGCATCAAGAATTAACATGACTCCCGAAGCCAAGCTGGTGCTGATGAGAAGAAATCCAATAAGAGATACCCGACCCACAACATCGTCGAGAGTTTGTAAACTTGGCATAAAGGGGCGGCGTTCTAAAACATGTGATTTCAGCCGTCGATAGTCCCAAATGTAAAGAAGTGATGCAGAGAACGCGACAATGCAAAGGGCTTCCCCTGAGAGCGCTGTGGCAATGTGGAAAAGCGAAAGTCCGGGCAGTGAGTGAATTTGAGCGGATGAGTTTTCAACTAAAAATGGTGCGAGAACGTTCAGAGCCCAGACAATTGCTCCTGTCAGGAAGCCTAATGGGCGGAGCTCGAGTTTGTCGCGTTCAAGCATAATAACAATAAGTGCAATAAGACAGGCCAAGCCTGAGATTGCAATGTTGAGCACGGTTCCTGCTGATGAGGCGAACAAAAGGGTTAAGTGAGCAGCACTGATGACCACTGCGCACAAGAAAAAACTCCGAGCTGCACGACGGAAGTGCTCTGGCCAAAGCTTTTCAGTGTTGCGTCCTTGAATCGACGCGGCATCTAGGAGCATAGCGATACCAAAGAACACGACGAGTGCAACGCGCAGAATAGGTTCCATGCTTTGGAGGAAATTGAGCACCAGGGCTGCCTGTTGCGGGTCATTTTCCATTGTCTCTTCCCCATTCGTTTTGAACTGACCACTTTAAAAAGTGCAATAAAACAAAATAAAAATAAAATAAAACATCAAGTTGAACTCAGGATTTTTATCAACAGCGAGTCAGGAGTGCAAATTTTCCTCAGGCCTCGGCAATCGTTGCCGATAACCAGCGTAACTGTTGAGAAAGGGTTTCCCAACAGTGATTGTGGCTCATTTAGAGGAATAGACGCCATGACAAACACCCCGATGCATTCGTTTCGAAGGGTTTTTCCGCTTTTGACGCTGACTGGAGTACTTGCAGTTGCCTGTGGTGCTTCGGTCAGTCAAATCGTAAAGAGTTTCTCGTTCAACTTAGAAGAACGCAAGGCTCACCTATTGACTGAGTTTTCAACAGAGGTTGCGCTCAATATGGAGGTTGCGATTCCAATCAAGGATGTTGGTTGGGTGCGCCTCATTCCCGCGGATTCTCAACATGGCTTCCAGATCGCAACAGACATCGATTTTTCGGCATTTGTTGATAGTTCATTGATGATCGGACGCACCCGCACATTGCCCAATGGTGTGTCGTTTCCCTCATACGTGACCACTGATCTTTACTCTGTTGAGCTCAAACGCGATCAGAATATGAACACTAAGCTTTATCTCGGAACCACGGGCGAAAAACGCTATGTGGGTGTTGGATTGGAGCTAAAGTTTGTTGATTCGCGATTCCCGGAAGGGTTGGCTATCTCGCAAAATCTTCAAGATGGAGCAAAGCGTAATGTCGGCGTTGTTTCATTCTATGGTCCGAAGATGAGCAACGGAAAGATCGTTGCCCCTGGCGGTATTTTCATTGCCTCGGACATCAACGGGCTGCGCGGACAGTCAGCGGCTCAAGGCTTCACAGTGAGCACAGCAGGAACAGAAATGAATCCTGTCTCATTGCTACCTTATGATGGCTTTGATGTTGTTGGAAAAAATGCGCGCACCTTCAAGCGCCCAGAGCAGCAATTCAAACTGTTCAACCAATTCAAGAGCGCGGGACGTCAGGCTGGCTTAGTGGATTAAGCCTGATTTTAGCCCGAAACTTGCATGGCCTCCGTCCCCGGGGTACCACCTTGGGGATGGAGGTTTGCTTTCATGTCCCGCGATACTGCACATCCGGAGCAATCACAGGTGGCTTCAGCTCCTGAGGCTATCTCCCATTGTCTTAAAATGGTCATCGCTCTTTCCATTTCAGATCTCTCCGAGTCTTCTTCGCTTTCCGCTCTGCGTGCGCTGAGAGATGCAATTGATTCTCTTCTAAAGCGGCATGCAGCTGCCAACACTCAAGAGCATTCAACCATGACCGAGAATCACCCAAAAGCAGGCCACTTTGGTGCTTCGGAAGTTTCTGGTCGCAATTCTGATGAGGACGATGGGGAGTCAGAGCCTGGGTCGCGATTTTGGCGAAGTAAACGTCGCTCGCAAAGTGAAAAAGATGAAAAACGCGCTCGCCTGGAGAAGCGTGAAGAGATTCTTCGAAATCTTAGAAATCGCGTTTCAGAGTTTAAATCTGAAAAAATTGAGGACAAAGAACCCTCTCGTGATGCAGATGCACAGAGTGCTGGCAAACGGCTTGAGAAATTTGAAATGCGACGCCAGCGTGCATCATTTTGGCCACAAGGGAGCGTCGAATGGGCGCGTCAGTTGCTCGGTATTGAGCTTGGTATGGATTCGTCCGAAAAACGTCAATGCTATTTGGAAATGGTGAAAGCTTGTCATCCAGACCACAATCAAGCGGTGCCGCCTGATGCAATCCAATTGGTCAATGCAGCTTGGGAAATCGTTCGTTGACAGGAGTCACAAATATGCAAAATGCCCACCGGCACGGTCCGTCTTGCGGATGTGTGAATGAAAAAGGGGAACCTCTTTTTGTCACGGCTCCATCTGAGCAGACAGAAAAAGCTTTAGATTTTTGCGAAAAAAACATGTCAAAGTGGCTATCTGAATTGGAAACTTTGGTCAAAATTCCGAGTGTGAGTTTGCAAGGTTTCGATCCCAATGAGCTCAAACTGAGCGCTGAGGCAACCGCAGAGTCGATGCGTCGCGCGGGCTTGGAAAAGGTCGAATTGCTTTCGTTTGGTGATGTTCATCCTTACGTTTACGCAGAGTGGGTCCATAAACCAGATGCGCCGACGCTTTTGCTCTATGCGCATCACGATGTTCAACCACCGGGTCGAGATGAAAAATGGAGGTCAGCACCTTTTGCTCCAACTGTTTCTGGTGGGCGGCTTTATGGTCGAGGAGCTGCCGACGACAAAGCTGGAATTCTCGCGCATGTTGCAGCCATTGCCTCTTTTCTCAAAACGTCTGGAGAGCTTCCAGTCAATGTGAAAGTTTTGATTGAGGGCGAAGAAGAAACCGGCAGCCATCATCTTGCCGAGTTTGTCCGCAGATATCGCCATACTTTAAATGCTGATGCAATGATTCTCACAGACTGCGCAAATCTTGATACCGGAATTCCAAGTGTGACAACCGCGTTGCGCGGACTTGTTGCACTTGATGTTGAGCTTGAGGCTCTCTCTCATCCAGTGCACTCGGGGCTTTGGGGAGGCATACTTCCTGATCCTGTTTTGGCATTGAGTAAGTTGTTGTCCACTCTGACTGATGAACAAGGGCGAATTGCAGTTGATGGCCTTTACAATGACGTTCGAAGCCTCACTCAGCAAGAACGACTCGCGTTCGAATCTCTGCACATGGCTGACCTTGCCCGACGTGCCACAGGTATTCTTCCGGGGCTCCCATTTGTCGTTCCCGAATCGGAGTTTGCGCAGGCACTTTGGCGTCAGCCATCACTGAGTGTCAATGCCATTCAAAGTGGAAGTCGCAAACTTGTCAGCAACGTTATTCAGGATGGAGCTTGGGCACGGGTTTCGATTCGAATTGTGCCCGACATGAAACCTGAAAAGGTTCTTGCGGCGCTTGAATCTCATTTGCGACGATATGCGCCGTCAGGATTTAAATTGAATTTAGTTCCTCAGGCTGCGGGTCAGTGGTGGTGTGTGAACGATCTCAACGAACCGGCTTACCAAATTGCGGCGCGCTCTCTCGAAAAGGGCTACGGACGCACCACTCAATTCATCGGTTGTGGTGCAAGTATTCCCTTCGTTCAGCCACTTTCGGAGGAGTTGGGCGGAATTCCTGCCATTTTGGTTGGCGTTGAAGACCCTTACACGAACGCGCATTCAGAGAACGAAAGCCTCGAATTGGAGGATTTTCGTAAAACCTTGCTTGGCCAAATTCACATGCTGGCCGACTTCAGCAAATACAAGAAAGTTTAAAGTCAGCACTGCGCCGGGTGCAAATGCGTCAGAAATTTTTTGCCCGTAATAAACCCCCTGTCGGAATCCAGCCTGGGTGACGCAGTGAGCTGCAGTGATAAAGAGATTTTCGCCAACTTTTCCGGCGGTGCAGTGAGTTTTTCCGTTGATTTTAATTCGTGTGAGGGCGGGATAGTTCTCGGCACCGGCGCGACTTCCGCCAATCAACTTAACTTCTCCAAAGTTGCGGTTCTTGCAGGCGAGGTGGCTGAGGGAGACGCTCGCGCACAAAAGAGAAAGCTTCATTTTGCTAGTGTTGCGCATAGAATGGTTGTCCATCACTGAGTGTTGATATTTTCCCAGATAATATCACAGTGCTTTCTCGGATGAGATTCTGTTTATAGCGTGCTTTGCATAGCCGTCATAAGCACGGCTTTGGGTCTAGGAAAATTTGCCCCGCTCTTGCTTATCTTGCGGCCTATGTAGCTTTGCTGTTTACTGGTCCAGGCCGCTTTTCTCTTGATTCCTTTATGGGACGTTAAAGCTTCCGTCGGTTCTGATTTGCAGGCATGTGTTGAGTCCAGAAGTCTCAACCAATTTTTTAGCTCATGTTTCTGCCCGGTGCTCCGATACTTCAGGCCTACATCTTGGAGGGGACACATCCATGCTTCGTATGGCAGTATTCTTTATTTTTGTTTTCTCGATTTCGGCCACGGCAAGCACCCCAGCAGAGCGAGAAGAGCGCATGAAAAATGCCCAAGAACAGCTGATGCGGATCCAAGAGAAAAATAGGAAATATTGTGAAGATAAGAAGACAAAAATAATGCAGAGCTCGGAGTGCAGTGAAAAACACGCCGAGGCTGCGGCAATCACCTGTTCGGGTGAAGGTGATTCCTACAAAAAAGTCTTTGAGATCGCTTCGTCTTGTGTGAAGAAGAAAAGTA
>CAIZJW010000003.1 GCA_903933385.1 uncultured Silvanigrella sp. | reverse complement strand
GAAATTACCGCGTTCAATGTTGAGACGCATTGTTTGATCAATATAAGTTTGCAATAAAATCGTTTCCAGAGGTTGTTGCGACTCATTTTCATTGGTTTTTAAATGAAGCGCGGAGGATGGTAGTGGTAAGGGCAGGGCAGGAAAATATGTGATGGGATGCCAGGAGTGAAAAAATAAAAATTCGCTCACTAGAAACAAGAAATAGAGGGTAGCAACTCTCCGGAATCGGGAATGTCTTTTCTTCAAAAAAAGAGATTTAATTGCTTGGGACGTGAGCCCACGAATACCGCCGTACGTCAGAATCCCGAGCGCGAAAAAGGCGATTGCCAAGGAAAGGGCATTTTTCTCACCTGCCTTCAAAAATGACGCGTACATATCTGGGAAGTATGGAAGACAAAGAATGGCTCCGGATATGAAAGACCAAAGCCAGAATTTTCTTCCTGTGTAGGTTTCACACAATGAAATGTAATGATTGGCGATGAAGAACCCTGTTGCGGCGAGTGCGAGAGGCCTTGTGAGAACGAGCCATAGGAAATCGAGCGTGCTGGGTAGTGAAACAACAGCCTCATGCGCAAGGCGGAGTGTCCAAACCAAAAGCGAGAGGCAGAGGATGCGCAGAGCTGGGTTCACTTCGCCTATCTCCTGAGTACGGATCGATTTTTTGGATGAAAAAGAGCACATATATTCTTGATTGCGGATCTTACAGATGCCAGATCTGCAATCAAGTGGCTCATCCTGTCTGGGTGATGGTAAGTGCATTTGAGTCTGAAAAAGAAAACTTCCAGCTTTGATTTGAAAGCTGGAAGGAGGGGGTATTCAAATTGAGTCTTTGCAAAGCACCAAGCAATACTTTTGTTGCATGGGTGCTTGAGAGATTCCTGAGAGCGATCGTCCGGTGCATTAATTATCCCTTAAGGAAGTTTTGAAACTTGGGTGAAAAAGTCAACCAAACTTGCTTTATCTGCCGCTGACAAAGCTGCGCCGAGAGGCATTGAGCCTTTGCTGACAGCCGCTGCCGCTCTGCTTGATGCTGCTTTTACGTCGGCAAATGTGCCAAGTTTTGGATTAGTGCCTGCGTGGCACGTTTGACAACGACTGTCGATAATTGCCTTGATGCTTGAATTGTATTGCGACTGCAATTGTACAGCTGGATCCATTGGTGGCTGCACAGGTGGAGCTGGTGGCTGCACAGGTGGCGCTGGTGGCTGCACAGGTGGAGCTGGTGGTTGCACTGGTGGTTGAGTTGGTTTTACAGATGGAGTGCTTGGGGGTTGCTGCGTGGCACACCCGACAGAAGCGTTCTTTGACTCATCGCTCCCTTCTTTTTCATCGTTGTCATCGTCGTGCTCATCGTCTTCATGCTCTTCGTCTTCGTCGTCACAATCCTCTTTTTTGCTTGATTTCGACTCGAACTTTTTTTTGCTCTTTTCCTGGGATGAGTTTTTGCCTCTCCCAATCTCCAGAATTGAGCTGTCTGATTCTGTTCCTCTCAATAAAATCTGGGAATCGGAGTTTGTGGGTTGAGTCCCGCATGCGATGATGGCCAAAATTGAAAAACCTACGACGAAGGAACTCTTAATTAAATTCACTCAACACCTCCACACAGCTTCGTTCGCTTGTATGAATCTCTTCGGTTTTGAGAGAATATTTCTTTACAGAAAGTTGTTGGTTTTTATATAAAAACTTGAAATAGCGGATAGTTAAGTGTTTCTTGTGTTTTTATTGATTTATAATCCGTAATTTTTTTTGACGTCTGTTTTGTTCCGGAGTGTGCTCACAAATTTTTACCAGTATCTATGAACCGCAGATCTTTCAACTTTTCAAAGACTCTCTCAGCCCATAACTTTGCACCTGCGCCGCGGGGGTGGAGCTTCATTGGATCAGTTGAAACCGAGTCGCGCATGATTTGAAGGTCTGCATTGTTTTTCAAAACATCTTTTCCAACGCTGTAGCTG
>CAIZJW010000002.1 GCA_903933385.1 uncultured Silvanigrella sp. | reverse complement strand
GGCCAATCACCAGAGCTTTCCTCTTCAATGAGAGTTGTTCTGTCGATGACCACCAGGGTTGGCACGCAAGCTACAGAGAAAGGCAAAAGGAATATCGAGAGCAGAGCTGACAACTTCATTGAATAGGTACCTCACGCATAGTTTTGACCAAGTCTTGAGTTTTCGCATTAATGATGGGTGTGAGAGGAAGATTGCTGATTTTGAATTGCTGTTCAAGAACCCCTCCCAAACCGATATCTAAATCCAGGAATCCCTGTTGCATTTGCATTCCAACATAACGAGGGTATCCAATAGCCAATGCAAGCCGCGCCTTATTGAGGAGCGAATCGGAGCCGGAAGGGTCAAGAACATCCATCAGTGCGAGGAGCTGATTACGGCCAATTTCAGTCACATCGACTCTTCCCTCAACCAGGGCTTTGGCTAAATCGACAATCAAAGCCAAACGAGCACTCAATGGAGCAGGCGGCATCTTCTCTGGTTTGCTAGAGAGAAGCGCGGTGTTGAGTTTGGTAACCCGTCCCTGCAAGCCCGCGAGAAGTCGCGATGGCTGAATATCGACAAAGCCTTGGCCTGCCAGTACTCCATCGAAAATTTCTGCGTCCAGTTTGTCTATTGTCAACATATTCTGCTGGAGCGACACCCTCGCGCGTAACGGCCCAAACTTCTTTTCTAGGGCATTGAGCTCAACAATAGTGAGCAGGGAATCATCAAGAGTGAGCGGAACAAATTTTGAAGTATCAACCCTCTTAAACGGATTATCGCGAATGAGGTACGACCATCTCAAACTTTTGAAATTGGGAAGATCAAGATCCTGCTGAAATGGGATGCGACCAGAAGCCTTGCGCAGGCCTCCTAGCTGATGCTGCGCTGTGAAATTATCCAGGTTAACGTTCCCGCGCAGCCGCAGAGACTTCTGTTCTTTTTGAGTTAGTTCCCACCCCACTCGCACAAACCCATCGAGAACGACTTTATCTTGTGCTCTTATTCCATAACGAAAAACAGATGGAGGCTTAATTGACAATTGGCCGTCGAAGCGACTGTTGCTCACCTTGAGGTCCGTTCCGCCCCGCAGCGACGCAGTTAAAAGACCGTTTGCGGTGTTCACATTCACCTGCTCTAAGTCAACTCTACTTTTTAGGTCTGTATGCAACTTAAGAGACGCAGCGACTTGCTTCAAATATGGCAAAATGTCTTCAGGAATTTCCATACTTTTTGCAGGTAAAACATCCTTCAAACGAGTTTCAATTTGACACGAAATTCCTGTTTTGAGATCGGTCTGCGCATCTAACTTCAGGACACCATCAATTTTTTCAACAACAGCTAGTTTCGCAGAACCTGCACGTGGAATGGAATATTTGATACCAACTTTCACATTCCCTTTGCGCAACGCTCCACTGACAGATGCACTCAATGGGCCTTCAATCAGCAGAAAATTTTGCTCAAACAGCGGTTTAACTGGCTTTTCGAAAAACTTTACAGAGGCATCCATACCAAAATCTGCGTTGAGCATATTTACAGGCGGCAAAGCTGCATTCAGAATGCTCTTTGCACCATGCTGAAGTTGAACATTCCAGAGAAGATCAATCTTGCTGCCGCCAATCATTCCAATTGAATCAGCGAGAGGGTTGAGTTTTGACAAGCGAAGCAGAGCATCAACCTTTGTCTCACCTTTCGCCACCAATTTTGAGTTGAGATTTTCAATTTTTAAATTGTTGCTTATGAGTGGCTTTTGCGCCCAGTCGACTTGAGTACTTATCTGAGCATTTTTGAATTCAAAAGGCTGATTGACGTTTACATCTCCGCGGATCTGTAATCCACCTGGAATGAAGAGACCAACCGGCGAATTCTTGGGTGGCTGAGTGACCTGCGTAATCTCAGCCGCATAATTGATATCAAGACTCTTTGCATCTTTGTTTTTATCGGAAATTAATTTCTGCAGATCTCTCCATGGAGTTTTCAGTTTGATGTCTATCTGGCTCTTCACATCAGGCCAACCCAAACTGTCGGGAAGAATTTTTATTTGCGGAATGATTTTGAGCAACTGCTCCCTCGGCGATAGAAGTGCAGATGCTGTCAATTGCAATTCACCGCTTTTTTTCTGCGCAGCATTTATGGTTGCCCTTACCAAATCTGCACTTGATGAACCCAAAAGTATCTTAGGCTCAAGCATCAGTGTGTCGAGACGCACGCCCTCAAGTGAATTTGAAAGCGCACTAAAATTCAGCTTTGAAAGCCCTATGCTCAATGGTGATTCAAACCGGGTTCCGTTTAATTGCTTCAAATTGACTGCTTTATTAAGACCAGAAAAAGTTTTTCCCTGCAGCCGTATTTCATTCATTTTTGCGTTCACTGGCCCAACTTCAGAGCGAACCTTGATGCCATCCTCTCCCATCAGGAATACCAATGGTAACCCAGCATTTAATGAAACTTCAGCATCGATTCCGTCTGCTGGCAAACGCGCCGCAACCTTCAGCTGATCGAAGTCGAATCTGTTTCTCAATACAGCTGAAAACCCCACAAAACCTTGAAATATCTTGTCTGCAGCCATTCTTGAGAAATCAGTTCCATTCGCATTTTCGAGTTCAAAAAGAGGGGCAAGCGCGAGCACACTCTCAATTTCATTTCCAGAGCTAAGAATTGCCTTTCCCACTTCTAATTTGAGCTGCCCAGCCTTATCCAAACGTGTTTGAAGTTGAACCTTCTCACCCTCAAAATTCAACTGAAAATTTCCGAGTGTGAGCTGTGGCTTTTTTTCGTCAGCAAATGAAAGACCAATCTGCGTTGAAAATTCGACAGAACTCGGCGATTCGACAACGATCATTGGCAACTGTTTGCCGAGATTGGTTGCATTGAAGCGAATCACACCCTTTTTGGCGGCGAGCAATTTGCCGTTTCCCAAAGACATTTTTAGAGCTGCAGCAATACCCTTCGGTACAACACTCAGCTCTGACTCAAGATTCACAGGCTCTACAAAAAATCTAAGGGCCGTTTTACCTTGCTTCAACGAGACATCGAGCTCGAGCTCCTTGATGGACAAAGAATCAAGATTTAAGGCAACGGGAGGGTTCGTAATAATCTTTCTCAGCATCGGGAGCGGATTTTCAGGAGCCGTTTCATCAGATTTTTCAGGCAAATTGAGCATAGCCTTCAGCTTCGGTTTGCCAACTTCAATAGAGGAAACCTGCAAGCGGCGTTTTAACAACTGCCAAACTGAAAAGCGAACAAGGAGACTCTCAACGCGAACCTCAACACGCCCGATCTTTGGTTCGTCCCATTGAGCCTCCACGCCCTGGAGAGCGACTCTTGCAAAAGGATCGATCGAGATCTGGGAAATTTTGGTTTTCAAGTGGAAGTCGCGTTCTAGAACATTTTGCACTGGAGGTAATATTTTATTGAGCACAAATGTGCTGCGCAAAAGAAGCACAACAGCCACAATCAAAACACAAGAGCTTCCAACGACGATGCCGGCTGCTTTGAGCAACGCTCTCATTCTTGCTTTGGACACAGCCGAACCCCCTCAGACGAAACTTACCTGAGTATGCTAACGAAACAGCACCCTTCAGCGAGCGTCAGGCAACTGACGTAACAACTAAAAACCCTGCAAGAGACGCCCACACGAACTTTTTTCCGAGTCTTTGAATTTTACCACAGCTAAGATGCCTGAATAGCGCTGCATCGAGCAACTTTTACGGGGCTGTGGATCATGGCAATTGCGCATCCAAAACATTGGCAAAGATTGTTACGTTCCCGGTGGGCCGAGACAACTCGAACCGATTGGAAATGGCTCATTCCTAAAATTATTGATGATACATTTTCCACAGCAAAACGTTACGACATCCTTGGCGACTCGCGGGCACTCTCTTTTACATTTATTCTCTCACTTGTTCCGCTCCTAGCGATTGCCTTTACATTCTTCAAATTGTTTGGCGGACTCACGCTTTTCCTCGAGAACACGCTCAAGCCTCTACTTTCTCGCAACTTCCCAACAAGTGTTGCATCACAACTCAATGCGTTTATCGATTCATTCGTTGGAAACATGCAGACAGGAACACTTGGGGTTGTTTCCTTTGCAACATTACTCGCTACGGTTCTGGCGCTGATGATGAACATCGAGGGCAGCTTCAATCGAATTTTTGAAGCGAAGATGCATCGCTCGTTGCTGCGCCGCATTGGGAGTTATTGGGTGATGCTCTCGGCAACACCTTTGGTGATCGTCCTCAGCACGGCAAAATCCTCGGAAATAATGAATACTTTAAAACCCTCTCTCGGGATTCTTTCACACTTTGGACTCCTCGACCTGATTCGCTACGCGGTTGGTCACTTGGTGCAAATTGTTGGATTCGGTGCCCTCTTCGTGATCCTTCCGGAGCGAAAGCCCCGTTTCCATGCTGTCTTTTGGGGAGCCTTAACCACACACCTCATTTTCCAGCTATTGGCAACAATCAATGTCCACTATGCTTCGTTCGTTTTTTCGAACAGAACCAATCTGCAACTCTACGGAAGCCTACCTCTTTTAGTTCTCGTGTTTTTGATTTGGGTTCGACTGGTTTGGCTGGGAATTCTTTTTGGGGCATGCTTATGCTCTGAAGTCGACAAACACCTTGAAACCCGGCAGCACAATCACCAGAGCGAACCTTGGAGCTTTCCAGCTGAAACGGTCGTCAACTGTGTTCGGCTTCTTGATTTTCATATCGAAACCTTCAGGCGACAATCGAAACCACAAAGCCCCACCGACATAGGCCACGCCCTCAATATTCCGCCAAACGAACTCGAACTCCATCACGAGAGGCTTGTTCGCAAGGGCCTTCTTATTCCGCTGAAATTTGCCGACAAAGAGTGTTTCAGTCCAACGATCAGTGCTCTTGGCTGCCATGAAAACCCGGAAAAACTTCTGTCGGATCTGATGGATATACCCTCAGGGCAGTTTCCCGGCCAGAGTGTTGGCCAACCTTCAAGCGGTCTCGTTGCAGATGTAGAGCGATCTTTGCTGAGCCTCAGGAAGGATTGAGTCAAGATCACAGACCTCAAGGCCGATATTCTCCCATGAACGAATCAAACCCTTTGCTGGTGGTCGTCATGGTGTGGATGCGGTGGAGCTTACCTCTTGGCAGTGCCATTATCCTTGTGGCCTGTGGCGCTTCGCGTGCATCCAGGCCGACTTGCTCGAAAACAAATGCGATCACCGACACCAAAACGGGTGGGCAGGTTGCAGTTGAAGGTGAAAGGTACGACCCGAGCGCGGCTATTTTGCTCTTCAAGGCAAGCACAGGCAAAATATCTATCGAATCGCGCTGCAACGCTCGGCTAGTGCACACCCTTAACCCAGTTCACCGCTTGGCGAGCGGAAATACCGCTCTTCTCCGCGCACCTATCGACTTTACGAAATTAGATTTTCAACTCGAAAACAATTCGAACTCAATGGAATTGCAAACATCAGCACATTGTTTTTATAGAATTTGGGATCCGCGAGTCCCATCGCAAGTAGCCACAAATCCGAGCCTTGGCCAGGAGCCCTCAAAAACACTTTTATCTGACCCATTGAATCGATACTCGCTTTATAAGTCGCTGCTCACAACTCCACAAAAATTGGTTGTTTTTGGCCGAGATAACATGCCTGTAGAGTTCGAGTACAAGCTCTCAAGTCAAGATATTTATAATATCTTTTTTCAAAAGATAGAGGCTCAAAACTCCGACCCTGTGCGAAAAATTGTCGGCAGAGAATTTAGTAAGACTTCAATTCTTCTCGATGAACTTTCTCTCGACGTGTGCAGATCCGACGGTAGCATCATGACCCAAATTGATAAAAAGAAAAATCCGGCGAAACTATCAGACGTCACCGATCTCATTTCGCTGAAGAGTTTTGCTGATGGCGACTCTACGGTACTCGACTTTTTCAGACGTCGCTTAGTGACCGAAGGTCGAACCAAACTGTGTTTTTCACAAACAGATTTTATCGTTGCTCCCATTCAATTCACTCGAACTCTAGATCCTGCTCAAATCGCTCATTTGAATTTGATTCACAGCGAACAGGAAAAAAAGGTGAATGAATTGGAGAAGGCAATTACCGAAAATCGCTATTTCCCCGAATTTAACGCTTCTTCGCCGCCAGCACCTATGGCGCCAGCAGCTGCTTCAACGTGCTCTTGGATGTCAACCTACCCCGGGGTGTCGGTGAGCCACCCATTTCATTATGGACTTTCTTCGTACATGCCATCTTGGCAATTTACGCCGAGCAAATTTGCAAATGTTCCAGCAATGCTTAAGAAAGTTTTGCCAAACTTCAATGTAGTGCAACTTATGCAACCCCCGATGAGCGAGTTTGCATTTGCCTATTTCAACACGTTGCTCGAAGAAAACAGCTGTTCATTCCGTGGTTTCGATTTTGATGATATGACTCAGAAATGTCTGGATGGTTCATCAGGTCAGCCCG
>CAIZJW010000001.1 GCA_903933385.1 uncultured Silvanigrella sp. | reverse complement strand
TGCTGGTTTTCAATGCGTCGTTGGCAACGCAATTAGGGCTCAATAGCCTTGTTTTGTCTGGGCCAGATGCTGCGCAGGTGTTTTCTGGCAATCAAGTTCCCGAAGAGGCCCATCCCATCGCACAGGCCTACGCTGGCCATCAGTTTGGCAATTTCACGATGCTAGGCGATGGGCGAGCCCTGCTTCTTGGGGAACACATCACGCCCGAAGGCAATCGATTCGATATCCAATTCAAGGGCTCTGGCCGAACACCGTTTTCTCGCAGAGGCGACGGTCGGGCAGCACTCGGCCCTATGCTCCGGGAATATATCATCAGCGAAGCTATGCACGCGCTCGGAATTCCCACAACACGAAGTTTGGCTGTGGTTTCCACGGGAGAATTCGTTCTGCGCGAGCGCCCTCTCCCAGGTGCTGTACTCACTCGCGTGGCAGCAAGTCACATACGCGTTGGGACATTTGAATACGCTGCGGCGCGGGGCGATGCCGCAGATATTGCTGCGCTCACTCTCTACACTCTCGATCGCCACTTCCCGAACTATCCCGAAGATCAACCCCCTGCGCTCACGCTTCTGCGCAACGTCATTGAAAAGCAGGCCAAGCTTGTTGCCAAATGGATGCAGGTTGGATTCATTCATGGGGTCATGAATACAGATAACATGGCGCTTTCGGGCGAAACTATTGATTACGGACCATGCGCCTTCATGGATACCTATAATCCAAACACAGTTTTCAGCTCCATTGATGAACAGGGCCGCTATGCATACGCGAATCAAGCACGCATTGCATTGTGGAATCTGGAACGATTTGCAGAAACACTTCTCCCAATACTCAGCGATGATGAAGAAACTGCCGTTCAATTGGCTCAAGACGCCATAGATAGCTTTGCCGAAATTTTTAACTCCGCCTGGCTTTCGGGCATGCAAGGCAAACTCGGACTTCTTGGTTCCGAAGAGGGCGATAAAACTCTCATCACCCAGTTGCTTAGCCTCATGCAAAAAGCAGAGTGCGATTACACAAACACATTCAGATCCCTTCCATTACTGCTACAAAGCGACGCTCCTCCACTCGCGGCGCTCGCATCTCTCACAGAATTCAAAGAGTGGAAAAATTCATGGCAGGCGCGCATCAATCGCCAAAATATCAGTAGAACCGAGCTTATTTCGCTCATGAATCGAAATAACCCAAGTGTCATTCCTCGCAATCACCGAGTGGAAGAAGCACTGAAGGCGGCAGAACTGAATGACGATCTCTCCGTCATGGAAAAACTTGTCAAAACGCTACAAAGCCCCTTCGCCGACTCCGCGGATCACCTTGAATATTCGAAGCCACCCGAGGCGCACGAGCGCGTTGTGGCGACGTTCTGTGGAACATAGGGGTCTGCCGATGAAAACATTTTTTCAACACACTGCATCGCTCCGTGAGCGACTTCATCAACTGACTTTGAGTTTAATTCTCTTAGCTTCCGTTACAGCCTGCAGTGGCGCACCCCTGCAATCAGGTATCCATCAGCTGCATTTAGCAAACAGTTCTCAAGAGAAAATCATTGGCGAAAACGATCTCACGCCAGTCGCACTCGAAGGAGAAAATCTTCCCATCGAGTTGCGCCCTTTAGTAAAAACAATTGGACAACTGAACGTTGGATGCACTGCAACACACATTGGAAAAGGCCTCGTTTTAACGGCAGGGCATTGTATTTCGACATCTCCTCGGAGCAGTTCAAAAAGCTGCAGAACTCTCGGTGTCGTGTGGGGCAACACTGGCGGCAACAAGAATCTCTCTGTATCGAAGTGTTTAGAAGTCGCAGCCCGCACCTACAATGCACACACCGACTTTGCCGTTCTTAGGGTTGCCAATCCGCCAGAATCATCCATTGAAGTGGATCTTGAAACTCAACCGAGCACTCTCAACTCAAACATCACGATGCTGAGTTTTCCGCGCATGCGTCCTCTCGAATGGTCGGGCCGCTGTGCAGTGAGTCAGTACAACGATGATTCAGTTGCGTGGAAAAAATTCCTCCACTCCTGTGACTCAGAGAGTGGAAGTAGCGGTGCCGTTCTTATCAGCACCAGCTCAATCAAAGTCATAGGCATTCATGGTGGCGCGAGCGATGAATTGAACTACGGCATGTATACTGCCGCAATCAATGAGCTCAAAACCCTTCTTCAAAGTGAAACCAAGGAGTAACAGATGGGCTGGATCTATCTTCTCTTGGCAGGCCTTTTTGAAGTGGGCTGGCCCATTGGAATGAAACTTGCACAGGGCGACAAATATCGCATTCCTGCAATCGTTTTCTCTGTCGGCTGTCTTGCCACAAGCGGCTGGCTTCTTTGGCTTGCGCAAAAAACCATTCCCATGGGAACAGCCTATGCCGTTTGGACAGGAATTGGTGCGGTGGGAGCATTCCTTGCTGGGGTTATTTACTTTGGCGATCCCCAATCGCTTCTTCGGTGGCTTGGCGCAGCTCTCATCGTTGGTGGCGTTGCTCTCTTGAAGCTCGGCGGCAATTGATTTTTTTTGAGATTTTTCCACAAAAAAAATTTCACAACACCGTTGCCACAGCGCATCGATTTATGAAAAAACGGCAAAATTCCTCAGTGCACTTCTGAGGAACTGAGTTCGTTGCGGTAGCATTCTTTTTTCAATGGAGAGTGCGCACAGTATGGAACAAACAACAAAAGA